>CACIBB010000005.1:0-86758 GCA_902584795.1 uncultured Alphaproteobacteria bacterium
GTAGCCAATGTAAGTCACGAATTAAAAACACCACTCTCTTCAATAATAGGATATTTAGAAACACTTTTAACTGTTGACGATGAAAAAAATAGAAAAAAATTTATTTCAATTATTCAAGATCAGTCAAATCGAATGAACTCTTTGATTGATGATCTATTAAGTTTAAGTTCCATCGAGAATAAAAAAACTAATGAGAATGACCAATTTTGTAATTTATTAAATACCGTTAAAATTGGAATAAACTCTTTGGAATCGGAAATTTTAAAGAAAAACATAAATGTTGATATTAATTTAGACCAATCTCTTTTAGTTGGATGCCCTCATGAAGAATTTATTCAAGTGGTTGTCAATATCGTTAACAACGCTGTTAAATATTCAAAAGATGGTGCTAAAATTTTAATTAAAGCTCGTGAAAAAATGAATAGTAGCACTTTGACTGAATATGTCGAAATTTCTTTCAAAGATAGTGGCATAGGCATTGCAGAAGAGCACATCTCAAGGCTTACTGAGAGATTTTATAGAGTAGACAGTGCACGATCTAAAGAGGTTGGTGGTACTGGATTAGGTCTTTCAATTGTGAAACATATTTTGACTAAAAACATGGGTTTTATTGACATAAAAAGTGAAGTTGGAAAAGGTTCAGAATTTTTGATAACAATTCCAAAGTACACGTAATAAAACTTTAACATATATGTAACATTAGATTTATTTTCACGCAGTATTTTTAAATAATAACTAAAATTTAAAAAGGATATTAACTATGAAAAAATCAATTTTAACCTTTCTTGCTTTAGCAGTAAGCGTTCTTTTCTCTGCTGAAACTTTTGCAAGAGATCAAATCAATATTGTTGGTTCTTCAACTGTATACCCATATGGAACTGTGAACGCACAAAGACTTGGAGAGTCAGGTTTTAAAACCCCAACTTATAACCCAACAGGGACTGGTGGAGGAATGAAATTATTCTGTGCTGGTGTAGGCGTAGAACACCCAGACATTACTGGTGCGTCAAGACCTATGAAATCTAAGGAAGCGAAACTTTGTGTCGAAAATGGTGTAACAAATGTTGTTGAGGTAATGTGGGCTAATGATGGTATTACGTTTTCTCACTCAAACGCTGCTGAAAAAATGGATCTAACAAGAGCTGAGATTTGGACTGCTATGGCGGCTAAAGTAGTTGTAGATGGCGAGGTCGTAGAAAATCCTTACACAAAATGGAATGAAATTAATCCAAGCTTACCAGCATATAAAATAGAAGTACTGGTAGCCCCCCCAACGTCTGGTACAAGGGACGCTTTTGACGGTAATGTAATGGAAAAAGGCTGTGCTGCGATGGGATATGAAGATATCACAGGTGGAGATGATGGATGTACAGATTACAGAGAAGACGGAAGGATTATTGAGATGGGTGAGAATGATACCCTTATCGTCCAAAAACTCGTAGAGGACAAAGAGCGTTTTGGCTACTTTGGATATTCTTATTTAAAAGATAATGGTGATAAATTACAACCTGCATCTTTAGAGGGAGTTGATCCTAGTGAAGAATCAATTGCTGCTTATGAGTATCCAGTTGCGAGACCCTTATTTATTTACTTAAAGAAAGATCACATTGGAGTTGTTCCAGGTATTCAAGAATTTGCACAAATGATGGTTTCCGATGAAGCAATTGGCTCTAACGGTTACCTTACAAAAATTGGTGCTGCTCCCATGGTTTCTGAATTATTATCAAGAACGAGATCAGATGTAGATACATTAGCTGCATTTGATGTAGTTGCCTGTGCCGACAAGAAACATCCTTTGAAAGATGCCGGCTACGCTTTCTCAGGTAAACTCTGCAAGTAATTATTCACATACTATTTATTTAAGGGCAAGTATACACTTGCCCTTATAAAAACCCTCGATAAATTAAGTTAATGATTTACTTTGCTCTTTTAATCTTAGTAATCATTTCTTATTTATTTTACTTTATCGGCAAAAAAAGAGCTCTCAATTTAAAATTTAACGGCAACATTAAACTTTCCTCTCAACCTGATTATTTTGGGTACTATGTAGTCTTAATGGCATTGATTCCTGCACTATTAATGTGGTTTGGGCTCCTGTTATTTAAAGGAAATTTTCAAGAAATGTTTGTCATGTCGCCCATTCTCTTTCCAGATATTTCTACCTGGAGTGATGGAAAGCTAGGCCTAATACTTAATAAACTTAATAATTTATCAGTCATAGTAAACCTTCCTTTAGACGATTTAACCAATGGTGAAAAATCAATTTTAAATATGGCAAGTGAGAACGAATTGACTGCTGCTAAAAATTTAGCAAACTTTGATAAAATTTATGGCTGGTCAAACCTTACTCTATTTATAATTCTTCCTATCATTTTAGGGTTTCTTGCCACAAGGTCGATTTCTGGGAAATTAAACGCACAACCAATTGTTGAAAAAATAATTACTTATATCATCAAAGGAAGTTCCTACATTGCGATACTAATAACTATTGGAATTTTCTTATCTCTAGTCTTTGAGGCAATAAATTTTTTCCGTTACGTAAACCCTGTTGATTTTTTCTTTAGTACCGGTTGGAATCCTAACCGAGCATTTGTTGTTGATGCTTCTGAGGGCTTTGATAAAGATGATCTCGAAAACGCATTTGGGTTTATACCATTACTTACGGGAACGCTTTTAATTGCAACTGTAGCTATGATTGTTGCTATTCCACTTGGTTTAATGTCAGCAATTTATCTTGCAGAATACGCCTCTAAAAGAGTAAGAGATATAGCTAAACCTATTATTGAAATTTTAGCTGGTATTCCAACAGTGGTTTATGGTTTTTTTGCTGCGCTCTCTTTAGCTCCTTTTATAAAAGATGTTGGTGAAAGTGTTGGTTTACCTGTCTCAGCAGAAAGCGCCTTAGCTGCTGGCTTAGCTATGGGTGTTATGATTATTCCATTTGTATCATCATTGAGCGATGATGTGATTAAAGCGGTTCCACAATCATTAAGAGATGGTTCTTATGCATTGGGAGCAACTAGATCTGAAACTATTAAAAAAGTTATATTGCCTGCAGCATTAGCTGGAATTATGGGCTCTTTCCTATTGGCGGTGTCAAGAGCCATAGGAGAAACAATGATTGTTGTAATGGCAGCAAGCTTAAGAGCAAACTTAACATTTAACCCTTTAGAACCTGCAACGACTATAACTACACAAATAGTAACAAGTCTTATTGGAGACGTAGAGTTTGATAATCCAAAAACACTTGTTGCATTTGCTTTAGGTTTAACTTTATTTTTAATGACATTACTTCTTAATATACTAGCCATAACTATAGTTAAAAAGTACAGAGAGAAATATGAATAGTTTAAATAAAAGACTATCTGCCGAAAAAAGATTTCAAGCATATGGACTTTTTGCAGTGGCCCTTTCTATGTTTTTTGTTTTAATATTGATGTGGAAAATTTTTTCTACTGGAAGTGGAGCTTTTGTAAGAACCACAATTGAGGCAAATGTTTTTTTTAATCCAGATTTTATCCAAGTAAATCAAAACTCTTTAGAAAAAGAATTATACAGAGCCTCTTATGTTGCTTTAGCCGATGAAGTTGTAAGACAAAATCACCCTAAATTAAATGAAGAACAATTTATAAAAGTAAGAGAAATGTATACAAGAAAATTTGACTACCAATTAAGAGACTATCTTTTAGATAACCCAGATAAAATTGGACAATCGATAATAATGAAAATAACGGCATCATCTGACCTAGATCAAATTGTAAAAGGAAATTATCCAAGGGATGTGCCAGAGGCACAAAGAAAAATAAATGATTATCAATTATCTGTTTTAGATAAACTTACTTCAGAGGGAAAGGTTTCCTCAGTATTTAATTTTTGGTTTTTTACAAAGGGAGACTCTAGAGACCCAGAGTCGGCAGGTATTTGGGGAGCGGTTATGGGATCTTTGTACGCTCTTATTATCTGTTTTTCATTTGCTTTTCCAATAGGATTATTAGCCTCTGTCTACTTAGAGGAATTTGTTAAACCTGGAAAGGTGACTGACATTATTGAAGTAAACATCAATAACTTAGCCGCTGTGCCTTCCATCGTATTTGGCTTGTTAGGTTTAGGAATGTTGATCGGAGTAATTGGTTTACCTTATCAAGTTCCATTAGTTGGTGGTTTAGTATTAGGATTTATGACTTTACCTACAATAATTATTGCCTCAAGAGCATCACTTCGATCGGTACCACCTTCAATTAGAGAAGGAGCTTTGGCTGTTGGGGCCACTAAGATGCAAACAGTTTTTCATCACGTCATACCATTATCATTACCAGGAACACTCACCGGTACTATTATTGGAATGGCACAGGCATTGGGTGAAACAGCACCTTTATTGATGATAGGGATGGTTGCGTTTGTTATGGAAATACCTGGTGGACCCCTCGATCCTGCTACAGGACTTCCCTCTCAAATTTACCTCTGGTCGGAGAGTGCAGAAAGAGGATTTTTAGAGAAAACATCTGCAGGTATAATGTTATTGCTTCTATTTTTGATTATAATGAATACAGCTGCAGTAGTAATAAGAAGGAGATTAGAGGTAAAATGGTAGAGCAGGTAAATTCCTTTGCAATAAAAACAAAAAATGTTTCCGTTCATTATGGAAATAAAATGGCCATTGATGATGTTACTATAAATTTTACTAAAAATGATGTGACCTCACTAATTGGTCCCTCAGGCTGTGGTAAATCCACTTTTCTTAGGTGCTTGAACAGGATGAATGACGTTATTGAATCATGTAAAGTTCAAGGTGAATTCCTATTAAACGGAGTTACAGATATTTATGGAGATAGCATTCAAGTTGAAACGCTTAGAGAAAAGATCGGAATGGTTTTTCAAAAACCAAACCCTTTTCCAAAATCAATTTTTGAAAATGTCGCCTATGGACCTAAAATTCATGGGCTGGCATCAACCCAAAGTGAGTTGAACGATATAGTAATGGAGTCCTTAAATCGAGCAGGTTTATATGAAGAAGTAAAAGATAGAATGGATGACATAGCTACAGGTTTGTCTGGAGGACAGCAACAAAGACTTTGTATCGCTCGAGCCATTGCCATTAGGCCTGAAATCATTTTGATGGATGAACCATGCTCAGCTTTAGATCCAATTGCAACTGCTAGAATAGAAGAATTAATCAATGAATTGAAAGAAAAATATACTATTATTATTGTTACACACTCTATGTCACAAGCTTCTCGTATCTCTCAAAGAACTGCATTTTTTCACTTAGGAAAGTTAATTGAACATGGTGATACAAGTAAAATTTTTACAAAACCAGATAAAGAACAAACAAATGATTATATAACAGGAAGGTTTGGATAGAATGGAAAATACACATACAGATAAAAACTTTGAGCAAAAACTTAAACAATTGCAAGATGATCTTATCAAAATGAGTGAGATAGTTGAAAAACAGATTGAAATTGCTGTAAATGTAATCAAAACAAAAGATTCTCAAGATGCTCAACTAACCCAAAATCTTGACGAACAAGTAGATGTGGCCGAGAGGGACGTAAGAGATTTAAGTTTTGAAATTATGACCTTACATAGACCGGTGGCAAGTGATCTAAGACTTGTTTTTACAGCATTAAAGGTATCAAAAGAGCTAGAAAGGATGGGGGATCACTCAAGAAATTTAGCAAAAAGAGCAACTTCAATATCCTCTACCTTCGATGACGAATTAATAGAACAAATGTACAGCTTGGGTAGAAATGTTCAGTCCATGGTAAATCAAGTTCTAGATAGTTTTTTTAAAAAAGACGAATTAAAAGCTAAAACATCATGGAATCAAGATGCAGAAATAGATAAAGAGTATAAGTCTTTACTTAAAAATTTAATTGAAAGAATGCATAATAAGGAAACAAGTGTTGTTGACGAGGGCACTAGGCCAATTTTAATTGCAAAGTCCTTAGAAAGAATAGGGGATCATGCCACCAACATAGCTGAAGAGGTCATTTTTAACATCACAGGTCATTATATTGATTTAAAAAAATCTGATTTTGAATGACAGATAAAATTTTAATTGTTGAAGATGAAAAACCAATCTCTGAATTAATTGGATTTCATTTAGAAAAACAAAACTACCAAATAAAATTTTCATATGATGGAGAGTCTGCTATTCAAGAGATCGAACATTGGCTGCCTGACTTAATTTTATTAGATTGGATGCTGCCAAATATATCGGGCATTGAAGTTTTAAAGAGAATTAAAAGAAAAGATAATTTAAAAAAAATTCCAATTATAATGTTAACAGCTAAAGGTCAAGAGGATGATAAAATTAGAGGTTTTGAATTAGGTGTAGAGGATTATGTAACCAAACCTTTTCTTCCAAGTGAGATTCTCGCTAGAATTAAATCATTACTTAATAGAACAAAATCAAGAGAAGAGAACGACTCACTCAAGTTTCATGATATTAACATTAATCTTACCAACAGAAGGGTAACAAGGGGTGAGAGAAAGTTAAATTTAGGACCGACTGAATTTAATCTTTTAAAATTTTTTATTGAAAATAAAGGTAGAGTCTATTCTAGGCAGCAACTATTGGATAATGTTTGGTTAAATGACGCTTACGTTGAACCCAGAACAGTTGATGTTCACATAAGAAGACTCAGAAAAGAGCTGAATTTAACAGGAGAAAAAGATTTCATTCGAACAGTTAGATCCGCTGGCTACTCTATCGACTCAGAAAATTAAAATGATTAAAATTCTTGTACTTTGTACAGGTAACTCTTGTCGATCAATTATGACAGAGGGGCTTTTAAACCATTATGGTAAAGACTTTTTTAATGCTTATAGCGCAGGAAGCCACCCTGCAGGATATGTGCATCCATTAAGCATCAAAACATTAGAAAAAAATAAAATTTTCCTAGACAATTTTAAAAGTCAATCATGGGATGATTTTTCAGATATTAATTTTGATTTGGTTATTACTGTGTGTGATAACGCAGCTGGAGAAACTTGCCCCCTGTATCTCAAAAATACATTAAAGGCACATTGGGGCGTAGCTGATCCTGCAAAATTTAAAGGCACTGAAGAGGAAGCTGAGATAGAATTTTTAAAAGTATTCAATGTTCTTAAAAAAAGATGTCTTGCACTAGTTCAAAATTATAAGCAAAACAACTCATTAAATATCGATCAAATAAAAGAAATTGGAAATTTAATCTAAATTTAACTTTAATTTAATATAAATGATTATTTTATTAGGTGGAAGATTGGCATTTCCCCTGTGATTGAAACCTAGACCTCCTCTACTTGTAGAAAAATCATGTCAATCTTCCCAAATTAATTAAATAAACCTAAGATTAAAACTATTCCATAGGCTGTTAGAGATAAAAAAATTGCAGCAGAGCCCAAATCTTTAGCTTTCTTTATTTTGTTTGACTTATCCATAGTAATTTTATCACAGGTATATTCTATTGCAGTGTTTAGAGCCTCAATACTAAGTATGAGCAAAGGTAAAATTATCAGCCAAAGTATGAACAAAAGAGCCGGTTGAAAAATTACGATGTATAGAGCAGACAAGGGAAACAATAATAGCTCTCTTCTTGCTGCTTTTTCTTGAAGGAGAATTTTTAGGCCTTCAATTGAACACCAAAAAGCATCTACTATATTTTTATTTTTAAAATCCATATCTGAAGTTTAACTACTTATGTGAAGTTTTTGTTAAATCTTGACTTTTTATTTTCAATTAACCTTTTTTTAACTCTCCATCTAAGATTGCTTCGAACAATATATCCAATACAGTTTTGAGACCCACATCGACACGGGTGATCCTCGAAACAAAACATGTCATATCCATAGTCGTAGGACAGCTCCTCGCCTTTCTTAATATCTTTAATTGCGCTAATCCATATTTTTCCTTTGATGATATCAGTTTCACAATTAGGGTTGCAGGAATGATTAATATATTTTGCTAAATTCCATGTTACTTTTCCATTGATGTCGTATTTTTGATTCAGTGTAAAAATGTAAACAGACCCGACTGTTTTAGCCTTTTTGTTTGCCTCTATGTGAACATCAGCAATCTTATCGGATTGAGCTTTAGTTATCTTTAACCCGCGATATTCAATGATTCTAGTGCCAGCACAGATATCAGCTTTTGCAAAAAGACCAGATGCATGAATTTTAGAATTTTTTCTAATATAAAGCTTTTGTGAAGAGACCATTTAATAAAAATTTAACAATCCTCAATATTATCAATTGTAGATATATCTATTTTTAGATTCTATGCAAATCAAAAAACATCGATCCATATTCATTTCAGACATTCATATTGGCATACGTGCTTCAAAAGTAAAGGAGCTCTTACACTTTTTAAAATATAATGATTGTGATCATCTTTATTTACTTGGAGATATTATAGACGGATGGCGTCTAAAAAAAAATTGGTTTTGGAATCCTGATTTTAATACTTTCATACAAAAAGTTTTACGAAAAGCACGCTCAGGTACCAAAGTCTATTATATACCTGGAAACCATGATGAAGTTTTTTCAGATTATTGTGGTTTTTCATTTGCAAACATTAAAGTTCGAAAAAATAGAATTCATACAACAGCGAACAATAAAAGACTTCTCTTAATGCATGGGCATGAATTTGATGGGATAGTTCTAAATTCAAAATGGTTAGCAAAGATAGGTGCCGTCCTTTATGACTACTCTGTTTGGTTTAATAATATTTTAAATTTCTGTCGAAGAAAACTTGGTCTTTCGTATTGGTCTTTATCAGGATATTTAAAAACACGAGTAAAAGATGCTCAACGATATATTGAAAATTTTGAAAATGCATGTCTTGAGAGAATAAAAAAAAATAATTGTGATGGAATTGTTTGTGGTCATATTCACCATCCCGAAATAAAAAAAATTGGTGATAAGACATATCATAATCTAGGAGATTGGGTAGATAGCTGTAGTGCAATGGTTGAGGACTTTAAAGGCAACTTGGAGTTAGTCTTTTGGAATGAAAAAAAAATCCAGTCTTTAGAAAAACAAACTCTTAATAAGGTATCTGCAGCTTGAAATTATTATTAGTAACAGATGCATGGAAACCTCAAGTAAACGGCGTCGTCCGTTCTTATCTGAATACCATACCGGAATTGGAAAAAATGGGTATGCAGGTAGAGGTAATACACCCTGAGTTATTTAAAGTTCGCTTTGGCCTTCCTTCGTATAATGAGATTAAAGTTGTGATTACTCGCAAAAAAACATTGAAAAATATGATGGATCAGATCAATCCTGATCATATTCACATTGCTACAGAGGGCCCCCTAGGTTTTTTGGCCAGAAAAATATGTCTTTCAGAAAAAATTATTTTTACAACTTCATTTCATACTCGTTTCCCTGAGTATATTCAACAACGTATAAAAATACCTGCAAGTTTCTTTTATTTCTTCATAAAGCATTTTCACAATAAAGCGAAAAAAGTTCTTGTTCCTACCCCATCCATGCAGGCCGAATTAATTAATATGAATTTTAAAAATACCGTTGTTTGGTCAAGAGGTGTCGATCATCAAAAATTTGGCAACTATCAAAAATTAGACTTAGGCCCAGGACCAATATTTTCTTATATCGGTCGAGTGGCTACTGAAAAAAATATTCAAGCTTTTTTAGATTTAGATTTAGAAGGTACTAAAGTTGTCGTTGGCGATGGACCACAGTTAAATAAACTAAAAAAAAAATATACAGATATAAAATTTGTTGGTTACCAGTTTGGCCAGAATTTAGTGAATTACTATGCTAGTTCAGATGTAATGGTTTTCCCTAGCAAGACTGATACCTTTGGAAATGTGGTAACTGAGGCAAATGCAACCGGCACACCAGTCGCTGCTTATGATGTAACAGGTCCTAAAGATATTATTGTTAATGGGGTCAACGGTTTTATTGGTGATAACTTAAAAGATAATGTTTTGAATTGTTTGACTATCGATCGAAAAAAATGTCAAGAATATACAAAAAAATTTAACTGGTATGAGTGTTCCAAGGTTTTTTATGATAATATTGTGGCTTGAACTTTACACATACTCTATCTGATTCTAAAAATTGGATTATCAATCATAAAGACCAACTAGAGATTAATTGGAGTGAAAAAGATATTGAGCTTCACCTCAATAAAGAAACAAGTTTTAATATTTATCTTCTAGATCAAACTAACGTCAAAGGTGCTTTGATAGGACATTTTTTATATCAAGATCAAAAGGTTAGTGAATTTGAAATTTTACATATTGCTGTTTTGCCTGAATTTAGAAACCAAGGGTTGGGAAGAATGATTTTAGAAGAGCTTGAAAAACAACTCAAAAGTACTGGAAAATCATTTAAAATCTTTCTGGAAGCGAGTGCTATTAATAAATTTGCTATTAAACTTTATGAAAAATTAGGCTATAAAGCCTACAATGAAAGAAAAAACTATTATCGGAGTAAGTCTATAAACGCTCCGCATACGCAAGACGCAATTTTGTTTGCCAAATCCCTTAATGCCATCAAATAAGACATTTTATATTAGAACATTTGGTTGTCAGATGAATGTTTATGACTCTGATAAAATGAAAGATATTTTCTTATCTCATAATATCAATCAAACAGATGACTTTCAAAATGCAGACTATGTAGTTTTAAATACTTGCCATATCCGCGAAAAGGCAACAGAAAAAACATTTTCAGATTTAGGAAAAATTCATAAAAAAGGAAAAGATAACCAAAAAGTTATCGTTGCAGGGTGTGTAGCGCAAGCAGAGGGGGAGTTAATTCAAAAAAGAGCGCCCTATGTTGATTTGGTCATTGGTCCACAATCTATCCAGTCCCTTAATAAATTTTTAGATAAAAATAATTTACCTAAGACATCTATTACTGAATTTGATGTGAATGAAAAATTTGACACGCTCAATCATATCAAAACGAATACATCGAATAAATCTGCATTTGTGACTATCCAAGAAGGCTGTGATAAGTTTTGTCATTTCTGTGTTGTTCCTTATACAAGGGGGTCAGAATACTCAAGAACAGTTAAGGAAATCTCTGATGAGGTTAAATCTTTAATTGATCAGGGTGTGGTGGAATTCACACTTTTAGGTCAAAATGTTAATGCCTATCACGGTTTAGACACTCAAGGTCAATCAAATAATCTAGCATCTCTTATTAACAGTATTAGTTTAATAGATGGAGTTGAAAGAATTACTTATTCTACAAGTCACCCTGTGAATATGACTGATGACCTAATTTCCCTTCATGGTGAAAACTCAAAACTTATGCCCTACCTTCACCTTCCTGTTCAATCAGGTTCTGACAAAGTTTTAAAATTAATGAATAGAAAACATACCAGGGATTATTATTTTGAAATCATCGAAAAGGTTAGAAAAGTAAAACCCGATATAGCACTTTCTTCCGATTTTATTATTGGTTTTCCTGGAGAAACAGACAAAGATTTTGAAGACACAATCGATCTAATTGAAAGAGTTAAATACATGAATTCTTATTCTTTTAAGTATAGCCCAAGACCAGGTACACCTGCAGCCGATCGTGAAGAAATAGATGAAGCAATTCTCAATGAGCGTTTAAAGATCACACAAGATTTACTCAATGAACAACAAATTGAATACAACAACCAGTTTGTAAAAAAGACAGTGCAAGTATTAATTGATGGTGCTGGTAAACACACAGGACAAATCAAAGGCAAGTCACAATTTAATCAAAGTGTAGCCCTGCAGGGAGAAAAAGAAATAATAGGTCAAATAATTCCTGTGCAAATCAAAGAGGTTTTAACACACTCATTATTAGGAGAAAAAATTTAGTTGAGTCCTGTAAATATTTCTTCCCATCAAAAACAACTTGAGTTTGAGGATAATCAATTTCTATCAAGCTTATTTGGTTACCACGATAAAAATTTAAAGGTCTTAGAGAATAAATTTAAAGTAAAGCTATATACAAGAGGCAACCTTCTATCTATAAAAGGTAACAGAGATCCAGTTGAAAAAGCCTACTTTATTATTCAAGGCTTATATCAAAAATTGAAGAATAACGATATTTCTGCAGAAGAAATAGAAAACAATATTGATTTAGCAAAACCTACATATATCAAAGAACAAATCGAACAAGATCAGAAATTTCAAATCAATACAAAATTAAAAACAATCTATCCCAAGACTAAAAACCAAGAGCTCTTTTTAAAAGAAATGAGATCAAAAGATGTCGTTTTTGCTGTTGGTCCAGCGGGAACAGGAAAAACTTACTTAGCTGTTGCATACGCAGTTAGTCTTTTTGTAGAAGGAAAAATTAATCGATTAATATTATCAAGACCAGCAGTTGAAGCGGGTGAACGATTAGGTTTTTTACCTGGAGATATGAAAGAGAAAATTGATCCCTATTTACGACCACTTTACGATGCTTTGTATGAGATGATGCCAGGTGAGGAAATTGACCGAAAAATGGTAAATAATTTAATAGAAATAGCTCCTCTTGCCTTTATGAGAGGAAGAACATTAAATAAATCTTTTATAATTTTAGATGAAGCACAAAACACCTTATCGACACAGATGAAAATGTTCTTAACCAGATTAGGACAAAACTCAAAAATGGTTATCACTGGAGATTTAAGTCAAAAAGATTTACCCGATAATGCCAAAAGTGGAATGCAGGATGCAATGGAAAAATTAGAAAAAGTTAAAGACATCGGGTTTGTTCATTTAAATAGTAGTGATGTATGCAGACACACACTAGTAGAAAAAATAATTAATGCTTACGATAAGTAATTTTGAGGATTAGTAATAAAAAATTTGTGATCGAGATAATTGGAGACAAGAATTTAGAGCAATTTCTAAAATCCTCCAAAGAAAAGTTAAAAAAGTTGTCAGAATATTTTCAAATAATCCACCAAGCTGATCATCAAACACAACTGACAATAAAAATAGTTTCTAATGAAGAAATCAAAAGTATGAATAAAAAATTTAAAAATAAAAATAAAATAACTGACGTTTTATCTTTTCCTGACGGAGATTTTTCTGGTGATATTGCTATTGCAGATAGTTATATTTTAAATCGCAATAAAAAAATTAATGAACAAAATTTCTTTATGCTAGTGAGTCATGGATTACATCATTTATTTGGTTATCATCATTACGATAAACAATCGAGAAGTAATATGAGATTTTTAGAAAACACACTGATGAAACTATTAGGTTTAAAAAAAGTACATGAAAATTAAAAAAAATTTAGCGATAAAATTAGTCAAAGAACTAATTCAAGACGAGAATTTTAAAAAAGATATTATTGATCTTATCTCAGCAACTTCAGATAGTTCAGGTATCGCCAAGAATGAAGAAAAAAAAATCTTTAATAATCTTTTAAAGGTACACAAAAAAACTGTTGATGATGTAATGGTTCCAAGAGGTGAAATAATTTTTATTGATCAAAATATTGATAAAGAAAACATCATTAAAATCATCAATAAAGAAGCTCACTCAAGAATGCCAGTCGTAAAAAAGGACTTAGAACATTGCTTGGGAATGGTTCATATCAAGGATTTATTCAAGAAAATCAATAATAAGTCCTTTAATATTAAGAGTTTGTTAAGAGAGGTCATTTATATCCCCTCTGCTACACCTGTTTTTAATCTTCTTCAAAAAATGAAAAAACAAAATATCCATTTGGCGATTGTTATGGATGAATTTAATAGTGTTACTGGTTTGGTTACCATTGAAGACTTAGTGGAAGAAATAGTAGGTGAGATTGAAGACGAACACGATAAGGATGAAGCACCGATGTTTCGACAAAAAAACAATAATATAATTATGGATGCCGCAATGCTCGTTGATGATTTTGAAAGAGAATTTGATGTCAATATCCCAGATGATTTAAAAGAGGATGTAGGAACTATAGGCGGTATCATATTTAATATAGCTGGTCGTATACCAAAGAAAAAAGAAAAATTTACAATAAATAAAAAATTATCTTTCACCATTCACAAGGTATCAACAAGAAAAATTCTTGAAGTTGTGGTTAGTGGTGTCAAATCTCAATAACCTACTGCCCTATCTCTCTAGGCCAATAAACTTAATAATTATTTTTTCTATTGTTTATGTATTTTCTCTTCCTCCATTTGGAGTATCTGTTTTCTATTACTTATCATTTTCAATCATTTTTTATAATATTCTAACTAATAATAATTTTTCAAAAAAAAACATATTTTATTTTTTCTTATTTACTCAAATAATTACATTAAGTTGGATTACACAGTCCTTTTATTCAGGAGGTTTTGGATATTTATTCTTAGGTATTATTTTAGTTGGCGTACTCTCTTTATTTATTGCATTCTTACATTATTCAGCAACAATTCTAATCCTAGTTACGTTTAAAAAAAAATTACTACAGATTTTCTTATTACCACTAGGTTTATCTATAGTAGAAATACTAAAGGAATTTATTTTTGGAGGCTTCCCTTGGAATCCTAGTGCAATTATATATTACAAAAATATTTGGATCTTAAAGTCACTACCATTTTTAGGCGTTTATGGTTTGGGATTAGTTATCCATTTGATTGTGGGTTTAATTATTTATTTTCTCTATTACAAAAATAAAGTTGTAACTTTTAGTTTATCATCAGTGCTTGTTTTAATTTATGTATTTGGTTTTTTTGAAAATAATACTGAGAGAAAAACAAACAATGAAACTCTGAACATTCTTTTAATTCAACCTAATCTTTATGAGTCATTAGTAGAATTTGACGTTCTAAGAAACCTTGAAATATATGAAAAATTAACGCTAGAAGCTCTTACAAATACTCCAAAAGCAGATTTAATTATTTGGCCTGAAGGCTCATTACCAATTGATCTAAATAACAGGGACGGACTTCTTAGTAGATTATCCTCTTTAATTAATGAGGATCAAAAAATAATAGTTGGGTCGAGTGCTATCGAGGAAAACCAATTATTTAATCGTCTATATATCATCGATCATCAAGGAAAGATTATTGATTTTTATGATAAACAAAAGTTGGTTTTATTTGGAGAATACATTCCCTTTGTAAAACCTTTTGTAAGCAAATTTTTAAATTTAGGAATGAACTATACTCCTGGAATTAATCAAAAAATCCTAAAATTACCTAAAAATATAAACGCTGTTCCAATGATTTGTTTTGAGTCTATTTTTAATTATAAATCAATTAATACTGAGGTTTGTAATGCAGATATGGTGATACAAATTTCAAATGACTCTTGGTTCGGTAAATGGTACGGGCCACATCAACACCTGGCTAATTCCCTTTTAAGAAGTGTTGAATTCCAAAAACCTCTCATAAGATCAACTCCTTCAGGTATTACATCTGTTGTTGATTACTCGGGCAAAATTATTGAGACTATTCCAACAAACAAAAAAGGTTACCTTTATTATCAATATCCAATTAATAAATATAAATCAAATTGTTCATCAACTTTATTTTCAGTAAGTCTTTTGATTTTTTTAATATTTCTACTTAGTTTTTTATATGTTCGAATCAAAAAATAAATACTTTGGTAGAAAAAAAGGAAAGTCATTTGTAAGACTTGAGCAATACTCAAAATTTCTTAAAGAACCAAATAAAATATTATTTAATAAAATCAAAACACCAAGAATTTTAGAAATTGGAATTGGTGATGGAGAAAAAATCAGTGAAGATGCAAAACTATATTCAAAAATAAACTTTATTGGTTGTGATATTTTTGCTGATGGAGTTTTAAGAGCTATCAGAAACTCTGTTGATGATAATTTGAAAAATCTTCAAGTCTTTCATTTAAATATTCAAGATCTTTTACCATTCATACCAAACAATTATCTTCAGGAAATAAGAATATACTTTCCAGATCCGTGGCCCAAAAATAAGCATAAAAAAAGAAGAACTGTTAACCAAACACTTGTAAAAGAACTCACAAAAAAATTAAAAAAAAAAGGAGTTATTTGTTTTGCTACTGATCACGGTGACTATTTTATTGAAGCTTTGGCTTTGATGAAAAAGTTCAAATACACCATGCCAGATATTAGCCCTAAATGTTGGAAATATAGTGATTCCAACGCTTTGCACACCAAATTTGAGAAAAAAGCCTTAGACAAAAATCATAAATTATTCTATTTTAGCGTTCTTAAAAATTATTAACCAACGATGAGGAGGTGGGTTATCCCGCCTTTTTTTTTAACTAGAAAATATAATGCTAAATAACACAGAAATATTAAAAGTCGCCGAAGTCGTCTCACAAGAGAAGGGCATCGAAATGGATATAGTAATGGAGGCTCTTGAGGAGTCTTTTGAAATCATTGGAAAATCAAAATATGGAATGGACAATAACATTAAAGCATCTATTGACCGTCTCACAGGAAATATAAGTTTATCTCATATTAAAGATGTGGTTGAAAAAATTGATCCTGTTTTGCAGGCAAATCAAATTTTATTAGATCATGCTAAAAAATATGATGCTGATACTGAAATTGGAAAACAAATAACAATTCCTTTACCATCCGTAAACTTCGGAAGAGTTACAGCCAATATGGCAAGGCAAGTTATTTACTCCAGAGTTAGAGAAGCTGAAAAAAGAAGACAGTTTAATGATTTTAAAGATCGTGTCGGAGAAGTTTTGTCGGGTATTGTAAAAAGAATTGAGTTTGGAAATATTATTGTTGATCTTGGTAAAGCTGAGGGATTTTTAAGAAAAGATGAACTCATTCCAAGAGAGAATTTTAAAAATGGTGATCGTATTAGAGCTTACTTTTTTGATATAAAAGAAGAGGCCAAAGGTCATCAAATTTTTCTTTCAAGAACTCACCCTCAATTTATGGCAAAACTATTTGAACAGGAAGTACCTGAAATATATGAAGGTCAAATAGAAATTTTATCTGTTGCTAGAGATCCTGGTAGTAGAGGAAAGATTACAGTTCGTGCGAACGATAAGTCCATTGACCCAGTTGGGGCATGCGTAGGTATGAGAGGATCCAGAGTTCAGGCTATTGTTAATGAATTACAAGGTGAAAAAATTGATATCGTAAATTGGTCAGAGCTAAAGTCGATGTATGTTCAAAATGCCATTGCGCCTGCACAAGTTGCAAAGGTTAATGAATTTGAAGACTCAAATAGAGTAGAGATAGTCTTACCTGAGGATCAGTTAAGTATTGCTATTGGTAGAAGAGGTCAAAATGTAAAATTAGCTTCAATACTTACCAATCTTGAAATTGATATACTAACTGAAAAAGAAGATGCAGAAAGAAGACAAGAGGAATTTAAAAAAATCACTTCTCTTTTTGCTGAAAAACTTGATCTCGAAGATATGATCGCACAATTATTGGCGGTCGAGGGATACACAAGTATTGAAAAAATTGCCAATGCTTCAATTCAAGATATAGAAAAAATTGAGGGTTTTGATAACGAGCTTGCTGCTGAGATATACGCTCGTGCAACGCAGTATATGGAAAACGAGAAGGCAGAACTTGAGAAATTAATTCAATCCTCAAAACTAGATGATTATGTCAAAGGAATTTCAGAGTTTGATAATAAAATTTTAGCTACATTGATTGAGAACAATATCTTTTCACGTCAAGATCTTGCAGATTTAGCTACTGATGAATTAGTTGGCAGAGACGGCATACTACAAAAAAGAGTTGAAAAATCTGCTGCAGAAAAAATTATTATGGATGCTAGGGAGATTTATCTTAATAGCTAGTTTTTTGAATGACAAAAGAGACAAAGAATACAAATACATCTTCGGCTAAACCTTCTACGCCTACCTCTACAACATCTGCTCCTCCCAGAAAAAAACTTACTCTCAATACAACAGCATTTCAAAAAAAACTGTCTTCCATTTCAGTTAATAATCTTTTAGATGAAGAACCAGACTACGAAAAAATGCCCAGTCTTGCAAAGACTAAAAGAAATAGAGAAAAACAAAAAACAAAATTTAAACCAAACTTAACTAGCTCTCAAAAAATTGTCCGTGAAGTTGACATACCTGTAAAAATTTCTGTGCAGGAATTAGCAAGTAGAATGTCAGAAAAAACAGGTGATGTCGTAAAAGCTCTTATGAAAAGTGGAATTATGGCTACGGCCAATCAATACATAGATGGAGACACTGCTGAACTTATAGTTACAGAATTAGGTCATACACCGAAAAGAGAAGAGGCGATTAGTTTAAAAGATGAAATTGCAAATCACCAAAAAACAAAAATATCCAAAATTTCTCCTAGACCTCCAATTGTAACTGTGATGGGCCATGTTGATCATGGTAAAACATCTTTGTTGGATGCACTCAGAAACACAAACGTAACTTCAAAAGAGTCTGGTGGAATTACTCAACACATTGGTGCGTATCAAATTCAACATAAAAACAATCCCATTACATTTTTGGATACACCTGGTCACGCAGCTTTCTCAAATATTCGCTCGAGGGGAGCCAATTTAACAGATCTTGTTGTACTAGTAGTTGCTGCCAACGATAGTGTTAAACCTCAAACAATTGAAGCAATTTCACATGCTAAAGCAGCAAAAGTTCCTATTGTTCTTGCAATTAATAAAATGGACTTGCCAGATGTTGATCCAAGCATTGTTAGAAATGATTTGTTAACTCACGAGGTAGTTGTAGAAAGCTATAGTGGAGATGTATTAGAAACTGAAATATCTGCAATTAAAAAAACAAATCTAGAAAAATTATTAGATAACATTTTATTACAAGTAGAAATTCTAGATCTTAACGTCGAACATAATAAACTTGCTGAAGCAATTGTAGTTGAGTCTAAAATAGAAACAGGAAAAGGACCTGTTGCAACAGTAATAGTAAAAAATGGAACTTTCAAAGAAGGCGATCATTTTACTTGTGGTTCGTCTTATGGAAGAGTTAGAGCTTTGCTTGATGAAAATGGTAGCAGAATTAAATCAGCGAGTCCTGGAATGCCGATTGAAGTATTGGGTTTTGACTCAGTGCCACAAGCAGGCGATACAGTTTATGTTATGCCAAATGAGGATATTGCAAAAGATATTACAGAAAAAGTAAAAGAACAAAAAAAATTAGAAAATACTGAAGCAGTTAAAAAATCATCACTAGAAGAAATGATGGCTAATGTATCAAAGGGAGATATGAAAAAACTTCCAATTATTGTCAAAGCAGATGTTCAAGGATCTCTTGAAGCAATAGTTTCCTCACTAGAAAAAGTAGGTAATGAAGAAGTTAAAATAAATGTTGTCCATAACGCTATTGGTGCAATTAATGAAAGTGATGTGAGTTTAGCGAGTTCTGCGCAAGGGCTAGTAATTGGTTTTAACATCAGAGCTATCCCTCAAGCCCGAACAATCGCAAAACGTGATAAAGTAGATATACGATATTATTCAATTATTTATGAATTAATTGATGATATGAAAAAAATGCTCTCTGGTCTCCTCACCCCAGACACTAAAGAGGAAATTATTGGCCATGCTGAGGTTCGTGATACTTTCAAATCCTCGAAGTTTGGTACAATTGCAGGCTGCTTTGTTACTGACGGTATAGTCCAAAATTCTGCTAAAATCAGGCTTGTTAGAGAAGGTAAAATCATACACGATGGAGAAGTTGGTACTCTTAAACGATTTAAAGATGATGTCAAAGAGGTTAGAGAAAATTACGAGTGCGGTATTTCATTTAAAGACTATTCAGATATTTTGGAAAAAGATGAAATTGAATTTTACGTAACTAAGGAAGTTCAAAAAGAATTATAGTGTGGACAATAAGCCAAGTTTTCGAACCAAAAAAGTTGAGCTTTCAATTAAAAGACTCGTCTCTGAATATCTCGTAACCCAAAAAGATTATCTTTTAAAATTTCCAAACGTTCGTTTCGAAATTACTGAAGTAAAAGTAAGTAAAGACTTAAGATTTGCAAAAATTTATCTTATTCATAATATTTCAGAGGAGGATTTTAAAGAATTTAATAAACTTTATCTAAGAGAAATACAAAGTTTAATTGCAAGAACTCTTACGAGTAAATATACTCCAAAAATATCTTTAATTTTTGATGAGTCTTTTCAAGAGTCTCTAAAAGTACAATCACTTCTAGATAAATTATAGATCTTGGTAAAAGAAAACTTTCTTAGTGATGGATGGTTATTAATAAATAAACCACAGGGCATAGAGTCATTTGGAGTTATTAGAAAATTAAAATTTCGTTATTCATTTAAAAAAATTGGCTTTGCTGGAACTCTAGACCCTTTAGCTTCTGGTTTATTATTAGTAGGTATTAATAAAGCTACGAAGAAAATACCAAATATACATCAAGAAAAAAAAAGTTATGAGGTTGAGATACGATTTGGTGCTTCAACAAATACTTTAGACTCAGAGGGTAGATTCTTTAAAATGGAGTCGTACTCGCATAATATAAATGAAAGAGTTTCACATTTAAAAAAGTTCATAGGAACATATCAACAAAAAATACCAAACTTTTCTGCGCATAAATTAAATGGTAAAAATTTTTACGAACTCGCTAGAGATAATAAAGCTATAGAAGATCGTTATAAAAAAGTATCAGTTCAAAGTTTAAAAATTCTATCTTCTAATAGCTCAAAAATGAGAGTTGAGTTGAATTGCCATTCAGGGTTTTATGTGAGGGCATTTGCTGAAGAATTTGCACATTCCCTAGGTGATATAGCTTATGCAAGTATGATTAAAAGATTGAAAATAGGGACTTTTGATATAAATCAAGCTATTCCCTATGAAAAAATCCTTGATTTCTCAAGTATAAATGATTTACATACCAATCTGATTACCATTTGAACTGGGCGACATCCTGGTCAGATGATGTTTACTTTGAAAGGAGTATTGATGTCGGAAATACAAATAAACGATATAGCTCGTGCTGATAATGACACTGGTTCGCCGGAGTCCCAAATTTTTTTTCTCACAAAAAAAATTAATCTGTTAACAGAACATATCAAAATCCATAAGAAAGATTTTCATTCTCGAAGAGGTCTGCTGATGATGGTTGGTAAAAGAAATAGATTGATGGCGTATTTAAAGAAGAGGAATGTAGGAAAGTACACAGAAGTAGCAGATAAACTAAAGCTAAGAAAAAAATAATTTTTAATTAGCTATAAAGAAAGAGGAAGATGAAAATAGAACATAAATTTGAGTTGGGTAACCAACAAATTACATTAGAAACAAATCGAATAGCAAAACAAGCAGATGCATCTGTGGTTGTAACCTGTGGTGAAACAATGGTTATGGCTAACATTTGTGCAGCAAAAACACAAAAACCTGATATTGATTTTTTCCCATTAACAGTTAACTATCAGGAAAAATATTATGCCTCAGGTAAAATACCGGGAGGTTTTTTTAAAAGAGAGGCTAGACCGACTGAAAGAGAAACATTAACAAGTCGTTTGATTGATAGACCTATTAGGCCTCTATTTCACAAAAACTTTAAAAATGAAACTCAAGTAACATTAACTGTCCTATCTTACGATAGCGTTGTTGATCCTGATATTATTGCAATGTATGCAACCGGCGCAGCATTAGCTATTTCAGGTCTTCCTGTGGCAGGTACTTTGGGTTCCGCTAGAGTTGGATATATAGATGGCAAGCTAGTTGCAAATCCATCTATCCAAGATATGGAAAACTCTGAACTAGATCTCGTTGTGGCTGGAACAGAAGAGGGTGTGTTAATGGTTGAGTCTGAAGCCCAAGAACTATCTGAGAACACCATGCTAGAGGCAGTAATGTTTGGACATGATTTTTATCAGACATTTATTAAAGAAGTTCAAAACTTTGCAAGCAAAACAGAAATTAAGACTTTTGAAGTCCCAAGCCTACCTGATTTTTATGAAGGTTTACAAAAAGACATTGAAAGTAAAATTTCAGATCCTATTCGTGAAGCATACGGTTTAGTTGATAAGCAAGAGCGAAGTCAAAAACTTACAGAGATCAGATCCTCTATTGTTGATAATGTTGAAGATGATCAGATTTTAGCCGCTACAACAATCATTAAAGATATAGAAAAAGACGTAGTTCGTGGCGATATCATCAAAAATAAAAGCCGTATTGATGGAAGAAAATTAGATGAAGTAAGACAAATTACATGTGAACTAGACATTCTTCCTCGAGCTCATGGTTCAAGTCTTTTTACTCGTGGAGAAACTCAAGCATTAGTTGTTACCACATTAGGAACGGGCGATGATGAGCAAATGATTGACTCTCTTGATCCTATGCATAAACAACATTTTATGTTGCATTATAATTTCCCTCCTTACTCTGTAGGAGAAGTAGGAAGAGTAGGAGCAACTGGTAGAAGAGAAATTGGTCATGGAAAACTAGCATGGCGTGCAGTTCATCCAATGTTACCAAAAAAAGAGGATTTCCCTTACACACTAAGATTAGTATCTGAGATAACTGAATCTAATGGTTCTAGTTCTATGGCTACAGTATGTGGCTCATCCCTTGCTTTGATGGCAGCGGGTGTGCCAATTAAAAAACATATTGGTGGCATAGCGATGGGTCTAATCAAAGAGGGAGAGGACTTTGTAGTGCTTAGCGATATCTTAGGTGATGAAGATCACTTAGGTGATATGGACTTCAAAGTTGCTGGTACTATGGATGGCATTACTTCTCTTCAAATGGATATTAAGATTACTAGTATTACTAAAGAGATAATGGAAATTGCTTTAAATCAAGCATCAGGTGGACGAAAGCATATTATTGGTGTTATGTCGGACGCCTTACCAGAGGCTAGAACAAAATTTTCTAAGCATGCACCTCAAGTAATCTCTATCACTATCGATAAAGCTAAAATAAAAGATGTTATTGGCTCAGGTGGTAAGGTGATTAAAAATATAGTCGAAGTCTCTGGAGCAAAACTAGAAGTCAACGATGATGGAGTTGTAAAAATTGCATCCAGCAATGAAGAGTCAATTAACAAAGCTAAACAAATGGTGGAAGACATTGTTGCGGAGCCAGAAGTTGGCAAAGTCTACACTGGTAAAGTTGTGAAAATTGTTGAGTTTGGTGCTTTTGTAAATTTTATGGGCGCTAGAGACGGTTTGCTACATGTCTCGCAAATTTCACAAAAAAGAGTTGAGAATGTATCTGATGTTTTATCCGAGGGACAAGAAGTTCAAGTCAAAGTACTTGATGTTGATCGTGCTGGTAAGGTAAAACTTAGCATGAAGGAAGTATAAAAGTATTTATTTAGCATGGACATTAACTTATCCATGCTAGTGTGTTAATTTAATCTGATATTGGTTTACCTGTAACAGCGTCTCTAGAGTAAATAAATACTGCTTTTGCATCTCTACCTACTCCTTTGGCTGTACCCATGACCGTGTTACAACTAGTAAGAGTAAATGCACTAACTGTTAATATAATTAGTATTAGCCTCATATTCCAGGTATTACAGACCTAACATCGTCAACGACACCTCTTGTAAACCCCCCAATTGTATTACATGAACTAGTAAATAGACTTAAAGACAATAACATAGATATAAAAAATATTTTCATTACAAATCTTGAACGCTCATTCCAACATTATTGTAACCATTGTCAACATAAAGTATTTCTCCAGTTACACCTTTTGACAGATCACTCATTAGGTAAACTGATGATTTGCCAATATCCTCTAGAGATAATGGTTTTTTTATAGGAGAATTATCAATCGTATAATTATATATCTTTCTCGATTTATTGATGACAGCACCTGCAAGAGTTCTCATAGGTCCTGCTGAAATTGCATTTACTCTTATTCCTCTGTCACCCATATCAACAGCAAGATATTTTATAGATGTTTCTAAAGCAGCTTTTGCAACGCCCATTACGTTATAGCTTTGCATGTACCTTGTTGATCCATAATATGTGAGCGCCATTATCGATGCACCATCATTCATTTTTGGCGAAAGCATCCTCACCATTTCAGTCAATGAGTATGCAGAAATATGCAGTGTTTTAAGAAAATTTTCTCTAGTGGTATTTAAATATTTACCAGATAGTTCATTTTTATCTGAATAGGCAACCGCGTGAACAAAAAAGTCAATATTTCCTTTAATGCCATTACAAACATTTTCAAGTGAAGATGTTTCAGATACGTCACAAGGCATAATTCCTAAGCAATTAATTTTCTCAGATAGAGGCTCAACTCTTTTTTTTATTGAGTCATTTTGATATGTCAAATACATACTTGCGCCTTCATCACTCAAGGACTTTGCAATGCCCCATGCAATCGAATGATCGTTGGCTATACCTACAACCAATCCTTTTTTGCCCTCTAAAATTTTACTCATTAAAGCTAGTTAGATAGATAGATGCATTTGTTCCACCAAAACCAAAACTATTCGAAAGTACAGAATTGATTTTGATATCATTTTTATTTTCTAAGAGAATGTTCATTCCTTCAGCCTTTTCATCTAAGTTTGTAATATTGGCTGACTCAACCATAAAATCATTTTCCATCATTAAAAGAGAGTAAACGGCTTCTTGTACACCAGTTGCTCCGAGTGAATGACCCGTTAGTGATTTAGTAGAACTGGTTGGAGGAACCTTATCTCCAAAAACCTCTTTTATACCTTGTAATTCAATCATGTCTCCGACAGGTGTTGATGTTCCATGAGCGTTGATATAATCAACAGATCTACCCTGTGTTGCCATCTGCATACACCTTACTGCACCTTCTCCAGAGGGTTGAACCATGTCATATCCATCTGAAGTCTGACCGAAACCTTGAATTTCAGCAACAATATTGGCCCCTCTTGCTTTTGCGCTATCAAGGCTCTCAACTACTAAAACACCTGCACCTCCCCCAATGACAAACCCATCTCTTGAAGAGTCGTAAGCTCGAGAGGCAACCTCAGGTGTTTCATTATATTTACTTGATAAAGCACCCATAGCATCAAATAAAATTGACATTGTCCAATGGGTTTCCTCACCACCACCTGCAAATACAATTTCTTGTTGCCCATGTCTTATGAGATCATAAGCATTGCCAATGCAGTGCAAACTTGTCGAACAAGCTGAACTAATGGAGTAATTTACACCTTTAATTTTAAAAGGAGTTGCTAAAGTAGCAGAATTTCCTGATGCCATTGTTCTAGTTACCATATAAGGTCCAATTTTTTTAACGCCTTTTTCTCTTGCTATATCAAATGCTTGTTGCAATTGATACGTTGAAGGTCCACCTGATCCCATCACTAACCCAGTATTAACATTAGATATAAGCCCCTCATCAAGACCTGAATGTTCAATTGCCTCTTTCATTGCAATATAATTGTAAGCTGCGCCTTCCCCCATAAAACGTAAAATTTTTCGATCTACATTTTCTTCAATATTTATTTTAGGTTTTCCATGTACATGACTTCTCATTCCAAGTTCTTCATATTCCTTGCAATGACTAATCCCAGATTTCACATCTCTTAAGCTCTGTAAAACTTCTTTTTTATTATCTCCTATACAAGAAACAATACCGTATCCAGTAACGACAACTCTTTTATCACTCATTGAATAAACCCACCCTTAAATCATTGGCATGGTAAATTATTTTTTCTTTGTGAATTATCTGCCCATCTCCATACCCAATTGATAACCCTTTTTTATTTAAAGATTTTTTTAAACTAACTTTATATTTTATTAATTCTTTGTCCGGTTTTATTTCTTCAACAAATTTTATTTCCCCAACACCCAAAGCACGACCTTTTCCTGGATACCCAAGCCAACCTAGATAAAAACCCAACATTTGCCATAAAGCGTCAAGACCCAAACATCCGGGCATAATAGGATCGCCTAAGAAATGACATTTAAAGAACCATAAATCTGCATTTATATCCAGTTCAGCAGTTATTTCTCCTTTCCCATGTACCCCACCATCTTTATTGACATTAGTGATGCGATCAAACATAAGCATAGGAGGTGCTGGTAGTTGGGCATTTCCCTTTCCAAATAAATTTCCTTTACCACATTCAATTATTTCTTCGTAACTATAACTAGATTGAGGTGTAAATGTATTCATATTAATGGGGACAATTTTTATTGCTTAATTGTAGTTTGTTTATGTCTGAAGTCAAAAGGTCTATCAAATTGATTTCACTTTTCAGTTGAGTTTTAACTTTTGCAAGAGCAAATATAATTTTCATGCAAGCAAAACTAGTAACAAATCCTGCAACTGGACCTACCATTGCACTGTTAAGACAACGGTGATTCTGATCAGCTTTAGGAAAAAGACACTCAAAACATGATGGATTATTTTCTTCATTGTTTTGTGCAAAGTATATGCCCTCTGAAGAGTTTATTGATATAGATACAAATGAGATTTTATTAGCTTTGCAATATTTTGAAGAAAAAATTTTATTCTGATGATTGTCCGTGCATTCAAATATTAAATCATAATTATTATCTGGATTTTTTTTTATGAAAGACTCAAAATTTAATGAATGCTCTTTTATTATTGTTGAGTCATTTATATTTTTAAGTTTATATTTTGAAGTGTTTGATTTAGATTTACCAATATCATCTTTATCATAATTAATTTGACGATGTAAATTAGACTTTTCTATTATATCATGATCAACAAGTTGAATTTCACCAACCCCAGCTCGAACAAGATATTGTGATGCAACAGTTCCCAGAGCACCTAAGCCAATTATACAAATTTTTTTCCTTGAGATATTTAGTTGCCCCTCTTCATTTATCCCAGGAACTAAAATTTGTCTTCCAAACTCTTCAATCAGTTTTTCACTTTGTTCCTGTTGATCCAAAACCACCACTACCCCTCTCGCTTTCACTTAAATGACTTACTAGTTCAAAATTAACCTTTTCATATTTTGACACAACCATTTGTGCAATCCTCATTTTATCTTCAATTTCAAATATTTTTGATCCATGATTTATTAAAATCACTTTTACTTCCCCTCGATAGTCCGCATCTATAGTTCCCGGGCTGTTTAGAACAGTAATAAAGTTTTTTGCAGCTAGCCCACTTCGAGGTCTTATTTGAACTTCAAATCCATTTGGAATTTCAAAAAATAATCCAGTTCCAATTAGTTTTGTTTCTTTTGGCGATATGCTAACTTTTCCATTTGGCAAGAATGCTCTTATATCCATTCCTGCACTAGATGATGTCTCAAAAGTTGGTAGAATAACGTTATCATTTATTTTTTTTACTTTTATACAAACCACTCTAACTCTCTCTATTAATAATGTATTTTACAATTTTATTTGCAAAGGTTGTTTTACTTACATTTCCTAAATTTAAAAAGTCACCTGATCTTCCAATTAAAATACCATTATTGTATTTTGAATTAAAAATTTTATTTTCCGCTGTTGGAAAGTTTAAAACTAGATAATCACAATTTTTGGAAAGCAATTTTTTTTTTGCATTTTGAAATACATCATTTGTTTCATAAGCAAATCCGACTGTAATCTTAGGTTTATATTTTCCAAATGACATTGATCTTAAAATATCAGGATTATTAATTAATTTTAAAGACATTCCATTTTTTTTCTTTATTTTCAGTTTTTTATATTTTTTAGCTTTATAATCACTAACCGCAGCATTAAAAATTCCTAAGTCGATAGACTTATATTTTTTTGCTTCTTTTAACATTTCATCCGCTGTTGGTGTGAAGATAAATTTAACATTTTTTGAAACTATTTGTTTTGTTTGAAGATATCCATGTAAACAAATAACTTTATAATTAAATTTTAATAGGCTTTTTATTAAAGCTATGCCTTGTCGACCTGATGACTCATTTGATATATATCTTACTGGATCTATATACTCTCGAGTGCAGCCAATAGTAATTAATGCGCGTTTCAATTACTTAAGTTGGCTAATTACTTCACTAGGATTAACTAAACGACCACTACCATACTCACCACAAGCTAAAGATCCATCATCTGGACCGATAAAATGATGACCAATTTTCTCTAAATAATCCACATTGTCTTGAATAATTTGATTAGCCCACATTTCTTTATTCATTGCAGGTGCAAAATATATAGGTTTGTTTGAAGCAATCATACATGTTAAGGCTAGGTCGTCACAAAAACCTTTTGCAAATTTTGAAATAATATTAGCTGTAGCAGGGTAAACAATAATATGAGTGTTATCTCGCGCTAATTTTATGTGTCCAATTTTTTTTTCCATATCCAAATCGAAGAGCTCTGAATATATTGGCTTATTGGAAATTGTTTCAAGTAGTAGTTTAGAAATAAACTCATAAGTGTTTTTTGTTGCAATAACTTCGTATTCAATGGCTTTTTTTTGACACTCACGAATTAGATCTAAAGACTTATAACAGCCAACACTTCCAGTTATTATTATTAAAATTTTCATTTTTTTTGCATTATATATATGCTGTTAGCTCCAGAAATGAAATCAATAGTTTTAATATGAAAAAAACCTGTATTTATCAGTTCTTCAAGAAGGTTATTTTGACTAGGAAAAGAAATAATACTTTCAGCTAAGTATTTATAACTATATCTATCATTGGAGATGATGCTCCCAGTAAAAGGTAAAACATACTTTAAAAAGTTTTTATATGAACTTCTTAATAAATCTCTTTTTGGAATACCAAATTCCATAATAAAAAAATAACCATTTTTTTTAAGGCATCTATAAATTTCAGAAAAACCACTTTTTCGATTTTTAAAATTTCTTACACCGTAAGTACATGTTATAATTTGAAAGAAATTTTTTTTATACGGCAAATTTTCTGCATAACCAACTTCGTAATAAATTTTTTTGGAACTATTTTTTTTTCTAGATATATTATGCATTTCGGAAACAGGATCTAAAGCATAAAGATTTTTTGAAATAGGAAGCAGATTAAAAATATCCCCACTACCACTTGCAATGTCTAAAATTTTCTCATTGTCAGTATGTTTTGATAATACAAGATCAACAAAATATTTTTTCCAAAGTCTATGTATTCCAAGACTCATAATATCGTTCATTAAGTCATATTTTGCATTAGATACATTTTCAAAAATATCTGTAATATTATATTGATTTGAATTATTTTTAGTTATCATGCCTGAACTACCTGAAGTAGAAACAACAATAAGATATTTAAAGTCAAAAGTTAAAGGAAAAAAAATTATTTCTATTAAAAAATCACAAAAAAAACTAAGGAAAAATTTAAATTTTAAAGATCTTGAGCAAATATCTCAGAAAAAAATCATATCCGTTGAACGTTTTGCAAAATACATAATTATAGGATTAGAAAATGATAATTATGTAATTATTCATTTGGGAATGAGTGGTCGATTAAAGTATTATTTAAACGAGAATTATAAAAAAGAAAAACATGATCATGTTGTCCTACAATTTAAAGAATTTAAAATTATATTTAATGATCCTCGTAGGTTTGGCATGTTTTTTAGGCTTAAAGATTCAAAAGAAGTTAAATTTTTTTTTAATAAATATGGCACTGACTTACTAGTCAACAAAGTTAATTTAAATAAGATATACAATAAACTTACAAACAAAAAAATTTCTTTGAAACAAGCTCTCCTTGATCAAAGTTTAATAGTGGGTATTGGAAACATATACGCTAATGAGGCTCTTTTCCACTCAAGGTTAAATCCTCAAAGATTTACACACACACTTAAAAAAGTTGAAATATCTAAGTTATTAAGCTCTTGTAAATTTGTATTGAAATTATCTTTAAAAAATGGTGGCTCTTCAATAAATGATTATAAATCCCCAGATGGTACCCTCGGAAGTTTTCAGAGTTTATTTAAGGTCTATCAAAAAAAACATGTAATATATAAAAAAAAGACTTATAAAATAAAAAAAATCATCCAAAATGGGCGTTCGACTTTTTTTTCGCCTGCTTTACAAAAATAAAAAAATGTGTATAAGTTATTAACGCTTTTAGACGAACAACCTGTTAATAATACTTTTATATGCCACAACATAAATCAGCAAAAAAAAGACTTCGACAGTCTGATAGAAAAAAAACAGTAAACAAAGCTGTAAAATCAAATGTCTCAACTCAGCTAAAGGCAATTGATAAACTCATTAAAGATAAAAAGGTAGAGGAATCAATGGCGAAACTAAAAGTAGTTATGTCTGTATTGCATAAATCTACTAAAAAGAAAATCATGCACCTCAACAAGGCATCTAGAACTATCTCAAAACTACAAAAAGATATAACCGCAATTTCTAAATAATTTTTTTTTTCAAGTTATTTTTTTAAAAAAAAACATTTTTTTTATTCCTCTTTTTTAACTTTTCATGCTTAAATAGCACATCTTTTAGAGGAAGGAATTAAGTTAGTGGAAGACGAACAGCATCAAGGTGGCATAGATGTGTCTTGGTCTAAGATCACATCTGAACTAAAAAAATCACTTGATAAAGATACCTTCCAAAATTGGATTAAGCCAATCTATTTCGAGTCACATATTGATACCTCTCTCACCCTTTCAGTCCCAACGAGATTTCTTCGTGATTGGATAATCAAAAATTATGCTTCTGTTATCAAAAAAGCTTATATGGACCAAGGTCATAGCATTGATAAATTAGCTATACTTGTTAAAGAAAATAATAAGCGAATTATTCCTGGCACAGAAGTCATCTATGAAGATAAAGATGATGACGAAGACACATATTATGATGATATTTCTGCACCATTAGATCCAAAATTTACTTTTGATAATTTTATCGTTGGTAAACCCAACGAGTTAGCATACGCAGCAGCTCAACGTGTAGCACAATCGGAAGTTGTAAGCTTTAATCCGCTATTTTTGTATGGAGGTGTTGGATTAGGAAAAACACATTTAATGCATGCAGTTGCTTGGAATATTAAAAAAAGAAATCCCAAAAAAAATGTTGTCTATTTAACAGCTGAAAAATTTATGTATCAGTTTATTAAAGCTCTTAGATTTAAAAATATCATGAGTTTTAAAGAACAATTCAGATCAGTAGATGTTCTAATGATTGATGATGTGCAATTTATTATTGGTAAAGATAACACACAGGAAGAGTTCTTTCATACTTTCAATACTTTAATCGACAAAAAAAGACAAATTATTATTTCAGCTGATAAATCTCCTGCTGATCTTGATGGATTAGAGGATAGATTAAAGTCCAGATTAGGCTGGGGATTAGTAGCGGATATACATCCCTTAACTTATGAATTACGATTAGGTATTCTGCAGGCTAAAGCTGAACAAAAATCACTAAATCTAAAACAAGAAGTAATGGAATTTTTAGCAAATAAAATCACCAATAATGTTAGAGAAATGGAGGGCGCCTTGAACAGATTAGCAGTTCATGCATCTATTCAGGAATCCGAGATATCTGTTGATCTTGTAAAGGATGTTTTAAAAGACTTATTAAGAACTAACTCAAGAAAAATTACTATTGATGAAATACAAAAGAAAGTAGTTGAGCACTACAATATTAAACTTTCTGATATGCACTCTCCAAGAAGATCAAGATCTGTTGCGCGTCCAAGACAAGTCGCTATGTATTTAGCTAAGTCCATCACAACAAGATCTTTACCAGAAATTGGAAGAAAATTTGGTGGTAGAGACCACACTACTGTTATTCATGCAATTAAAACTATCGAAGAGATTATGGTTAACGATCCTAATTTAGCAGAAGATATTGAACTTTTGACTAGAATATTGCAAACTTCCTAAATGGATTTTAGAGTTAGTCGCGAGGCTTTTTTAAGAGTTCTAACACACGTTAGTTCAATTGTTGATAGTAGATCTACAATCCCAATTCTTTCAAACATTTATATAAAATGTGATAACAACCAAATAGAAATAAGATCAACAGATATGGATATATCAATTAGAGAATTTGTTTCTACAGACTCTTCAAAAAACGGAGAAGCAACAGTAAATTCAAGAATTTTAACAGATATAATTCGGAAAACTAAAAAAAATTCCATTGTTAAATGTAAATTAGAAGGGAGCAGGTTAATAATAAGCTCTGATAATTCTGTTTTTGAATTAAATGCATTGAGCGCAGATGATTTCCCAAAATTTGTACCATTGGATCCAACAAATTCCTTTGAATTAACAATCCATGAGATTAAAAGACTTTTTAATAAGACTAAATTTGCAATATCTGCAGAAGAGACGAGGTACTATCTAAATGGTATTTATTTCCATACTATTAGTAATGGACCAAAGTCAACTTTAAGATGTGTTGCTACTGACGGTCATAGATTAGCTAGGACAGAGTTAGATTTATCAAATATTATTAATATTACAGGCATAATCCTTCCAAGAAAATTTATAATCCAATTAGACCGTATGTTAGGCGATTTTGAGGGTAAAATAAAAATAATTTGTACTGATACACAGATAAGCATAGAAGCAGAAAATTTTATAATAATAAGCAAGCTTATTGATGGAACATTCCCTGACTATGAAAAAGTTATACCTGTATCAAATGATAAATTATTACAAGTTGAGGCAGATCCATTTTTCAATGCTATTGATAGAGTTTCAACCGTAAATCAAGATAAGACACCGACTGTTAAATTACAATTTGAAAATAATAATATTAAAATTATGGCTACGAGTACTGACAGTAACAAAGGAGATGAGGAAGTTGCAGCAAACTACACCTCTGAGGGATTAGAAATACTTTTTAATTCAAAATATATTCTAGATCTTCATGATGTAATTGAGGGAGAAACAATGATATTAGAGCTTCTTAACCAATCGTCACCGGTAATAGTAAAAGACCCTAAAGATTCAACAAGCTTGTATATTTTAATGCCAATGAGAATATAATTGTCCCCACCACTTAAGGGTTTACATTTATCTAACTATAGAAACTTCATTAATAAAAAAGAAATCTTTAATTTTGAACATATTTTGTTTAAAGGAAAGAATGCCGTAGGAAAGACCAATTTATTAGAAGCTATAAGTTTTTTATGCCCTGGTACGGGTTTTAGAAAAGACGTGATACAAAATTTTATTTTTCAAAAACAGGAAAAATTAAAAACTTCTATAAACTTTGATTTTATACATGAGGATTTAGAAAATCATTTAACTATTATTCTAAGTAATAAAGATGAAAGATGGACAAAACAATATTTTTTAAATGATAAAAAAATACAACAACAAAAGCTTTTAGATATTTTTCAATTATTTTGGCTGACAGAAACAGATAAAGTTTATTTTATTAAAGATGCCCAATATCAAAGAAACACTATCAATCGAATTATTTGTTATTTTGACCCAAAGCTATTTGGCTTCCTAAGCAAATATACAATTTTAAGAAGAGAAAAAAGAAGAATATTACAATCTTCTCAAGATATCTCATGGCTAGTTTCATTGGATAAACAACTGCTTGACATCGGAAGAGCTATTATTGATATTAAAAAAAAATTTATTTCTGAATTTCAAAATTTTATATCAGATAACAATAAACCTTTTTTTGACTTTGAAATTAACCCAAGTTTTGGTCTCATACAGAATGAGAAATTTTTAGAAAAATTCCAAAAAGACCTCTCTGATGAGAATCAATGGCCAAATGAACATAAACTTCAATCACAACATGATCCAAAAAAATCTGTTTTTGAAATTACACACAATCAAAAAAATATTTCTCAGCTATCTTCCGCTCAATCTAAAATGTTAATATTAAGCCTTCTTCTAAGTTGTGCAAAATTTCTAAATCGTAACAAGATTACTATTTTTTTAATTGATGAAATATTTGATAACTTTGATATGATAAATATTGAAAAAGTTATTCAATACTGTGCAGAAAATAAATTTCAGACTTTCTTCTCAACCACTGATAACTTCACACTTCAAGGGAATATAGATAACCTAGATATTAAAGAAATATTTTAATGACAGATCAATATACAGCTTCCTCGATAAAAGTTTTAAAAGGTTTAGAGGCAGTTAGAAAAAGACCAGGTATGTACATTGGTGATACCGATGATGGTACAGGCCTGCATCACATGGTCTACGAGGTGCTTGATAACTCTATTGACGAGGCTTTAGGGGGTTATTGTGATAGCATTCAATTAATAATTAATAAAGATGGGTCAGCTACAATATCAGACAATGGTAGAGGTATTCCAGTTGACCAGCACAAAACTGAAAAAGTTCCTGCAGCTGAGGTAATCATGACCCAACTTCATGCAGGTGGTAAATTTGACCAAAATAGCTATAAAATCTCAGGAGGCCTTCATGGAGTTGGTGTTTCTGTTGTGAATGCTTTATCAGAAAGACTATCTTTAACAATTCGCAGAAGTGGCAAAATTCATACAATGGAATTTAAAGACGGTGTTACAACAAAAAAATTAAAAGAGATCGGTTCAATGAAAAAGACGGAAAGAACTGGAACAACTGTACAATTTTGGCCATCAAAAAAAATTTTTTCCAACACAACTCTAATTCTTAAAACGCTTGAAAATAGAGTTCGCCAACTAGCTTTTCTGAATTCTAACGTTCGCATAACATTATCTGACATGCGTACATCAAAAGTAGAACCCATTGAATTTTATTATCAAGGAGGCTTAACAGCGTATGTACAATTTCTTAATTCAAGAAAATCAACTTTAAATAAAATTATACCTTTTAACGGCGAGTCAAATGGAATTAAAGTTGAAGGCGCATTACAATGGAATGATGGATACAATGAAAATATGCTTTGCTTTACTAATAACATCCCTCAAGGAGATGGAGGTACACATTTACAGGGTTTTCGATCAGCACTAACACGCTCATTAGTTGGATACTCAAATACAGTTGCAGTTGCTAAAAAAGGCAATATCACCATTTCAGGAGATGATGCTAGAGAGGGCATGACATGCGTACTATCTGTAAAGGTTCCAGACCCTAAGTTTTCATCCCAAACCAAAGATAAACTAGTTTCGTCTGAGGTAAGACCAGTTGTTGAGAAAATAATATCTGAACAATTAAGCGCTTGGTTAGAGCAAACTCCTGGAGAGGCAAAAAAGTTAGTTTCAAAAATTATTGAGGCAGCTAGTGCCAGAGAGGCAGCAAGAAAAGCTAGAGAACTTACAAGAAGAAAAAATGTATTAGAGACGTCATCGCTTCCAGGAAAATTAGCTGATTGCCAAGAAAAAGATCCATCAAATTCAGAATTATTTATAGTTGAGGGTGACTCAGCTGGAGGCTCAGCCAAGCAAGGTCGTGATAGAGTTACTCAGGCTATACTTCCTTTAAGAGGTAAAATATTAAATGTAATTAAAGCAAATCCTCATAAAATTTTAGAAAACAATGAAATTTCTGCTCTTATAACAGCCATCGGTGCTGGATATGGTAATCCACCAAAGGATAAAGAATACAATCCTTCTGATTATTTCAATCCTGACTCAATGCGATATCACAAAATTGTTATCATGACAGACGCCGATGTTGATGGAAGCCATATAAGAACGCTGCTACTCACATTTTTCTATCAATTTATGAGAGATATTATAACCACTGGTCGTTTATATATTGCCCAGCCACCCCTATATAAAGTAAAAAAAGGAAATGCTGAAAATTACTTGTTAGATGACAGAGAGTTAACAAAGTTTTTATTGTTAAATAACAAGGATGATCTCGATTTCAACATTTACAATAAAAAGAAAAAAATTCAGTTAAAAGAGGAACAGTTGAACGAATTAATAGATTTAGCTTCTCGTGCAAATTCTGCTTATCAAAACTTAGATCTTACATATTTAGATGCAAAGTTTTTTGATCAAATTCTAAATACAGGTTTATTTTTTCAGGATTTTCATCCAAATAAGATAGAAAAGTCTCAATTTAAAATTTTCTTATCTAATTTAAATCAAGTTTATAAAACAGAAAATATTAAATTTACATTTCAAAGTATGATCAGTAATGAATTAATTTTTTTACAAGAAAAAGAGGGTTACAATAAAATAATCAAGATTGCTCTAGATAAATTATTACATCTAAGAGAGTTTATTTCTTCAGACAGCTTATCTCTTTATAATAAAATGGGTTTTGCAAAATCTACAGATACTTATTTTGGTATTTCTAAACTTTCTTCAAAAGAAAGCTTTAATTGTAATGGACTGGTTGAATTTTTTACCACTCTTTTTGAAATGAGTAAAAAAGGCCAATCAATTAGCCGATATAAAGGTTTAGGTGAAATGAACCCTGATCAATTGTGGGAAACAACATTAGATCGAACTAATAGGAAGTTACTTCAAGTTAAGCTCGAGGATCAAATCAATGCTGAAAGACAGTTGATCATGTTGATGGGCGATGACGTTACTGATAGAAAAAACTTTATTCAAGATAACTCAGTCAAAGTAGCAAATTTAGATATTTAGTTGAATAATCAAAAAAACTTTCTTTTTGTTAATTCATCAGATTTTTTAATTATACGTGCAATTGCTTTTGGAGGTCAGGCCGCTACTTTATTTATAACACAGTATTTTTTCGAAATTTCTAAGACAGTAGCAATGAGCTCTTGGATAATAGCTTTTATCTTAATGGCTAGTATTCTCTTAGGATTTTATTTAAATAAAGGAGATAAAATTATTTCTGAAAAACAAGTCTTCTTATTTTTATGTTTTGATATTGTTCAAATTTCAAGTTTGATTGCTTTAAATGGAGGACACACTAATCCTTTTATATTTATCATCTTAGCTCCTATTGCTATCGCAGCATCATATCTTACGATAGAAAGAATAATAATTATTTTAAGTTTAGCGTTAGTTTGTTTTGCTTTGATATTTAACTTTTATATTAATCTTCCTTTGTCTGTGCATCCTAACATTAATTTTACATACAGCTTAGCTATTATGATTTCTTTATTTATAAGTAGTATTTTTTTAGTTTTTTATCTTTATTACTTTTCATTAAATTACAAAAGCACCCAAAAGGCATATGAGTTAGCTAGTAAGCAACTTCAAAATGAAAAAGAGCTTTTAAAAGTTGGAGGTTTAGCGGCTGCAGCTGTTCATGAATTAGGCACACCATTAAACACCATAAATTTAATTGTTGATGATTTAAAAAAAGATCAAAAATTAAAAGATGATTATGGGAAAGATATTAAAACTCTATTATTAGAGTTAGATCGGTGTAAGGAAATATTAAAAGAGCTCTCAACAAATCCAGAGTCAAAAGAACTTTCTTCTGAAATTACAAATATGTCACTAGATGCATATGTGCAATCTTTATGTGATCAATTTTCAAATAACTATAGAGCTGTGAAATTAGATTATAGATCTGATGAAAATTCTAAAAATATCAACATTAAAATCACACCTGAACTGAACATAGCGATGAATAATATTATAAAAAATGCCATAAGCTTCGCTTATAGACAAATATTAGTAATCTCAGAGACATCGAAAAATTCTTATTCAATTAAAATCAGAGATGATGGCCCTGGTTTTGATAAGAAGTTTATAGCTAATTTTGGAAAACCATTCTATTCTAGCAGGCCTGAAAAAGGGGTAAATATGGGCCTCGGCCTATTCATAACTAAACAAATGATTGAAAATCTAAATGGTGAAATATTAGTACAAAGTAATGATGGAGCAGAAGTAACTTTAACATGGCGGATTTAGAGCAAAATACATTAGTCAAAGATAAAACACTTTTTATTATTGAGGATGACAAACCCTTTCGTGAGCGATTAACTACCTCATTTCAACGTAAAGATTTCACAGTAACAGCAGCAGCTTCAAAAAAAGAGGCCTTAGATGTTTTAGCTGGAAATAATTTTAATTATGCCATCGTTGATCTTCGTTTAGGAGATGGTTCAGGGCTCGATGTGATTAAGGTGATTAAGGAGCAAAATCCAGAATGTAGAACAGTAATGTTGACAAGTTATGGTAACATAGCTACAGCTGTATCCTCTGTTAAATTGGGTGCTGATGATTACTTAACCAAACCTGCAAACATAGATGATATCGAAAAATCTTTAATGTCTGCTACTGCTACATCTTTGCCCCCACCACCTGAGAACCCAATGTCTGCTGATAGAATTAGATGGGAACATATTCAAAGAGTTTTTACACAGTGTAACCGTAATGTTTCTGAAACTGCTAGAAGACTAAAAATGCACAGAAGAACTCTTCAAAGAATTTTGAATAAGCACGCTCCTAAAGAATAGAAACTCACTACAATCTTTGTTATTCTGCTTAAATGTCTGAGCAAAGACTAATACTCGTTGATGGTTCCGGATATATTTTCCGAGCTTATTACGCCTTACCCCCAATGAATAATTCTAAGGGCATCCCCACAAATGCAGTTTATGGGTTTTGCAATATGATGCTTAGACTTATTGAAGAGCATCCAAATGACAAAATACTAATCGTTCTTGATGCAGGAAGGAATACTTTTCGAAATACTTTATTTCCTGAATACAAAGCAAATCGTGGTGAGGCACCAGAGGATTTGATTCCTCAATTTAGTATTATTCGTGAAGCTATTGATGCGTTTGGTTTAGATGTTATTGAAAAAAAAGACTTTGAAGCCGATGATGTTATAGCAAGTTATGTTAAATATGGTGAAGACAATAAAATACCCACCACAGTATTTAGTTCAGATAAAGACCTTTTTCAACTGCTATCAACAAATAATCGCATCATGGATCCAATGAAAAATATTGAAATTGACGAAGCAAAGGTAATGGAAAAATTTGGTGTTGGCCCTGACAAGATTACAGATGTACAAGCTCTAATTGGTGATAGTGTTGATAATATTCCTGGCGTCCCTGGCATCGGACCAAAAACAGCCTCTAAATTAATTAATGAATTTGGTTCTTTTGAGGGCCTTCTGGCAAATAAAGAGAAAATATCAAATGAAAGAATTAAAAATCTTATTCATGATCATGAGGAAAAAGCAAAAATAAGTCACCAACTAGTTATTCTAAAAAATGATCTTGAGCTACCTATTACAATCGAAAAGTTAAAAGATTTTGAAGACTCACCAAAACTTAATAACTTTTTCAAAAAATATGAATTTAAATCTTTAATTAGAAATAGCTCTCATGAAACAAAGCCGCATGCGGCCAAAAAAAACTTAGAATTTAAATCACTTATTAAGACAAAAGATATAATCGAATATCTAAAGTCTCTTCAATTTGAAAAAACCTTATCGATAGATTTAGAGACAGATAGTTTAGACGTAAATGAAGCAAATATCATTGGCATTTCATTATCTAATGCACAGCAAGCTTATTACCTACCTTTTAAATCACCTGAAAATGAAATATCTGAGACAGATCAAAAAAAAATATTAAAAGAGCTGAATTTATTATGTGAAGATCCTTCAATTTTAAAGATTTTTCATAATGCTAAATACGATAGTGTTATCTTAAAACGCTTTAACGTAAATACTATTTCTTTTCAAGATACCTTATTAATGTCTTTTTTTGTCAATAACGGTTTAACAAAACATAATCTTGAGGATTTGTATTATTATTATTTTGGAGAAGAAAAAGAAAAATTTAAAGATGTCATTAAAAATGAGTCTAAAAGAAATTATAAAGATTTTTCTGAAGTGCCTTTACAGTCTGCAACAAATTACGCTGCTCATGATGCTTATGCCACTTATAAATTATATGAGACATTACACGATCAAATATTAGATGCCCCCGATAGTTATATATATTTTGATATCGATAAAAAATTAAGCTTAGTCCTTCAACAGGTTGAAAACAATGGTTGTAAGATTGATCTTAAATTTTTAACAAAACTGGAAAAAGACCTAAATAAAGAAATTGAAAAAATTGAACAGAAAATTTTCAAAATCGCAGGTGAGGAGTTCAATATTGGTTCACCAAAGCAACTTACCGAAATCTTCAAGAAACTTGATGTGAAGGTAACCAAAAAAACAAAAGCAGGAGATTTTCAAACTAATGTCAAAGTCTTAGAACAATTAGAATCTGAGGGAGTAGAGATTGCCTCGCATATTCTACAATGGCGTCAATACTCCAAGCTCGTGTCGACCTATACATCTTCTTTAGCTGAACATGCTGATAATAACGATCGAGTTCACAGCACATTTAATATTGCAGCTACTATTACGGGTAGATTAAGTTCATCTGAACCTAATTTACAAAATATCCCTATTAGAACTGAGATCGGAAAGAAAATTAGAACAGCATTTATTGCAGAAAAAGATCATGAGTTATATAGCTTCGATTACTCCCAAATCGAGCTTCGTGTGCTTTGTGAAGCGTGCGAAGACCCTAATTTATTAAAAGCTTTTCAAGAGGATCAAGATATTCATCAAAGTACAGGCCAATTAGTTTTTAACAAAAAAACAATTAATGCTAATGATCGAAGAATGGCCAAGATTATTAATTTTGGAATAATCTATGGAATTAGCCAATATGGTTTAGCTAAACAGTTAGGGGTTAGCAATGCTGAAGCAAAGCTTTTCATAGATAACTATTTTCAAAAATTTCCAAACATTAGTGACTTTATGAAATCAACTACCGATAAAGCAAAAAAACTAGGCTACGTTGAAAACCTTTTCGGAAGAAAGTCTCACATTAAAGACATCAATGCTAAAAATTTTATGCTCCGATCTTTTGCAGAAAGACAAGCTATCAATGCACCTATTCAAGGCACAGCATCTGAGTTAATTAAAATTGCAATGTTGGATATTCATAGTTATTTAGAGAAAAATAAATGTAAATCTAAAATGACATCACAAGTTCATGATGAGCTTTTATTTGAAATTCATAAAAAAGAAAAAGATATTATTCCTGAAATTTCAAAATTGATGGAAACTTCTCATCGAAAATACAAAATATTTAGTACACCCATTAAGGTTGATTTTGGAGGGGGATTAAATTGGGGTGAAGCTCATTAGAACACTAATAGTATTAATTTTTTTATTACCTAATTTTGCTTTGGGTTTAACTTTTAAAAGTGATGGCTCAGTTGTTGATAGCGAAGGAAATATTATAGAGCCTAGCAAAAACACCGAAGTAAATATATCTCAATTTGAAAAAGATCTTGAGAGGGTATCAAAAGACTCAGGTTTTATAGATCAAGATGGGAAAATATATTTCCAAGATCAAATAACAGACAAAAGTAACTCTATAATTGTCATTTACAGTCATGGATCTCAAGGAGATCAAAAAATAGATAAGTGTTTGAGTAGTTGGGCAAAAGTTCCCCCCGTAATAAGAGATTTACATAATATGAAAATAAAATCTTATGTCTTAAAAATATACAGATTATGTTCTGGAGTAAGAGGGTGGACTAATGAAGAACAAGATAGAATGTGGAGAGCCCATGAGAAATTAGGAAAATTAGATCTTAATCTTATGGCGAGTGACGGAACTCAATTAATGGATAAACAAAAAGGAATTCAAAAGCTAAAAGTTATCAAAAAAAAACTTGATGAGCTCATTGAGCTTGGTTTTGATAAAATTATCCTTGCAGGTCATTCATCAGGAGGTTGGCAGTCTTTAAAACTAAAAACATTGTATCCTGAATTGATAACTGGCGTTATTGGATTAAATCCTGGTGCAGGAGGAACAGTACAAAATAGAAAAGATTGGCCATGGTGGACGGATGTTAGGTATTATGGTTTTGGGAAGTATAATAATCTAAATGCTTTAATAATGACACATGACAAAGATAATTTTAATTCTTCAAAAGATTACGATGTATTTAAAAATATAGACTCTGTAAAAAAAATAAATTTGACAAAATCTACTTGCAAAGGAAAAATCACACTTGGTGGCTATCATGGTGTTACCTTAACCGATTGCTATTCAATAGAAGAGACAAAAAGCAAAAATATAAAAAATTATTTAGAGAGTCTGTTTTAATTTTTTGTTAATCATTAGAAATCTTCATCTGGCTTATTAAAGGCCATCCATCGTTCTAGTTCATGGTAACCACCAATCTTTTCACCATTAATTATGATTTGAGGAAATGTTTTGGCAGTTGGAAATATCTCAAAAAATTGATCACGGCTGTAATCCTCATCAAGCATTAATACTTGGGGGTTATGTGAGGATAAAACTGCCTTGGCTTTAGTGCAAAAAATACAGTTGTCTTTACTATAAATTTTGACTTCCACTTAGAAAGACTCGTCAAAAGACAAAGAACGATCTGTTGGACGCTGGTATTCAGATACCCTTTTTTCGAAGAAATTAGTCACGTTTTGAACATCAAGAGCTCTCATGAAATCAAATGGGTTTTCAGTATTAAATACCCTTTCAAATCCAAAAAGGTCAGCAATACGATCTGAAACAGCTTCAATATACATACACATCATTTCCTTGTTCATACCAATAAGATCAACTGGAAGCGCGTCAGTTACAAATTCTTTTTCAAACTCCACTGCTTCTCTGACTATTTCTTCGAACTCAGACTGTGCAACAGGTCCAGGGATTAAATCCATCGATTTAATATCTTCATCTGACAAGGTTCCTTTATTAAATTTTTCACTTAATGTTTTAAACATCAAAGCTGAGAAACTGAAGTGCATTCCTTCATCTCTGGCTATCCAGTCATTTGATAAGGCTAAGCCTGGAAGTAAACCTCTTTTTCTAAAGTAATAAATGGCACAAAAGGATCCAGCAAAAAATAATCCTTCAACTAAACCAAAGGCAATTAAGCGTGTTAATAAATTTTGATTTCCGTTCAGCCATTTTGAAACCCACTGTGCTTTTTTATTAATACAAGGAACATTTTGAATAGCAGAAAACAGCTTATCTTTTTCTGATGGGTCCTCTACATAAGCTTCAATCTGTAAACCATACATTTCTGCGTGAATAGACTCGTTCAGCATTTGCATGGTGATAAACAATCGAGACTCAGGAATTAAAATTTCATTATAAAATCTAGATGCTAGATTTTCATTTATCATTGCCTCTGAATTTGCAAAAAATGCAAGTACATGTTTGATAAAATGTATTTCTCCTTCCCCTAGTGTTTTTAGATCTCTTAAATCATCTTGAAGAGATACCTCCTCAGGTGTCCAAAATGCTTGAACGTGTTGCTTGTAACGATCAAAAATTTCTTGGTGTTGAATAGGGAAAATTGATTTGCATCCTTTAGATATCATGACTTGCTCCTTAAATTAAATTGATTGAAAATCTTACGCACTACATGTTACACAATCTTCGGGTTCATTAGATTGCGCCTCTTTGACATAAGACTCTTTTGCTTTTTTTTCAGAAGACACTGTTACTTTAACTGCGTCTACGGCTGATCGGCTTCGCAGGTAATACATGCCTGTTTTTAAGCCTTTTTTCCATGCATACATGTGCATGGAGTTTACTTTTCCAAAAGTAGGTGTTGCCAACCATAAGTTCATGGATTGGGTTTGGTCAATAAATGGCGCTCTATCAGCTGCCATATCTATAACTGTTTTTTGAGATGTTTCCCAAACAGTTTTATAAACATCTTTTAAGTCTTCAGGGAATCCTTCAATATTTTGTACAGAACCATTTTCCAAAATAATTTGATCACGTAATTCTTTGCTCCATAAGTTTCTCTTCATAAGTTCTTTAACAAGGTGACGATTTACTAATAAAAATTCACCTGAGAGAGTTTGTCTTTTATAAATGTTTGATGTTTGTACTTGGAACGTTTCAGTATTTCCTAGGATAATACCAGTGGAGGCTGTTGGCATACATGCAGTGGTCAGAGAGTTTCGAACACCATGCTTTTGGATTTTCTCCATTAATCCCTTCCAATCCCACATACTAGACGGTTTCACATCCCAAAGGTCAAATTGGAATTTCCCTTCAGATAGAGGGGAACCTTTAAAAGTAGAGTAAGGCCCCTTATCGGTAGCAAGTTCCATTGATGCTTCTAAAGCTCCAAAATAAATTGTCTCAAAAATTTGTTTATTTATTATTTGCGCTTGAACAGAGTCATAAGGAATATTCATTTTAAAATAAACATCTGCTAAACCCTGTATACCGAGACCGATAGGACGGTGACGACTATTTGAGTTTTCAGTTTTATTAGTAGGATAGAAATTTATATCAATAACTTGATCTAAGTTCTTAGTCGCCAGTTTTGCAACTTGATATAAGTTTTGATAATCAAATTTACTTTCGTCAGTTACAAATTTTGGTAATGCAATTGACGCAAGGTTACAAACAGCAGTTTCATCTTTTTCAGAATACTCCACTATCTCCGCACAGAGATTAGAAGATTTAATGACACCAATATTTTTTTGGTTAGACTTATTATTGACAGCATCTTTGTAAAGCATGTATGGCTGACCAGTTTCAATTTGGGCTTCGATGATTTTAGACATTAAAGCTCTTGCCTTTATTCTTTTTAAGTCAGGCATTTCATTTTCATATTTTGTATAAAGATCAACAAACTCCTTGCCATATGTATCCGATAAACCAGGACATTCGTGTTCACTCATTAGAGTCCAATCGGCATCTTCTTCGACTCTTTCCATAAATAAATCAGGGATCCATAAGGCATAGAATAAGTCTCTGGCTCTAAATTCTTCAGCTCCAGTATTTTTTCTAAGCTCTAAAAAAGCTTCAATATCTGCATGCCATGGCTCCAAATAGACAGCAAAAGAACCCTTTCTTTTACCTCCACCCTGATCAACAGACCTTGCTGTTTCATTAAAAATTTTAAGGAAAGGTATCAATCCATTAGACTTGCCATTGGTTGACTTAATACGGCTACCGCCACCTCTAATGTTATGAGCATGAAGACCAATGCCACCAGCGGTTTTTGAAATTAAAGCGCAGTCTTTTACAGTATTAAAAATTCCTTCGATAGAGTCATCTTCCATTCCAATTAGAAAACAAGACGACAATTGTTGCATCTTCAAACCACTATTAAATAGAGTGGGGGTTGCGTGTGTGTAGAAACCCTGAGATAGGCTGTCATAAGTTTTCTTAACCTGATAAAAATCAAACTTATCTCCGGATACACATAAAGCGACTCTCATCCATAAATCCTGAGGTCTTTCTGCTGTTTTATTGTTTGATTGTAAAAGATAAGCTCTGAACAAAGTGGTTAATGCAAAATAATCAAAGTAATAATCACGATCGTAGTCAATAATTTTTTCAATCTCTTCAGCGTTAGCTTTTACTTTTTCATAGTATTCATCGCGCAATAAACCATCCTCATAAAGATTTTTTGTTGCAATTATAAAACCTGGTGTTTCTTTATGAAGAGCATTAGCTTTAATTCTCCCAGCTAGATATGAGTAATCAGGATGTTCTACTGTCAGAGCAGCAGCTGTTTCTGCTAGGTAAGTATCAATTTCATTTGTTGTGATACCATCGTAAAGACCTTGAATTGCCTTTTGAGCAATTGTAATAGGATCTATCTCTAAACCGTTTGACAAAATAGAAATACGATTTGTAATTTTTTCTAAAGAGATATCCTCTTTGTTACCATCTCTTTTGGTAACAGCCATTGTGGATACTTTGGCACCAATTTGTTCATTTAGTTGAGCAGTCTTATAACGTTGGTTAGCTCTTTGTTCTCTGTAGAGTACATAGGCGCGAGCTACTTTATGATGTTCACCCCTCATGAGGGCTAATTCCACTTGGTCTTGGATATCCTCGATATGAATCATATCACCGTTTGCAATACGTCTAGTTAGAGCCGCAGTGACTGTTTCAGTTAACAATGAAACATTTTTGTCAATTTGTTTGCTATCACGAAGATCAGTTTGTGCCAAAAATGCTTTTCTTATAGCATTTGCGATTTTGTCAGATTTAAAAGGTGTTATCGATCCATCACGCCTTACAACACTAAGACTTAGCAGGTTTATTTCTTCGTTTTGCTTATTTATAACTGTGTTTTTTGTTGAATTTTCAAGTGATTCTGCGTTATTTGTTTCCATTCTTCCTACCAAGTTTAAGTGTACTTTTTTGAATAATCACTAGATGTAGTGCTTATTGCCTAGTGACTATACAATCTATAGACGATCTTAGTCAATTTATTTTGTATTAAATTCTGAAAAGCCAATAAATTCAATTGGAAATTAAAGATTCAATTAACAAGTAATTTGAAAATATTCACAGGTTTTTATCAAATTTTCTAAAACTACGAATATCTCTTAAAAAATATTATTTAGGTCCATTTTTAATAGCCTTGATTCTGACCTGATTCGCATTTTGCACATCAAAAACAATTCACATTTATATTTAACTTTCATAATAAATTTAGGATTTTTTAATAGATCTCTGATTAAAATCCCTTACTTTCATGTGGTGAAAAAAATTCTAGGGGTAGGAACTGCTTTGGTTGATGTCATATGCCAGGTAGAGGACATTGTCATCAATAATTTGAAATTAACTAAAGGCTCTATGACATTGATTGAGGAGTCTCAAATTAAGGAAATTAGGTCAAATTTCGATAATCCATTAATTACCTCGGGTGGGTCAGTATGTAATACTATCCATGAATTAAACTTTGGCTCTCATGAGGCAAGTTTTTACGGCAAGGTCAATGATGATGAGTATGGAAATGCTTTTGTTCAAGATTTACAAAAAGAAAATATCTCGTTTAAAGGTGTCTCCAATAAAACAGATCTTCCAACTGGATGCTGTAATATTTTAGTTTCACCCGATGGTGAAAGAACAATGGCTACACACATAGGAATAGGTTCACAATTAAATCCAGACGAAGTTAATGAGGATATACTCAATTCAATTGATCATGTGTACATGGAGTCATATCTTTGGGATCATGAACTAACAAAAAAAACACTCAAAAAATTTTCAGATATTGCAAAATCAAAAAACATAGAAATATCTCTTTCATTGTCAGACCCTTTTTGTGTTGATCGACACAGAGATGAATTAAAAAATTTTATAACTGATAATGTAGATTTAGTTTTTTGTAATTTTGATGAAGCAAAGATGTTTACACAATCTGATTCAATGGCAGATGTGAGTTCTTTTTTTAAAAATTTTGGAAAAAAAATTGTTATGACCTCTGGTGCTGAGGGTGCATATTATTTTTTTGAAGACGATGTAAAACATCAATCTGCTCGAAAAATAGAAAATGTTCTGGATACAACAGGTGCAGGAGATAATTTTGCTGCAGGATTTTTAGATTTTTACTTATCTGGAAAACCTGTCGATGAAGCTCTTAAAAATGGTAATAGAAAGGCTGAAGAAGTTATTCAGCAGTTGGGACCAAGGATAAAAAGAGCTTGATAATGAAGAATAAATCATATTTTATTTTAAATAGTCTATCTAAAAGGAGGGTTAAGTGGATTACAAAGTAAAAGATATTTCCCAACATGAATTCGGGAGACAAGAAATTGAAATAGCAGAAACTGAAATGCCAGGATTAATGGCTATTCGTGAACAATATGGAGATTCAAAACCGTTGGCTGGAGCCAATATTATGGGTTGCCTTCACATGACCATCCAAACTGCTGTTTTAATTGAAACACTTGTAGCACTTGGCGCCAAATGTCGATGGAGTTCTTGTAACATTTACTCTACTCAAGATCATGCAGCTGCTGCGATTGCCCAAAGCGGTACACCTGTTTTTGCCTGGAAGGGTATGAATGAAGAGGAATTTTGGTGGTGTATTGATCAAACAATTGAGGCAGATGGGTGGGAGCCTAATATGATACTAGACGATGGCGGAGACTTAACACTTCGAATGCACGAGAAGTACCCTGAGCTATTAAAAAATGTTAGAGGACTATCTGAAGAAACTACCACAGGCGTTCTTCGTTTAGAGCAAATGGCATCTAAAGGAACTCTTCAAGTTCCTGCTATAAATGTGAATGACTCGGTAACAAAAAGTAAATTTGATAATTTATACGGTTGTAAGGAGAGTTTAGTAGACGGTATTCGAAGAGGAACTGACGTAATGATGGCTGGTAAAGTTGCAGTTGTTGCTGGGTTTGGAGATGTTGGAAAAGGTAGCGCAGCTTCATTAAGAGGGGCCGGGGCTAGAGTTCAAGTAACAGAAGTTGATCCTATTTGTGCACTTCAAGCAGCAATGGAAGGCTATGAGGTTGTCACTATGGATGATGCATGTAAGTATGCTGATATATTTGTAACTGCAACAGGCAACAAAGATATCATTACCCAAGACCATATGAGAGAAATGAAAGACCGAGCAATTGTCTGTAATATCGGACACTTTGATAATGAAATTCAAATAGATGATTTGCAAAACTATAAATGGGAAGAGATAAAACCTCAAGTTGACCAAGTAACATTTCCGGATGGTAAGAAGCTAATAATTCTTTCAAAGGGAAGGTTAGTGAACCTAGGTAATGCCACTGGCCATCCTAGTTTTGTGATGAGTGCATCATTCTCAAATCAGGTTTTAGCTCAAATCGAAATTTGGGAGAATTACAAAAACTATGAAAATAAAGTCTATGTCCTTCCTAAAAAACTAGATGAAATGGTTGCAATGTTTCATTTACAAAAAGTTGGTGCTAAACTGACTGAAATGTCCAAGGATCAAAGCGATTATTTAGGAGTTGAGCAACAAGGTCCATTTAAGAAAGATACATATAGGTACTAAAATGAGAAAAAATTATATTTTTACATCTGAGTCAGTGTCTGAGGGACACCCAGATAAAGTTTCTGATAGAATTTCTGATGCAGTTGTCGATCATTTTATCTCCAAAGACCCATTTGCTAGAGTCGCTTGTGAAACATTAACAACAACCAACAAAGTTGTTTTATCTGGTGAAGTAAGAGGACCAGTCCAAGAAGACAAAGATGAAATTATTTCAAAAGTAAGGGACTGCATAAAGGACATCGGCTATGAGCAAGATGGTTTTCATTGGCAATCCGCAGATATCCAATATTTACTTCACGGACAATCTGCAGATATTGCAATGGGCGTAGACTCATCATCTGACAAAGACGAGGGGGCAGGTGACCAAGGAATTATGTTTGGATACGCTTGTACTGAAACACCTGAACTGATGCCGGCACCAATTTTTTATTCTCATAAAATTTTAGAGATAATGGCTAAGGGAAGAAAAGACGGCAGCTTAAAAGGATTAGAGCCTGACTCAAAAAGCCAAGTAACTCTTAAATATGTTGATGGTAAACCAAGTGCAGTTACATCTGTTGTTATATCAACACAACATGCTGATGGATTGTCTCCTGCTGATGTTAAAGAAATAGTAAACCCTGCATTAAAAGAGTCTATCCCTGAAGAGTTATTAAAAAATTTAGATGATAAAGAATACTACGTTAATCCAACAGGTAATTTTGTGATCGGAGGACCAGATGGTGATACGGGATTAACAGGAAGAAAAATTATTGTCGACACCTATGGTGGCGCAGCACCTCACGGTGGAGGGGCTTTCTCAGGAAAAGATCCTACAAAAGTCGATCGCTCTGCTGCTTATGCTTCACGGTACTTAGCAAAAAATATTGTTGCTGCTGGTTTATGTGATCAATGTACTATCCAGTTGTCTTATGCAATTGGTGTAGCCAAACCATTGTCAATTTATGTGAATACTCAAGGCACTAATAAAATAGATGAAGCAAAAATTGAGTCTGCGATACCTGACATCATGAATCTTTCTCCAAGAGGAATCAGAGAGAAATTACAGTTAAATAAGCCAATTTACGAACAAACGGCAGCTTACGGTCATTTTGGTAGAACACATGACAGCTCTTCAGGAGCTTTTTCATGGGAAGCTCTAGATTTAGTGTCCGATTTCAAATCGCTAGCTTAATTGAGTTTGAGATTTGTTGTCTCAAATGAAATTGAGTTAAAACCTTTAGCTAGAAATATATCTAGGTCTATTTCTAAAAACCAGATTATTTTTTTTGAAGGAGAGGCCGGTTCTGGTAAGACAACTTTAATTAGATATATCTTAAGTGAAATTAGCAAGTCAGAAAAAAAAACTTTTTCCTTCCAAGGGAGCCCCACGTATCAAAGAGAACATATTTACAATTTTAATAAGTTTAATATTATTCACTTTGATTTTTATCAGGTTCAAAATAACAAACTAGATTTGGATGAGTATTTTAATGATAATTGTGTTCTTATTGAGTGGCCATTAGAAAATCTTATTAAAAGATATAATCATATGGCTTTATCTATTAATATTTCGGTTACTGGTGAGAAAAGAAATATAGAGATAAAATCAAGTAATAAAAAATGGCTTCACAAAATAAAATAAATCTAATCAAAATAAAAAACCACCTTCAAAATAAAAATTTTAAAATAGGGGGCTTTTTAAATTTCAAATCTGATGCATCTGAAAAAATTTTCAAATTATGTAAAACAGCAAATCAATCATTACTTGTCCTCTCTTTTTTGAATAAACCTAGCGATTATCAAAAATATATTAAAGCAACTGATATTTTAATTTCTCAAAATGTTAATACACCAAAAATAATCGACCAAAGTAATTTATATAAGTTTGTAATCATGGATTATTTCCCTATTGCAAATGCATCAAAATATTTCCAAAAACCACAAATTAAAAAAATACTTCCATTGGCTGTGAGAGCTCTTACAAATCTTCAAAAACCCAAGAAAAAGTTTTCAGGCGTTCAAGTAAAATCACAAAATAATTTACTAAAGGATGCATTGAACGGTATTGAGACTTTTATTGACCACTATGATCACAAGATCCAAATTGGTTTTTATCTCAATAAACTTGTGAAAGTATCTCTGAAAAAAAGTACTGAAAAATATAGAAAATTTAAACCAACTTTAACTCACGGTGATTTTTTTTTAGATAATTTAATTTATTACAATCAAAAAGTTTATGTTATTGATCATCAAGATACTCACTACAACCATCCATTATTAGATATTTCTTCATTGATTTTTGATGCTAGGAGATCTTATTCTACCAAAGTCGAAGATAAATTATTGAAGCTTTATGCAAGAAGAATGAAACTTAATCTCAAGCAGCTTAGGTCAGACATTCATATGATTAGTCTTTTACGTAATCTGAGAATTCTTGGTAATTGGGTGCAATTATATAATGCTGGAAAACCAAAATATCTTAAAGTCTTTAGAAAAAATACATGGGCTCAAATATTTAAACATGTCGAATATTTAAGACTTTGGGATTTAAGAGAAATATTTATGGAGATATATAACAAAACAAGTTAAATGGACGCTCTAATATTAGCTGCAGGTTATGGAATGCGAATGGATAACTTAACCAAAGATATCCCTAAACCCTTATTAAAAATAAAAAATAAAACACTTATTAGCTATGCAATCGATCTCATTAAAAACATGTCATTTGATAAAATTTATATCAATACCCACTATAAACATAATATGTTAGAAAGATTTATCTCTGAAAATTACCCTAATATTACAATTTCTTATGAAGAAACTATCTTAGGAACAGGAGGTGGTATAAAAAACATACAAACAAACGATACAGTAATTCTAAATACAGATAATTTATGGGACCAGTCCTTTGAAAATGAATTAGAAAAATCAATTAAATTTTTTGATGAAAATAAAAGTTTTGATAGTGTCCTTCTTATAAATTCTAAAAATAATAATTTTGATCTTGAAGTAAATAATGAAGGGCTTATCAACTTTCCATCAAAAATATGCAATACTTCATTTCAAGGTTGTCATATTATTAGAAAAAACTCTTTGCATCCTTACCCTGAAATTTTTAACATTCAAGACTTTTGGAAAGATTGTTCGTTAAATGAAAAAATCTATGGATATGAGACTAATAAAATCAATGCTCATGTTGGGACTAAAGATGAGTATTTGAAATACAAATAATAATAACCATATTAAATATATGACAGTTGAACAAATAAATGACGATGAATTTAATCAAAAAGTTCTTGAAGGATCAAAAGATAAGCCTGTTTTGGTAGATTTTTGGGCTGAGTGGTGTGGTCCATGTAAAGCTATTGCTCCTATTTTGGATAATTTAGCCTCTGAAATGGGCGATAAGATATCTATAAAAAAAATTAATATAGATGAAAATCCTCAAGCACCAGCAAACTTTAGTATTAGGAGTATACCCACAATGATACTCTTTAAAGATGGATCAATGGCTGATGCAAAGATTGGCTTAGGCTCAGAAGCGGACTTAAGAAGTTGGATTAACAGTAAACTTTAGAAGAAATTCATCTCAGAACACGCTTTATCAAATGAGATTTTATTTCCAATAAAATTTTTTCCCCTTTCACCTTGAAAAGCATCCTCAACATATTTATCCCATTCAATTTTTGGTATTCCAATTTCATTTAAATTTAATGGTGCTTCAAGAATTCTCAATGTCTCAGATAGTCTTTTTGAGCTCTCAATGAGATCGACATTATAAATTTTTTCTAGGGATTTTTCTGTTTTTTCATCTTGGCCAATCAGACTCCTCATTATTGTTGGCAAAGTAAAAGAACAAGCTATTCCATGTGGAACATTAAAATTAATTGTTATCGGGTATGAAATATTATGTGCTATTGCAGTTTTAGTATTTGAAAAAGCTAGACCTGCATGAACACAAGCTTTAGCCATTAAAGTTCTCAACTCTACGTTTTTTAAATCATTTACAAGTTTTGGAAGTGTATCGATCACGGTTTGAGCACCTGCAATTCCATGAAATGTTGAAATCGGATTTGAGTTTACATTCCAAATGCTTTCTAAGGAGTGGGACAATGCATCAAGACCAGTAGAAATAGTCAGATTTTTTGGCTTGTTGATCATTAACTTAGGATCAATAACTGATATTTCAGGATATAAAGATTTATCTGCTAATGAAAATTTACTTTTATATTCTTTATCCCAGACTGTAGCCCAACACGTAAGTTCACTAGATGTGCCCGAAGTAGTAGGTATAGCTATAATTTTTTTTGGATCTTGAACGTAAGCTGATTTTTTATTTCTTACAAAATCATTTAAATATTTATTTTCACCTTTAAAAGCCGCAAGTAATTTGGCCGTATCCATGACAGAGCCGCCTCCAAGAGCAACAACTGTATCAATTTGACTTTCTATTTTTGAAAATTTTTCCCCTGCAGAAATTAAATCTTGATAATCTGGATTTGGTTGAACATCATCAAAGATTTCTAGAGGCTTATTTGATAAATTGTTAAAAAACTCTCTGTACGTATCAAAGTTATCATCAGGATGGGTAACAAGAATGTACTTTCGATTACTTATTATATGTTCAATTTCATTAAATTTTTCCGAACCAAAAATAACATTTACCGGATTATAATATTCCCACATAAGATTTAGAGATTTTTAACAGCTTTTGAGAGAATTTGCATTTTTTGTTTTGCTTGATTTCTATCAAAAAACCCTAGACCACAATCAGGAGCAGCAATTAATCTTTCCTCATCAATATGCTCAAGAACTTCTCTGATCCTTTTTTGAATTTCCTCGACACTTTCCATACGACTTTTAGCTACATCAATCAAACCCATAATAACTTTAGTTTTTTTAAATTTTTCTAATAATTTTAAATCTAAAGGTCGGTGAGAGTCTTCCAAAGAAACTTCGTCTATACTAGAGTCTTCAACTAATTCAGCAATTTTATCATATGCATCTAGGTCTGCTTTTTTGTAGTGTTCTGAGTCAAGCGAGTTAGGATAACCGCAGCAAATATGACAAGCTTTTTGAGTTTCTTTTAGTATTCCATGCATTGCTCTTTCTAAGTTTTCCATACCATAATCGTGTGTTTCTTCTGGTTTTCTGGCGAACACTGGTTCATCAATTTGAATGTATTGACAACCAGCTTCGGATAGAGCCTTAACTTCATTACTAATACATAAAGCTAGATCATAACCCATTTTTTTGGGATCATTATAATAGTCATCAGCAATGGAGTCAGTTATTGTCATAGGACCAGGTATAGTTATTTTCACTGGGTTATTAGTAAACTGTTGTGCAGATTTCCAATCATCTACTAATCGTAATGATTTATTTGAAACTTTACTTGTAATTGTTGGGAGTGTTGCTTCAAAAGCTCCTTTCCTGACTGATTTAGTCGTTAAGTGTTCAAAGCTTACCCCATTAAAAAATCTCAATTGATAAAAAATATAGTTTTCTCGCCTTACTTCACCATCTGTGGGGATATCTATTCCGCTACTTGTCTGATCAAGAATTACTTCTTCAATAGCTTTTAAGAATAGTTTTTCTTTTTCCTCATCTTTCTCTTCATATACTTTATGGTCTTCACTTTTGGGATCCCAATTTGATAATAATCCCTTGGATTGTTTTTTTTCTTCGTCAGATTTATCTTGGAGAAACCAATCTCTTATAGGTGTGTAATTAGGTTTTGGATAAGCTCCAATGGTTGTAGTTTTGATGCTCATTTAAAAAAAAACAGCAGCTAGTATACTAGCTGCTGTTTAAAAATCTAATGATAAACAGAATTGAAAAGACCTACATTAAGTCTTCAATTTCCTCCATCATTTCTTCCTGAAGATCGCCCATGTCGTCGGCGTCACCTGTAGCAATGGTCTCAGTATAGTCATAGATTACCTGAGTCACAGCAAGACCGTTTTCTCCAGGATATGCGAACCAATCAGCTAACAAAGGCAGCTGATTAACAGCAGTTAACTTGTTGGGGTTTGCATCATAAAAATCACCTAACAGGTCATTTGCAGCTTTGTTAGGAGGAACGTAACCTGTTGTTTCTGCAACAGCAGCTGCTCCTACACCTGATGTGATAAACTTTAAAAATGTCCATGCCGCTTGTACTCTTTCAGGATCATCTGAAGTAGTAACTAACATCGCTGCGTTACCACCGGCAGGTAGTCTAGCTGGAGTTCCACCATTAACACCAGGTATTCCTGGGAAAGGCGCAGTCTTTAGTTCAAAGTCAGCTTTTGCAGCTTCAACAGAGCCTAAACTACTAGTACTCCAAAACATCATACCAATAGTACCTGCATTAAACGCAGCTTGTCCGTCAGCAATAGAATAGTTAGGCATATTACAGCCACCCATGATATCTTTCATTTGCTCTAAAGTTTTTAGACCAGCATCTCCTCCCATATTAACAGCTCCATCTTTAACCATTGGAACATTTTGGCTATGCATTAGAGCTTGATGGAACCAGTTACCTGTAATATTCCATCCAAAGTAAAGTGTACCATGTCCTGCAGCTTCTAATTTATTACAAGCGTCAATGACTTCATCCCAATTTGATGGAATGCTGCTAACACCAGCACTTGCTAAAAGATCCATGTTGTAGTAACCAACTGGAGTTGATACTGAAAATGGCAAGCCATAAACCTCTCCTCCAAAGGTAGATAAGCTCAACATAGCTTCATGATAACCGTCTTTTGCAAAATCTGGCTCATTAGCTATGAAAGGCTCTAAAGATAAAGCGATACCTTTGTCTACTAAAGGTGCTTGTCTATTAAGACCTTGCATGGTGATATCAGGTAAGTTTCCTGATGTTGACTCTCTTAGTATAGTAGCAGTAGCATCTTCATAGTTTTCATAAGTTGCTCTGAACTTAACTTTAATGTCAGGATGAGCTTTTTCAAACTCTGGCATAATTGCCTGATATGTCACATCGAACAAACCTGAATAAGGATATGCAAATTCAATTTCTACCGCATTAGCGTTGTATGCGAAAACTGATGCAAAAAATCCTAAGATTACTTTTTTCATAGTCCCTCCTTATAATAATAATAATTAATTATTAAATCCTTAATGTTAAGAATATGTTAAATTTTTAAAGCAAAGTATAAATAATCAATATGTGTGAGAAAAAATCTGTGAATAATTACTAAAAGCTATTAATTACCAAGGTAATGAGAAGGTTTTTACATTTGTGTAACTTTTCATAGCCTCTATTACACCCTCTTTATAGCCTAATCCTGAGTCTTTTATTCCGCCAAAAGGTGACATCTCAATTCTGTAACCGGGCACTTCCCAAATATTAACTGTGCCCACATTAAGACCGCTTATGTATTTTTTAATTCTTCTAAAATCGTTACTACAAACACCTGATGACAAGCCAAAGGCCGTTGAATTTGAAATTTCCATTACTTTTTCATCATCATTGGGAACTCTAATGACAGGCACAATTGGACCAAAGGTTTCTTCAACAACAAGTTCTGATTTATAATTAACGTTGTCTATAAAAATTGGTGGCACAAGAGCTTCTTGGACCCCAGGGTTATAAAGAATTTTTGCACCATCCTGTTCAGCTTTATTTACTCTGTCATTAAACATACTTGCTGCCTCTTTATTAATTACTGTGCCCAACTGATTGTTAATATCCATGGGATCACCAAATTTTATTGCTTTTGCTTTTTCCAAAGCAAGCTCGACAAATTTATCAGCAACTGATTCTTGAACTAATATTCTTTTTACAGCAGTGCATCTTTGACCAGAGTTTTTTGTTGCTCCCATGATTGCTAGATCAGCTGCTTTATTTAAATCATCATCATCTAAGTCACTCAAAACTATTAAAGGGTCGTTTCCACCTAACTCTAAAACAGTTCTTTTGTAACCTGCATTTTCAGCTATCAGTTTTCCAACACCAACGCTTCCTGTAAAAGTAATTAAATCTATATTTTTATTTTTAATTACTTCATTCCCAATGTCTTCAGGCCATCCTGTTAAAATTGAAAACATTTCTGGAGGAAGGCCACATTCATATAAAATATCTGCTAGTAGCATAGCTGTTAAAGGGGTCAATTCAGTTTGTTTACAAACAGTACAGTTGTTAGTTGCTATTGATGGAGCTATTTTGTGAGCAACCATATTTAAAGGATGATTAAATGGAGTGATTGCAGATATTGTGTTAAGCGGTTCTCTAATTGTAAATATTTTTCTTTGTTTTCCATGAGGTGTTAAATCACAAGAATAAATTTCTCCGTCATCCTGGATACAAAGCTGAGCAGTAAGAGAAAATACATCATAGGCTCTACCAACTTCATAAAGTGTATCTTGTTTTGATAGCCCAGACTCAAGTGAAATTAGATCAGAGATTTGTTCTTTTCTCTCAACAAGTGTTTCAGCAGTCTTTTGAAGTATTTTTTGACGATCATATCTAGATAAATTAGGTTTATAATTTGCAGCAATATCAAAGGCTTTTTGAGCATGTTCTGCTGTGCCAGCTGGTACTGTGCCTATAACTTTACCTGTGAAGGGATAGATAACATCAATCTTGGTATCGGTGTGAACAATTTTTCCACCAATCCTCATACCCTCATTAATAATTTTATCAGTCATGATTAAGCTCCATTAATAGCATAAAAAAATGCATCATAGTTATTTAAACTTTGATCTTTTGCAATGTTTAGTTTTTTATTAGAAATAAAAGGAACTTCTCTTTCATGATGACCTCCATGAGATCTAAGGGGTTCCTTTAATTTTGAAAGATCATGATTAGCTTTTGAGGTACCAATTGTCATATCTTCAGATGACATGCATACGATATCACCTATTCTATCTGAAGGTAGCCTATATTCTCTACATGCTTCTTCTTGTTTAACAACTACTTCAATTTCTTTAATTGATGATATTTTGCTAATTGTTTCACCAATTTTTGATTTATCTTTTACATATATAGTGGCAAACGATCCCAGTGAACCATGATGAACTACATAAGGGTCAGTAATTGGAAGTATTACTTTAGCCTCATCTTTACCCATTTGATCATCTAAATAATCTTGAAGGAAGATGGCATTAGGTTCTCCATTAATATTTGCTTTAGACTTCATTCCATGATCTGCAGTGATGACAACCGAATTCCCATTACTACAAATTTTACTGACATACTTATCAAACATCTGATAAAAATCATTTGCTTCTTTATCTCCAGGTGCATATTTGTGTTGAATAAAGTCAGTTGTAGATAAATACATAATGTCAGGATTAAATTCCTCAAGTAATTTTACCCCAGCTGCCATAACAAATTCTGATAGATCCTGAGAATATACTTCAGGTACTTTCATTCCAATCCAATCATTAATATTTTCAATACCATTTTCACTGAGAGTGGCCTGATCTGATTTTTCTGATGAAAAACAGATTGCTCTTCCTTCATTAAATCTTAAACCATTACCTAAAAGAGTTCTTAATTTGTCCTTTGCAGTGATTACTGCTATTTTATAACCTTCATTATAATATTTCTCAAAAATAGTTGGAGCTCTTAGATATTGTGGATCATTCATCATCACTTCTTCACCGGTTGATGGGGTATAAAAGAAATTACCACTTATTCCATGAACATCGCTAGGCTGCCCTGTGACTATCGAAATGTTGTTAGGGTTTGTAAAACTGGGAATAGCACTGTTAGCCATCAGATATTGGCCATTTTCAAGTATTTTATCAAGATTTGGTGTCAATCCTTTTGAAGAGGCGATATCAATATATTCTTTTTGACTGCCATCAAGGCATATAACTACTACAGTTGAAGAAAGTGATTTATTGTATTGTCTTTTGTTTATTTCAATTTTATCACTCATAATTACTATTGCCCCCTATAAAGAACAAACTTCCGTATAATGTAAAATTAATTCATAAAGTTTTAACATAAATTTTACAAATTTACTTTTAAAATGTCTTAATCAGAACTATTTTAGTGTTGAGGAATAAAAATAGATGGGGACAATTTCTTTAAAGAACATCAATAAGTCATTTGGTTCAACTGAGGTACTTAAACAACTAAGCCTTGATATCCAAGATGGTGAATTTTTAACATTAGTCGGTCCGTCCGGTTGCGGCAAATCCACTTTGTTAAAAATTATTGCTGGATTGGAACAACAAAATAGTGGCGATGTAATTATTGATGATAAGAATGTTAACAGCACCAGAGCTAGCAAGAGAGACTTAGCAATGGTTTTCCAATCCTACGCTCTTTACCCGCACCTGACTGTCAGAAAAAATTTAGAAACACCTTTGAAATTAAGAGACTATAGTTTTGTAGAGAGGTTGCCTCTTATTGGTAATTTTGTACCAAGTAGAAAAGAAAAAAAAAAATCAATTGATGACCTTGTTTTCAAAACATCTGAAACTTTGAAAATAACAGAACTACTTGATAGGAAGCCAGGTCAACTATCTGGTGGTCAAAGACAAAGAGCGGCACTAGGAAGAGCGATGGTAAGAGAACCAGTCGCTTTCTTAATGGATGAACCTTTATCAAATCTTGATGCTGCATTAAGAGTTCATATGAGATCTGAACTATCTGAGCTTCATAATTCTTTAAAGACCACTTTCATTTATGTGACGCATGATCAAGCTGAAGCACTTACAATGTCAACTCGAATGGCGGTAATGATTGATGGGGAACTTTTGCAACTTGATACTCCAAGTGAGGTTTATAATAATCCATCATCTTTAAGAGTTGCAGAATTTGTTGGCAGCCCAAAGATTAACACATTTGCTGCTCAGATTAGCTCTGATGGTTCTGTTGAATTTATGGGTATTAAGCTTGAAAGAAAATTTAATACTAATAGTCAAAAAGCTTTAGTTGCTGTGAGACCAGAACATTTAGAAATTACAAAAGACTCAAACAAACCTGCATTTGAGGCTACAGTTTCATACCGAGAAAACCTTGGTTCTGATATATTTTACCATGTTCAAGTTGATCAATCTGAATCTAAAATTATAGTCAGAGGCTCACCACAAGCTGGACTGATCTCAAATGGGGAAACAGTTAGAATAAGCCCCTCTCATGCAGAGGCTATGCTTTTTGAAACATCTGGTGAGCGTATCCGATAAATATGCACCACTCTAAAGCACATATTTGGTTTGTTTGGCCTGCAATCATACTAATGATTGTCATATTAATACTTCCAATTTTTTTAGCCGGAGGTATCTCATTTACTAATTACAATCTTGGTAATTCTAGTTTCGAATGGGTAGGCACGGAGAATTATGAAAAAATGTTCTCCAGAAAAACTTACATTAAAATGATTATATCAACGGCAACTTACGTGTTAATCGTTGTCCCTGTTTCAGTGGTATTAGGTTTAGTTGCAGCTATTATGCTCAACTCTCTTCGATTTGGAGCTGATATTTATAAAACAATTTTCTTTCTTCCGGTGATGGCTACTTTATTGGCAATGGCTATTGCTTGGGAATTTACTCTTCATCCAACTCTTGGAATAATAAATTCTTTTCTTGCCAATGGATGCGGAGGTATTAGAGAATTTATTTTAGGTTTTCATTGGCTACCGTGGGTTAGTTCCGAGGATAGTTGGTACAGTGTTGCTTGTGCTAACAATATGGATTTCCCGTATTGGCTCAAAGATAAAAAAACAGCGATTTGGACAATTTGTTTTATTGGAGTATGGCAAGCCTTTGGATTTAATATGGTGTTATACTTAGCTGGTTTAACAAGCATACCAAGAGAATTGTATCATGCTGCAGAAATGGATGGTGCTCAGTCAACTTGGGAACAATTTAAACTTGTAACTTGGCCAATGTTAGGTCCTACAACTCTTTTTGTGGTTACCATAACGACAATAAGGTCATTTCAAGTATTTGACACAATTGAAATTCTTACAAAAGGTGGTCCTGCCAAAACAACGTATGTAATGATGTACGCAATTTTTGAAAAAGCAATTCAACAAAATATTACAAGTATTGGTGCAGCGATTACTGTTGTGTTTATAATTTTTATAATCTTGCTAACATTCTTCCAAAGATATGTGATTGAGAAAAGGGTACATTACTAAAATGTTAGCTAGACATTATATTGGAGAGTCATGGAAGCATGGACTGCTCATCATTGGAGCATTAATTGTGTTGATCCCATTCTACATGATGGTTTCAATGTCACTTAAATCTCAACAAGAAATTCAGTCAATATCTGGAGGTTTAGTCGGAGCACAGGAGATTCAAACATTCCCAGTTTGTACTAAGCACGGATACAGTGAAGAGGTATGTACAATGCGACCTTATAAATACAATTTCTGGTTTGCATTCAAAAAAGCCCCAATTCCAAGGTATTTAATGAACGGTTTGATTGTGACTGTTTCAATCTTTTTAATACAAGTATTGATTGCACTTCCATGTTCTTATGCACTAGCCAAGCTTAGGTTTAAAGGGAGGGAATTTGTCTTTTCAATGGTTCTGTTCTGTTTATTAATACCTGTACATGCAATCGCTTTACCGTTGTATGTCATGTTAGCAAAAGCTGGACTGGTGGATACCTATGCAGCCTTAATAATACCGTGGACGATATCTGTGTTTGGAATTTTTCTAATGCGGCAATTCTTTATGACAGTACCAGATGAACTAATTGATGCTGCAAGGATGGATGGTATGGGAGAATATTCTATTGTTTGGAAAGTTATGCTTCCTGTAGCTATACCAGCGTTACTAGCTTTTGCAATTTTCTCAGTTGTTGCTCACTGGAATGATTATTTTTGGCCTAGGATTGTTATCACAGGTAATCGTGATTTATTTACACCACCACTTGGTATTAGAGAATTTAGAGGCGGAATTGATAGTGATGAATTTGGACCTATGATGGCGTCGATTGTTACTGTTACAATTCCACTTATTGTGGCTTTCATAGTTGCTCAAAAAAGATTTGTTGAAGGTATCACTATGACTGGAATGAAGTAATTATTTACCCAGAGCGTTTACCATTACAATACCAAGTATAATTAGACCACAACCAAGTATTCCAAATAAGTTTGGACTCTGACCAAACTTAATTATACTTAATATGAACGTTCCAAAAATCACTAAACCAGCATAAGAGGCATAGGCAATTCCCATTGGTAAAAACTTCATTACTTTAGAAATAAAAAAGACTGCGATTACTATTGAAATAGCACTTAGTGAAGTTGGTATGAATTTCTCGTATCCATTTGATATTTTAGCAAAATTATTTGAAAGTATCCCAAAGAAGACTGCAGCGGCTAAATAAAAATATCCAATCAATTTAGATATCTATCTCATAAGGAAATGAGCTTAGTTGCTCCAAGCCATCTTTGGTTACAACGAACTGATCCTCAAGTTTAATTCCTTCTTTACCGCCAACTTCACCAATATAACTCTCTACACAGATAGTCATATTTTCCTCAAAATTGGCTGAGTAATCCGCATTGCTAAAATCTCTATTTGGGTAAGCAACAAGTGGCCATTCATCACAAAGACCGACACCATGAATAATGCATGGATAATGATTATCGTAGCAATTATCAGGCAATTTCCAGGATTTTTCTGCAAATTCTCTAAAATTTAAACCAGCTTTAATCAGAGATTTATTATGATTAATATGCTCTAAAGACATTGAGTAGAGCCTTTTTTGTTCATCATTTAGACGATTGCCCTCAACAAAGGTTCGAGAGATATCAGCACAGTAACCGTACGGTCCAACCATATCTGTGTCAAAAGCAACTAAATCTCCAGACTCAATGACTCTGTTACTGCATTCTTGAAGCCAAGGATTTGTTCGTGGTCCAGATACTAAAAGACGAGTCTCAAACCATTCCCCACCATTTTCAATATTGACTTTATGCATGTATGACCAAAGTTCTTCTTCTGTCATACCTGCCTGAAGTTTGTCTCTCATTAGCCACATTCCTTTTTCAGCAGTCTCAATAGAAGCTTTCATGCAAATTAACTCATCATCAGATTTAATAGATCTTGCAAGCTCAATATACTTTTGGGCGTTCACTAGTTTAACATTAAACTGTTTAAGTAACATTTGTATTCCAACTGGATCGGAAACATCTATTGCAAGGCAATTATTATCAGGTGAATGCTCTCTCATTAAATCTTGAACAGTGCCAGCCCATTTTTTTGCATTTTTATCAACAAAATTATTTGCTGAAAAAAAATCCCAACTATCAACTGCTCGAATATCATCAATCGTGCATAAATGTTCTGAGAGATGCTCGCTCTTTGGATAATCAAATAGTATTACTTTTCCCTCTGCAGAAATAAATACGAATCGCACGAGTTCATGCATTGTAAATAAACTCATATTTCTACTGTCGGTTGCATACCTTATATTGATCGGATCAAATAATATGCAAGCACCAACATTATTTAATCGTAGTTGCTCTAAAACTCTATTGAGTCGATACATACGTAAACGGTCGAAGTCTATTTTTTCTTCGTAGAGCCTAGGTTTATAAACTTGATTTTCAAAATTTTGGTTAATTGTTTCGAAAAACTTTGGGCCAATTTTACGGTCTGCAAATTTACTTGTAAAATTACTCATCCAAATGACTTTTAAAATTATTCTTTTCAAACCTTAAAAGATGATCACTAAATTGCAATTTAAGTTTTTTTGCACTATTGCTAATTTTATCAAGGAAATTAATACTTATTTTAATACTTTTTTGTTCATTTTCGGATATTTGACCAACATAGGTGATAGCATTCCATAATCCAAGAGAGTTCATCGGTGAAAATTTTTTCTTAGAGGATAACGATAGGTTTATAAATGAAAATAAAAATGAAGATGCGGATACTTTAAATTTTTTTCTAAAATGAGGTATTTTTTTATTCAGGCTTTCTACAAATTTTTTGGGATCACTAAATTGATAGGGATTAATCTTTGGAAAGAATAATTTGAGAAGCTTTTTTGAAAAATCATTTCCAGATGAATAAATAAAAAATAGCTGACCTTTTATATCTAACATTTTTAATAATGGAATAAGTACTAGATTAAGTGTTCTGTCGTAAGGAGATCTTAGCCTGAAAGCTTGAGATGCAATTATATAGTCGTAAAACTTTGGAATACTCTCTAACTTACTTGGTATCAAATGCTTTAATGCAATTTTTTGATCCCTCCTGTAAATAACCATCAGTGTCTTTTGCCTCGGTCTCAATATGGTTGAAGAAGTATCTTCTTTTATATCCCAATTTTTTCTTATAACCTCACCCATATTCATGAGTTGCTGATTGAAACTAAAACTTGAATTTCCAACTAATTCTTTTTTTATTAACTTACAATCCGTGAAACGATTATCATTAATTTCTCTGTAGGATGCATTAGTTATACAGAAAACTAAATTCTTATGTTCAAAAAATCTATAACCAAGATAATTTAGAAGACTGTTAATATCATCGATACTAATTTCTTTTCCAACAACTATAATTGGATCTTCAGGAAATTTGTCATGAACAGCCGATAGCAATGTGCAGATGACTGATCCATCTCCTGTCCCAGCATCAAAAATTCTAAACGCATCCTTAGTAATTTTAGAATTTTTTAAATACTTCGCTAATTGAAAAGCTATTCGACTTTTTTCGTTGGTAGAATTTACAAATGATAAATATTTATCTCTTGAATCAAAAAAATCTGACTTTTTTGCCCCCACCTTATTTCTCCTAGTTTTTTTTTAAACTAGAAATGCATTGATTACCATAATAGAGTTAACTGGTTAAATTATAAATATGACTTTAGAAACCTCGCTTTTATTGGGTATATTTGGCGCAGTTTTAGCAATAGCGATAATGGTTTTTGATATTTACAAAAGAAACAAATAATCTAACTCAAGTAACATTTATTATAATAATAAGACATGACCAATATTATTAAATCAGGCGGAAGCCACGAAACAGACGTTGTTATTATCGGTGCTGGTCCATGTGGTCTGTTTCAAGTCTTTGAATTGGGTCTTTTAGATATGAAGGCTCATTTAATCGACAACCTTGATAAAATAGGAGGGCAGTGCGCAGAATTATATCCTGATAAAAATTTATATGATATTCCAAGTAGGCCTGCTATTACAGGCCAAGAACTAACCGATGATTTAATAAAACAAGCTGAGCCTTTCAATCCCTCTTATCATCTCAATCAATTAACCTCTAAAATATCTTTAAATGATAATGATATTTTAGTTGAAACCGATAAGGGCACATCCATTAAATGCAAATCTTTAGTGATTGCAGCGGGCGCTGGTAGTTTTGTTCCAAGAAAGCTTCCTGCAGAGGGCTCTCAGGAGCTAGAAAATAAAAATATTTTTTACTCTGTTAAAAAAAGATCTGATTTTCAAGATAAGAATATTTTAATAATTGGCGGTGGTGACTCTGCGCTTGATTATGTTATGGGATTTCATGGAATAGCCAAAAAAGTTTCTTTGGTCCACAGAAGAAAAGAATTTAAAGGAGTTCAAGACTCTGTAAATAAAGTTATGTCTTTAGTTGATAAAGGCGATGTAAACTTCAACATGGGAAGTTTAAAAAAGGTTGAAAAAAATGATAACGGTAAAGTCTCAGTGACACTTGATGATGAGACAACACTAAGTGATATTGACGCAATTTTTCCGTTTTTTGGATTAAAAATAGAGTTAGGCCCAATAGCAGATTGGGGCTTAAATTTAGAAAAAAATTTAATATCAGTTAATACTGAGAATTTTGAAACTTCTGTTCCAAGAGTTTTTGCTGTTGGAGATATTTGTATTTACCCTGGTAAATTAAAGTTAATTTTAAGTGGCTTTCATGAAGCAGCTCTTGCAGCAAAAAAAATGTTTGAATATTGCCATAGTGATAAAAAATATGTGTTTAGATACACTACCTCTTCTAGTGACTTACAAAAAAAACTTGGCGTAAAATAACTAAGATAAATGCTTATAAACAGTCGTTCTCGAGATATTTAAAGTTCTTGAAACACTGCTAACTTTTTCGCCAGTTTGCTTATATGTTTTTTGAATAAGGATACACTGCTTTTCTTTAATTGCAGATCCTTCGCAATTAACACAAGGCTTATATGGCTGTTTTAAATTATTATTTACCATATTATAATTTGATACTTGTCTTTGAAATAGCTTAATAAAAAGACTTGAGCCCAACCAATCTTTTACTTTTAAAACTTTATCTAAATTTAAATCATAAGCAATTTTATGATAAGGAGTAGTAAAGATATTAAAAAAATCATTAGTTGTATCTTTAAAAATACCACTTAGCATAACTCTTGCGTTAGAATTTACTCCTTCTATTTCTCCATCATCATTAACAGCAATCAAACCTATACTATTTGTATTAAGGTATTCGCTTCTTGGGTGAAAAGAGTAAATGTTAGTGTGCTGAAATGAATTTAAAAATAATTTCTGTTCTACAGATTTTGCAGATAGTTTAACAAGAGCCAAAGTATGATCTTGTCTAGATGATGTGTCAGTTGAAGCGTCTATAATACCAACAATATTTTGGTTATGGTCAAAAATTGGACTTGCAAAACAGGAAAGGTGACAATGTTCATTAAAAAAATGTTCACCTCCAGCAACTATTGACGCAGACTTTGTTTTAAGTGTTAATCCTAATCCATTCGTTCCTCTATACTCTTCTTTCCAAACTGAGCCGGGTATAACAACCTTTCTTGCTTTACTATTATAAAATTCATTATCATAGAGTGTGTCGAGAACAACTCCCTCGTTGTTCGCAAAAGCAACCATAAAGTTTGTTCCAGCAATTTGAGAATGAAGAAGTTCTAATTCTGGTAAAATAAAACCTCTGATATCATTATACTCATCTTGGAGTTCATTTAATTTTGATGCACTTATTACACTTTCAATAGAGTTTCTCTCAGGACTTAAACCATTTTCAAAACATCTTATCCAACTATCAACAATTTTTTTATCTGTAAAATTTAAGGATATGTTTCTATCCTTTTCCAAAAGACGAGTCCTTTCAATTAACTGTCTGTAAGATTGCATTTTTGAAAATTAGCAATTTCATAAAATTATTACAACTTCTAAGATTGTTCAAAAAATGAACAATTTTTTGATTTTTTTCTGTTAAACAAGAGTATGCATCAATTTTGAACATTGGATCTATGGACTTTTTATAGTTAAATAAATGTAATTTTGGGAGGAATTTATGAAAGCACAAGTATTACATAGCTATGACCCTGAGATGAAACAGGATGTTTGGGTAAAGGAAGAAGAAGTTCCAAACCCAAAACTTGAAAAGGCATCTGACGTCATTGTTAAAATTGGAGCAGCAGGCGTCTGCAGAACAGATTTACATGTCATCGAAGGTGAGTGGAGACATATCCAGGACCCTGATGATAAACTTTTACCATGTGTAATGGGTCACGAAAATGCTGGATGGATTGAGGAAGTTGGAAGTGATGTAGAGGGATTTAAAAAAGGTGACTCAGTTATTCTCCATCCAATTATCTCTGGAACCAATGGCACTTGTTTAAGTTGTAGAAAAGGTTTAGACACTCACGCCGAGAACGGAATTTTTCCAGGATTAAATGTTAAAGAAGGTGGATACTCTGAATTATTAAAAACAAGTGTTAGAAATCTTATCAAGATTCCGAACACATTAACCCCTAAGGATGTTGCACCATTTTCTGATGCGGGTTTAACCGCATATCGTGTTGCAAAAAAAGCAACAAGACATCTTTTACCAGGTGAGAACTGTGTAGTAATAGGTGCAGGTGGTTTGGGTCACATAGCTATCCAATGTTTAAAAGCAATGTGTGCTGCAAATATAATTATTGTAGAAAAATCTGAAACTGCACTTAAGCATGCTATGCCTCTTGGTGGAGATCATGGTGTTTTAATTGATGGCAATGAAGTAGAGAGAGTTATGGAGTTAACCAAAGGTCTTGGTGCTGAGGCAGTCATCGATATGGTGGGAGAAAAAGGTTCAACTTCAATGGGTCTTAGTATGACAAAAAACACTGGGTCTTATTATATAGTTGGTTACGGAGAAGATATTAAAATCAAATCCGTTGATATGATTATTTCTGAGAGAAATATCATAGGAAATTTAATTGGTACATGGTCAGAACTTTATGAGCTAATGGAATTAGCGAATAAAGACCTAGTAAGGTTATCCATGCAGGAGTACAAGCTTAGCGAAGCCAATAAAGCTCTACATGATCTTAATAACGGTCTTGTGAAAGGAAGAGCGGTTTTAGTACCATAAAAAGTTTGTTATCAGATTTAGTTCTGAGCAAAAAACGAAGTATTAAGGGAGGGAAATATATGAAACTTAAAACTTTGATAAGCGCCTTGGCGTCTGTCCTCTTGATAGGCAGCCAAGTTGCACATGCAGACAAGTGGGGAGATCAATTTCCACACATTGCTGCTACAGGAGATATTCCTGGAATGTGTTCTTATGAGTCTATGTCTCAAAAAGACTATAGTGGAAGAACACTTACTATAAATACACACGCTATCCCTGTTATGGGAGAGCCAACCGCTCTTCACGCTGAGCAGTTTGAAAAATTAACAGGTGCTAAAGTAGAAGTAACACATACTCCTGCTGGTGACCTTTACTCAAAGGCAATGGTTCCTTTCCAAGCTGGTCAGGCTCCATATGATATCGTCTTTGGTTTTTCAAACTTTATCAATGACTGGAAAAGATATTTAGCGCCTGTGCCACAAGAATATGTGGACCAAATGGATGGTGTATCAGCCTCACACAAGGCTATCGCTTCATGGGACGGTGTTATGTATCAGTATCCTGTTGATGGTGACAGACACTATTTAAAATATAGAAAAGACGTCATCGATAATCCTGAGATGCAAGCTAAGTATAAAGCTGATACAGGTAAGGAATTAAAAGTTCCAACAACTTGGAAAGAGTACGGAGAAATGGCTTCTTACTTTAATGGTTGGGACTGGGATGGTGACGGAGAACTAGAATATGGTTCTGCTGAGGTTATGAAAAAAGATGACCTTATGTACGCTGCTTTCTATTCTCGTTCAGTTGCTTACGCCAAAAATGAGAGCACCCCAGGAGGTTTCTTCTTTGATTTAGAAACTATGGAACCACTAATTAATAACCCTGGATTTGTTGAAGCTCTCACAGATTGGGTTGATGCAGTTAACTATGTACCACCTGGAGGAATTAATTTTGGTCTAGGAGATGAAATTAACTCTTTTGGTGGAGGCCAGACCTTATTTAGTTTCTCATGGGACGATGCTTTTGTAGCAGCAATGCAACCAGATAGTCCAATTGCAAACCAAGTAGGTGCCGCACAACTTCCTGGTGCCGAAAAAGTTTGGAACAGAGGGATGGGTGCCTGGGAAGCAAGATACAATCAAGCTCCTTTCTTCGTATGGGGATGGGCAGTTGGTGTTGCAGGAAAGTCAGAAAATAAAGATGTCGCTTTTGATTATCTTTGCTTCTTTGCAAATGGTGCTAATCACCAAGCAGATATCGGAATTGGTCGATTTGGTGTGAACCCATTTATGGAAGAGGACTTTAAAGCTGATGTTTGGACACAAATTGGTTGGGACTCAGACATTGCTCAATCATACGTCGACACACTTGCTGATATGGAAAAAAGTACTAACAGAGTATTTCCATTAAGAGTTCCTGGTACTTTTGAGTTCAACAGTGCATTAGCAACTGGAACGGCAAAAGCTTTAGCAGGACAATTATCTCCTCAAGAGGCACTTGACGAAGTTTATGCTGAGTGGGTATCAATCCTCGATAGAGTTGGTGCTGATAACGTTAGAGATGCATACGCTGTTGGTGTCAAAATGGAAGATAACGAATTATAAATTATTAATTTGATTTAACTTAGTGATCGCTCATAATACTGAGCGATCACCCCAAAGATTAATTTTATAAAATATTTATTACTGAATGAACTTTAAACATAAATATGTATTTTTACTTCCCGGTTTAATAGTTTTAATTGGTATACTAATTTTTCCAATAATTTTTACTGTAAGGTTAAGTTTATCAGGATGGAATAGTTTTAATCCCGGATTAGATTTTATAGGTCTTAAAAATTATATTCGATTATTTACTGATGACCCTCGTTTTTGGCAGTCTTTTTTTAGATTAAGTTTTTTAGCAATAACTACGGTTTTTCTTCAATATATAATTGGGTTTGCTTTGGCCCACATGGTCTGGAAGGATATTAAGTTTAAAAGATTTTTTAGAGTTTTGTTTCTCATTCCTATGATGACAACTCCAGTAATTATGACTGTTATTTGGAGAACTTTTTTTCATGAATCCTTGGGACCTTTAAATGATTTTCTGAGTATTTTTGGAGTACAACCCCCATGGTTATCTAGCCCTGGTTTAGCAAAAGTCTCCATTATCGTAGTAGAAGTTTGGCAGTGGACATCGTTTATGTTTCTATTGATGTTGGCTGGACTTTTAAGTTTACCTAAAGAACCTTTTTTAGCTGCAGCTGTTGACGGCGCCTCCCCTTTTAAAAAATTTATATATGTCACTTTTCCCCTGATGGCGCCCATATCTATAGGAGCTATAATAATAAGACTTATTGAGGCTTCTAAAATTATGGATACAGTTTTTGTTTTGACCAGCGGAGGCCCAGGTACATCCACGGAAACATCAAGCTTTTTCATTTTCATAAAAGGTCTTCGAGAATTCCAAATGGGGTACGCCGCAACCGCATCTTTTACTTACCTTATTATCATGATCATAAGCTTGACAATTATTGTTAAAGTTTTAACGAAGGTTTTGATGAGGGAATAAAATGCCTAAGTTATATACATTTTTGAAATATTTTTTTGTTGTACTATGGGCTTGCTTTGTCATTGCTCCTTTTCTATGGGCCATATCAACTTCTTTTAAGGATTTCAATTCAGTTACAGGAGGAGCGACTTATATACCGTGGTTACAGTTTGAACCAACTTTAGATGGATGGAGTGTTTTATTTAAACCTGGTTCTCAAGGTGGCATAAATATTATTGGACCATATTTTAATAGTATTTTTGTTACATTAACGGCGAGTTTGATCAGCATTGTCTTAGGCACATTAGCTGCTTATGCTTTATCTCGTTACACTTTCAAAGCTGGAATTGTAAAAAATAATGACATTACATTCTTTTTTATATCTCAAAGAATTATGCCTCCTGTTGTATTGTCAATTCCTTTTTTTATTTTCTTAAGTTCCTTAGGGCTTCTAGACAGTCTCGCTGGTTTAATACTTGTTTATATTGTTTTATTAATGCCAATCGCTGTTTGGATTATGGTTGATTTTTTTAATCGTGTTCCCAGAGAAATTGATGAAACAGCTTTAATTGATGGATGTAACCCATTCCAAGCTTTTTTTAAAGTGGTTCTCCCTAACTCAGTTCCAGGTATGTTAGTGGCAGGTTTGTTTTGTATTATATTTGGTTGGATTGATTTTTTCTTTGCCTTTATTTTAACTTTTACAAAAGTACAATTGCTTCCAGTCAAAATTGTAGCACTAAATTCTTCAATTACACCATGGTGGAGTTTATCTGCAGCAGCACTTGTATCTGTTGCACCGTTAATAATAGTGGCGTTTATTGTAGAGCGTTATTTATCAAAGGGTAATTTATCTGGAGCTTTAAAATAATGTCTTTATTGCTTGACCATATTTCTTTTAAACCAACAGAGGAATACCATTTAAATGATATTAGTTTGAGATTTGACTCAGGAAAAATGTATACGATATTAGGTAGAACTTTATCAGGCAAAACTACACTTTTGAAAACTATTGCTGGTCTTCAAACACCTGACTCGGGATCTATAAATTTTGAAGATACAGATTTTTTGTCAATTCCTGTTTGGAAAAGAAATGTAGCGATGGTGTATCAGCAATTTATAAATTATCCGCATTTAAATGTCAGAGATAACATCGCTTTTCCACTAAAACAAAGGAAAATGGATGAAAATTTAATTGAAAAAGAAGTCAAAGTTGCGATGGAGAAAGTTGGTTTGATCGGTTTTGAGTCAAGAAAAATCCAAGAACTATCTGGTGGACAGCAACAAAGAGTTGCTCTCGCAAGATCTCTGGCAAAAAAAGCTAAAATACTTTTATTAGATGAACCTCTCGTTAACCTTGATTACAAATTAAGAGAGGGCCTTCGAGAGGAATTTAAAAAACTTTTCAATGTATCTGATGAGTCAAACTCAATTTTAATTTATGCTAGCACAGACCCTTTGGAGGCGATGCAACTCAACGGTGATATTATTGTAATTGATGAAGGTAAAATACTTCAGACAGGTACAGCTAAAGATGTATTTGAAAATCCTGCAACTGCTAAAGTTGCTGAAATTACTAATGACCCTGCAATGAATATCAATAAATGTCTTATACAAGATAATTCTTTGATAATGAATGATAGCGTTCAAATCCAAACCCCTGATGAACTCAAGTCTGTACCTAACGGAAAGTATTTAGTAGGCATTAGGGCTACAGATATATTTCTTGATGATCAAGGTTTTGCTTTTGACGTAGAAATTTCTGAAATATCAGGTTCAGAGACCTTTCTTCACTTACGTAATAAAAATTTAAAATGTGTTGCCACAATTGAAGAGGTAAAAACCTATAATACAAATGAGGTTGTAAAAATTAATTTTGATAAATCAAAAATTTATTTATTTGAGGAGTCCGGGGAACTGCGACATTCTCCCTATCAACAATAATGGCTAAAATAATTTTAGATAATATTGCACACACTTATGAGCCCAATGCAAGCAACCCAATATTTGCTTTGAAAGAAATGTCTCTTTCTTGGGCAGATGGTGGACGTTATGCACTGCTTGGTCCCTCAGGTTGTGGAAAGACAACAATGTTAAATATTATGAGTGGTTTAGTAAATCCTTCCCATGGAAAAGTATTTTTCGATGAAAGAGAAGTAACCTCAATGATTACTGAAGAAAGAAACATCGCCCAAGTGTTTCAATTTCCAGTAATTTACGGAACAATGACAGTATTCGAAAATCTTGCTTTTCCTCTAAAATGTCGACAGTTTCCAGAGGATCAAATAGAAAGAAAAGTCAAAGAAGTTGCAGAAATACTGAATTTACAAGATTATTTGAACAATCGAGCAAAAGGATTAACAGCAGATCAAAAGCAATTAATTTCTCTCGGAAGAGGTTTAGTTCGGGAGGATGTAGCTGCTATATTAATGGATGAACCACTGACAGTTATTGATCCTGACTTAAAATTTCGTCTTAGAAGAAAATTAAAAGAAATAAATGATAAGTACAAGACAACATTGATATATGTAACTCATGATCAGAATGAGGCTATGACATTTGCAGATAATATTATTGTCATGGATCAAGGTGAAGTTGTGCAGGCAGGATCACCAAAGGATCTTTTTGAAAGACCTCAAACAACATTCGTTGGTTATTTTATTGGTTCACCTGCAATGAATTTATATGAATGCTCCGCAAGTTCTAAAAACGAAATTAGTATAGGAGCTAATTCATTCAAAGTTCAAACAAATATTAATAATTCTAATTCGGAAAACCTAAAACTAGGAATCCGTTCTGAGTATATAACAGTTGAAAGTGAACATAGTGATAATTCATTAGAAGCAGACGTAATCGAAGTCGAAGATTTTGGAAATTATAAACTTGTTACAGCATCTTTTGACTCATTTAAAATAAAAGCAAAAGTTAAAAGAGAATTAGACATACCGTCAGAAAAAGTTATTCTAAAATTACCAGCAGAACATTGCTGCATATATGAAGATAATAAACTCATTTAAAAAAACTTTTTTATTTACATTTTGTCTTTTATTATTTAGTGCAAATACGCATTCTATAACTTTAGAGAAAACACCAGTATCGTTAAACAATCCTTGGGGTATGAGCTGGATTGATGATCAGTTATTGATCACACAAAAATCAGGTGAAATTTATCTTGTTAATACAAATGATTATACAAAAATAAAAATTGATCATAAAATTCCCTTTGTTCAACATGGACAAGGAGGACTTCTAGATATAGTAAGTGATAAAAATATTATATGGGTCTCTGGTTCCATTAAAAAAAATGGTAAATACACTACTGCCATTTATCGTGCTGAGTTTAAAAACAATATCCTCATAAATGAAAAACTTATTTATGAAGCACTACCATACTTCAGTAATGGTAAGCATTTTGGTTCACGAATAGAAATTCTTGATGATTATCTTTATGTAAGTATCGGGGAAAGAGGCAAGGGTATGATTGCCCAAGACTTTTCAAACTCTATTGGAGCAATAATCAGAATTCACAAAAATGGCCAATTACCTGATAATAATCCTTTTATTTCAGGCAATAACTGGTTACCTGAGTTATACCAAATTGGTGTTAGAAACCCTCAAGGGATGACATTGGATCCTCAAACAAATTCAATTTACATATCTAATCATGGACCTAAAGGAGGCGACTTCATAGGAAAAGTTGTAAGTGGATCTAATTATGGTTGGAAAAAAATAGGTTGGGGTGGAACCAATTACTCAGGTACTAAAATAGGTGACGGTAATGCGTGGGAGCCTGGATTTATAAAACCTGATTATATTTGGGTGCCATCAATAGCAGTTAGTGGTATTAAGTTTTATAATGGAGATGCCTTTCCAGATTGGCAAAATTCACTCTTAGTATCTTCACTAAAATATAAATATCTTTCTGTTTTACACAGAAAAGATAATAAATTTGTTAAAGAGGAGATAATTTTTAAAGATAGAATTGGAAGAGTAAGAGATGTAGAGATAGACCAATTAGGCAATATATATGTTATTGCTGATGAGAGAGACTCAAATTTATTTGTTTTAAAACCCTAGCTTTGATTTATGTTTATCTTGTGCGTAAAATATTATTATTAGCCTTTTTGTTTTTTAGTAACAACTTATCTGCTTATAACGAGGATGAAATTATTTGTATTGCAACATACGAGCTCGCAGTAGATTTTTTTAAACAAATGAAAGATGAAAAAACTTCCAACGAAATTTATTTAAGAAAGCAAAAAATATTAGATAAATATGAGGAAGGGCATTTTCCATTAGAAGATATTGAATTTATGAGAATGGAAATACATTATGCTTGGTCAAACAATTTTGATTTTCTTCCACCTATTTTAGAAAATTGTATAAAGAATATAAATTAATTATCAATAAGAATTATATGAACACTAAAAATATTTCAATAGCCCTAAAATGTAAAAATATTCTTGGAGAAAGTTGCTTCTGGGATTTTAGAAATAGTTCATTATTCTGGTCAGACATAGAAGGAAAAAAAATTTGGAAACTTGATAATAAAAATCAAAGTTTTAATTTTAACCTGTCTGATAGAGCAGGTTTTATTTTACCTAGAAAAAATGAAGGATATGTAATTGGGTTTCCCAAATCTATTGTTATATCTAATAAAGACTTTTCATCATTTGAAAAAATATGTGAAGTTGAAATAGGCATAAAAGGGACGCGTATTAATGATGCAAAAGTAGATCCATATGGCGGTATTGTATTTGGAACTTATAATGAGGACTCTGACAAAAAAAATAGAAAACCTATAGCAAATCTTTATAGACTGGCTCCAGATTTATCCTTAACCCATCTACTATCAGATATCACTGTTTCCAATGGATTAGCTTTCTCTCAAAAGGACAATATTATGTATTTTGCAGACACCCCAACCGGCCGGATACAAAAATTTAGCTACAATCAAGATTTTAAAAAACTAAATGAATTAGAGTCAAATATGATCTTCAAAGATGTTGGAGAACCAGATGGCGCCACTTTGGATATTGATGACAACTATTGGTCAGCAAGAGTTAGGGGAAAATGTATTATATGTATTGATACAAAAAATGGCAAAATCATTGAAAAAATTGATCTCCCTACAAGGACACCTACTTGTGTAACATTTGGAAATTCTGATTTATCATGTCTATATGTGACCTCTCTAAGAGCATATCCTATTAACGATAGTGCTGACGGAAATCTCTATAAAATTGAAACAGGGACTCAAGGATCAAAGCAACTTTTGGCTGATTTTTGATTTTTATAAATATTGTTTATTCACTAAATTTTCTACATTTAATTCGCTCATGTTCTTTAAGAAAAAAACAATATTTTGTGAAGCTTCTAAGGACATCCTTTCCCTACATTCTAATGTTAATGCTGCATTGTGAGGTGTCAGCAAAATATTATCTAACTTAAAAAAAGGATGACTAGACTCAGGTGGCTCAGATACAAACACATCCACTCCTGCACCTTGAATTTTTTTTGACTCTAAAGCTATACATAAGTCATTTTCGTTAACGATCCCACCTCTTGATGTATTTACAAGAATGGAGTTTTTCTTCATCACATTTAACTCTTTTTGGGAGATAAAGTTCTTAGTGTCTCCATTTAATGGTAAATGGATAGTAATAAAATCAGCTATAGCTAAACCTTGGTTTTTCTCAATTGGTATACATTGATTTATAATTATTATATCATTATCTAAAAAAGGATCATATACATATACCTCCATATCAAATCCGAGACATCTCTTAGCAACTTCTTTTCCTATTCTACCAAAACCAATAATAAGTACTTTCTTTTTATACAATTCAAAAAAATTTGGTAAGTTAGATCTTTTTTCAAAATTACCTTCTTTAACCAGTCTATCTGATAGGGATAAATTTTTTGTTAAATAAATAAAAAATGATAATACATGTTCAGCAACACTTACAGCGTTAGAAGTAGATGTAATACCAAGCGCAATTTTATTTTCATTGAGAAAATCAAGATCAACATTATCGTAACCAACTCCATGTCTTGATATGATTTTTAAATTGTCACAATGTTGTAAAATTTCTTTATCAAGTTTTGTAGTTCTTAATAAAATTCCATCAATATCTTTTAATTGTTCCTTTAAGTTTTGTATTTCAAAATTCTCAATTTCAATGACCTTGAATTCGTTTTCTTTCAAAAACGATAAGCCTTTTTGGTCAACTTTACCTAGTACAGCAACTTTCATATTTTCTCTTGATTCAAAGTTATGTCAAAAAAGTGACAATTTTAAAAGGTTTTTCATTCAAATTATCTTTCTATCGTGTAATATCATTTTACGGTTAAGTTTTTTGGAGGAATAATGAAAACCATCAAATTGTCTTGTGCTCACGCACTGTTTAAATATTTAATTGCGCAAAAAACTATCATTGATGGTAAGAAAGCTCCACTATTCCCAGGAGCATTTGCTATTTATGGCCATGGTAATGTTGCTTGTTTAGGCCAAGCAATGGAAGAGTTCCAGTCTGATCTTCCTGGTTTCAGAGGTCATCATGAACAAAGTATGGCTTTGACTGGTATTGGATATGCTAGAGCCATGAGAAGAAAACAAATTTTTATTGCCACCTCATCAGTAGGTCCTGGGGCAACAAATATGGTTACAGCTGCAGCAGTAGCTCTGAGCAATCGACTTCCAATATTGTTATTACCAGGAGATACTTTTGCTAGTCGATTTCCTGATCCTGTTTTGCAACAAGTTGAAAATTTCAACTCACCTATTGAAACCGCAAATGATGCTTTTAAACCTGTTTCAAAGTATTTCGATAGAATTACAAGACCAGAACAAATTCTTGCTTCTCTTCCTCAAGCTATCCAAGTCATGCTTGATCCCTCTGACTGTGGACCAGCAACTATTGCAATGGCACAAGATGTTCAAGGAGAGTCATTTGATTACCCTGAAGTATTTTTCGAGGAAAAAGTACACGAGATAAGAAGAATTCATCCAGATCCAAGTCAGATCAATCAAGCAGTCGAAAAAATAAAAAACTCAAAACAACCTATTATTATTTCAGGAGGAGGTGTTCTCTACTCTGAAGCAGAGCAAGAACTCTCAAAATTTGCAAAAAAACATAACATTCCTGTCACTTCAACGGTAATGGGTATTGGTTGTATGACTAAAGATGATCCGTATTATATTAGTGCGGTTGGTGCGTTAGGAGAAGGCTCATCAAATAGTTTATCTAAAGATACCGACTTAGCTTTAGCCATAGGTACAAAGCTCGCAGATTTTACCACAGGCTCATGGGCAAATTTTGAAAATCCTAATTTCAAATTAGTTTCAGTAAATACAGCTCGATACGACACTACAAAACATTTAGCAACCCCTGTTATAAGCGATGCTAAAGTAGGTCTTCAGAAAATATCTGAAGCTCTTGGTGATTGGAAAGCTCCTGATGACTGGTATAAAAGAGCAATTAAGGAAAAGAATGAATGGGATGCTTATGTTGAAAAACAAAGCGGACCTACCAATCAAGAGGAACCCTCCTATGCACACGCCGTAGGTGCAGTTTATAGAAATTCAGATCCAAGTGATATTGTAGTAACAGCAGCAGGAGGACTTGTAGGAGAGGTTGTACAAGTTTGGAAACCAAAGCAGCTGAATACCTTTGAAACTGAGTGGGGTTTTAGTTGTATGGGATATGAAATTTCAGGCGCACTAGGAATTAAAATGGCGAAACCCGATCAAGACGTGGTGGTATTTGTTGGTGATGGTTCTTACTTATTAAATAATACAGATATATATAGCTCAGTTATATACGATCAAAAGCTCATTATTATAGTATGTGATAATGGAGGGCACATGGTTATTAATCGCCTTCAATTAGCTAAAGGAGGAAAAGAATACATTTGTAATCTTCGTGCTGCTAGAGCGACCAATCTTAAATTTGTAGATTTTGAAAATCACGCAAAAAGTATGGGAGCTAATGCAGAGACTGTAAGCTCAACTTCAGAGCTAGAAGCAGCATATAAAAGGGCCAAAGACTCAGATAAAACTTATGTTATTACAATTAAAACTCATGGTTATGAATGGTTAGAGGGGACTGCATTTTGGGAAAGCCCAACATTACAAGATCCAATTACTGATGATAACAAAAATGCCCTTGAGGATTTTGAGTCTGGAAAGAACAAACAGCGTAAAGGTGTTTAATTTTTGACATCTAAAAAAAGAGTTGTCTTAATAACAGGCGCTGAGTCAGGTATCGGAAAAAGTACATCTAAAATTTTTTTAGATAACGGATACAAAGTTATTGGTACTTACCTTAAAAATAATAATAACAAAAATACTAAAGATATCGAATACCATCGCATTGATATTACTAAGAATAAGGATTGGGAAAATCTAGCTCTATATATAAAAAAAAAATATAAAAAAATTGATGTCTTAGTGAATAGCGCAGGTGTCAGATTGAGTGGAAATTTAGAGACCACGTCTATGAGTGATTGGTCATACCATCTCAATAATAACGTAACAGGCACCTTTCTTGCTTGTAAGTATATTTTACCTTTTCTTAAAAAAGCTAAAAATTCTTCAATTATAAATGTTGCATCTATAAATAGTATTAGAGGAGCTAAAAATATGTTGGCATATGCGACCTCTAAAAGTGCAATAATATCTTTTACAGCCTCACTTGCTCTGGATTTAACAAAAAATAAAATAAGAGTAAACGCTGTCGCTCCAGGGGCTATTGAGACACCAATGTTGGCTTCCTTTAAAAAAGATTTATCACTAAAAGAGTATCAAAAAAGAATGAAAGAAAACCATCCCATAGGAAGGGTTGGCAAACCAAAAGAAGTGGCCAATGTAATATATTTTTTAGCAAGTGAGAGTGCATCTTTTATGACAGGTTTGACTATACCTGTAGATGGTGGAAGGAGTATAAGGTAGACTCTTATTTCAAGTATTTTTGAAATTCATAATAAGAATTTTTGGGTATTCTCTTAAAGTTTTGGAAATCAGTAAAAACTAAACCAAATCTTTTTGAGTAACCAAATGCCCACTCATAGTTATCAAGTAATGACCAAGCAAAATATCCTTTAACTGGTAATTTTTCATTCACGCAATTTAACACCTCTTTTAAGTGTATATTGAAAAATTCTATTCTATCTTGATCTTGAATACTATTTTCTAAAGATAATTTGTCATTATTAGCCATCCCATTTTCTGTAATATAGATTGGAATATTATTATCGTATTCTTTATTAATTCTTTTAATAAAGTAGCTCAATCCCTCAGGGTAAAATTCCCATCCCATATCTGTTTTTTTTAGCGTTCCACTATTAGACTCATAATTAACACCATCATCTGATTTTTTATATTTGATTAAAGACCGGGTGTAATAATTCAATCCTATCCAATCAATTGGCAAAGATATTAATTCTAATTGTGTTTTATAATTTTCTGGGAGGTATTTTTCTAGGATGGATAAAGCTAATTCTGGATATTTACCTTTAAAGATAGCATCGGAAAACCATCTATTATGAATCTCATCAAATAGTTTTGTTGCTTGAATATTTTCTTCATTGTTATCTATAGATTGACCGAACTGATTATTCAAAATTATTCCGATTTGATGAGCATTACATGACCTTAATGCTTCAACAGATTGAGAGTGCGCAAATAAAATATTATGCATAGTTTTAGCAGCTGATTGGATATTTTTAATACCTGGCGCATGCTCTCCTAGATAATGACTTAACCAAGAAACACACCAAGGCTCATTAATGGTTGAAATTTTTTCAAATTGATCTCCAAATGTTTTTGATATGAAAAAAGAGAAATCTCCAAAATGCTTGCAGGTTTCCTGATCCTCCCAACCTTTAATTTTTTGAAATCTTATGGGAAGATCCCAATGATAAATTGTTGGGAATGCCTCTAAATCACAATTATTTATTTCTTCTAATAATTGCTTGTAAAAATCCACACCCTTTACATTTACATCTTTGTTGTTGTCTGGAAATAATCTTGGCCAAGCAAATGAGAAACGATAGGTCTTAAAACCCGCGTCTTTTATAAGTTTAATATCCTCTTTGAAATATTCAATATGTTTACAAGCAAGCTTCCCATCAATGCCATTCAATTTTCTCTCAGCAAAATCGTCCCAAATTGATTTACCACAATTACCGTACATCGTTCCTTCAATCTGATAAGAGGAAGTAGCAACTCCAAATTTAAAATCTTTAGGAAAGTCTTGAAGAAAAGATAAGTTAATCAATTCTAATTTTGTTACTAGAATTAAATAAATTAGTTTTGTTTAAATCAAATTTAATTTTAACATCATCACCAACCTTAATTTGGCTATCTCCTGATGCCTCAACTACTATTGGGTCGCCCTCATTATCTAAATAAATAAAAGTGTTTGAACCTAATTTCTCCACAACAAAAGCTTTGCCTTGGAAATCACAATCTGGGTCATCGGTAATAATTATATCCTCGGGTCTAATACCAAAAATTATATCAGTATTTTCATTTGATTTAATTGTTTTTGAAATTGTAATCTTTGAACCCAAAACATTAATTTCAACTTTATTTTGATCTACTGATAAAATTTTAGCATTAACAAAGTTCATCTTTGGAGAGCCAATGAAACCTGCAACAAATAAATTATTGGGATTATTATATAATTCTATTGGCTTACCTTGTTGGGAAATCTCACCTTGATCTAACACAACAATCTCATCAGATAAAGTCATTGCCTCAGTTTGGTCATGAGTCACATAAACCATTGTTGCATCCAAGTGATCATGTAATTTTGCTAATTCAATTCTCATTTGAACTCTCAAAGCTGCATCTAAATTAGATAAAGGTTCATCAAATAAAAAGACCTTAGGTTTTCTAGTTATTGCTCTACCAATAGCAACTCTTTGTCTTTGACCTCCAGATAACTGTTTAGGCTTTCTCAGAAGATAATCTTCAATTTGTAAAATTTTTGCAGCCTCATGCACTCTATCTTTAACTTCATCTTTAGGTCTTTTCTCTAACTTTAGCCCAAATGCCATATTATCAAAAACAGTCATATGAGGATAAAGAGCATAAGATTGAAAAACCATAGCAATATTTCTTTCTTTAGGAGGGAGGTTATTTACTTCTTCTCCACCAATTGATATTTTTCCCGAATTAGTTTCTTCTAACCCAGCTATCATTCTTAATAATGTCGACTTTCCACACCCAGAGGGCCCAACAAGTGTTGTAAACGACTGACTTTTAATATTAAGTGAAAAATCCTTTATTACATGAGTTTTTCCAAAGAATTTATTAATTGAGCTGAGTTCTATATCTGCCATCAGTTTAAATATCCTAAAAATTTTGATTGTTTATTAATCATAGTATTTAAAAGTTTCTCAGCCTTAATTGCATCATCAACAATAGGATCTGACAAAAGAGCTAAATATGCACCATGTTTTGATTTATTTAAAATTGCCTCTGTTGTTAATTGTATGACTCCTGTTTGTGAATTTAAAAGAGCGCCAAATGTTTTAGGATAATTATCTAGTTTTTTTCCATTCGCACCTTTTTTGTTAATAACTGCTGGTACTTCTACTACAATATCATTTGGTAAATGTTCAATAAAATTATTATTTGGGATATTTACTGCATGTTCAAGTCTATTGTCATCTTCAATAATACTTTCAATAATTGGCACAACTCTCTCATCTAGTTTTGGTTTGCTATTATCAAAAAACCTCCCATATAAAAAGTCATCTTCATAAAAATTTAAACATCTATTTTTATATTTTTTATAAAAATCTGAAATACCTTCGTGATCAGCCACGCTGAAAGCCCATTGCATGTATTCTCCGACATGACTGTCTGTTGTAATGGGTAGATAAGAGTATTTTTTAAATAACTCAAAGAAGACTCCTCTTTCAGCCCCAGGGTCTGACTCAAAACCCTCATGATCATTAATTAAGTTAGAGTAGTAGCTATTAAATTTATCTCGAATAATAGGATATCCATCTTTTTTGGTGTCTTTATATTTGACATCCAATAGGATACTAAAATGATTTAGCCCTCCTGCTTCAAATTCTATATTGTCGAGGTTGGTATCGAGCAACGTTGGCAATTGTCTTTCCATAGAATGAATTTCGTGGCATAAGCCAATAATATTTAGATTTGGAAATTTTGTGGTAAGAGCATGACATATTCTTTGCATGGGGTTAGAGTAATTAAATACAACAGCGTCAGGGCAAATCTTTTCTATGTCCTCACAAATTTCTATGATTACTGGTATTATTCTTAAAGCATGAAATAGACCTCCGGGGCCTCCGTTTTCTCCATAAATTTGTTTAAAACCATATTCAACTGGTACCCCCCAATCTTGTTCCCAGAGTTCAAATCTATTTCCAACTTCAATTGAGATTAAGCAAAAATCAGCACCTTTGAGAGCCTCTTCTCTTGAAGTGGTAGCTTCAATTTGAAAATCTACCTGAAGTTTTTCTTTATAATTTTCAGCAATTTTCCTTGTTTTTTCAACTGCCTCGGGCCTAATGTCGTGGAGGACGATAGTGGATCCTTTAAGGGTTTGAGACTTATAAAAGTCTCCAATTATCTTCAAACCAAAGTTAGTACTTCCTGCTCCTATTATTACAATTCTTTTTCCCATTATTTATTTACCTATTATCATTAGCCTTTTACTGATCCTGCTACAAGTCCTCTAATAAAATATCTTTGAAGAGAAAAGAAAATAAATAAAGGGACCGTCATTGATACAAAGGCACCTGTTGTTAAAATTTCCCAATTTTCTCCTCTCGATCCAAGAAGCTCTTTTAACTTTGCTGTTAAAATAATTTCACTTGGATGTTTGTCTAAAAAAACTAAACCAACAAGCAAATCATTCCACACCCATAAAAATTGTAAGATAAAAATCGATGCAAAAGAGGGTATTGATAATGGCACTACTATTTTTATAAAAGTATCGTAATGTGTCGCTCCATCAACTCTAGCTGCTTCGATCATTTCGCTAGGTAGTGTTTTTAGAAAATTCCATAATAAAAAAGTAGTTGACGCAAGACCAAATCCCGTATGTGCCATCCAAATACCGGGATAAGATTTAGCAGAGACACCGAATAATGCCCCAAAGTCATTGTATATTGTTAGCACAGGTATTAAGCACATCTGCAATGGAACAACCAGAGATGCTATTATAGTAGCTAGTAGAAGATCTCTACCATAAAATTTCATCCAGGTAAGTGCATACGCAAAATACGAGCAAATAATTAAAGGTATTAAAGTTGCAGGAAGTGCTACTGCAAATGTATTTAAGAATGCCTGCCCTAATCCCTCTTTAAGAAGCACTTCTTTATAATTATCAAGTGTAAAGCTTGGAGGACTCTTAGCTGATACAAAAATTCTTTTCCCTTTTTTCTTTTTAAACTCTTCTTTTGATTTCCAAACATAATCACCATTTTCAAAAACTGTAATTTCTGTTTCATCTTTAAATAATGCAGTCTCACCAACCTCATATTCATCAATATTCTTAGAGGTAATTCCAAACCGATAAATCTCTTTAACCTGATTTTCATCAAATAAATTACTTTTTATAAAATAGTAATCTCCTTCTTTGATCTGGTCCTCTTTGCCTTTTGTACGATATATTTCGTTGACCTCAGTAGTGGTAAACGAGGTCCACCAACCACTTATAGCTAAAACATCTTTATCTCTTAGAGAGCTGATAAATAGCCCAAATGTTGGAACAATCCATGCAATTACGAACAATAATAACAAAAGTTGGGAGAATACTGAGGTAAAGGTTAGTTTTTTCATACTTTTTGCTCTTGCTTATGTCTGTATAAGTTCCAAGCCAATATTGGGATAACTCCAATCAAGATACAAAAAGCAAGAACACTACCCCTACCTGAGTCGCCACCCCCTCTGAACATCCAATCGTACATTAAATTTGCCAGAACCTCAGTTTGCCACTGACCATTGGTCATTGCATAGATAATGTCAAAAACTTTTAAAACTAGAATTGTAATAATTGTCCAAATTACCAAGATTGTCTGCTCTAGATATGGAATGATAATTGACCAGAAAATTTTCAATTCACTTGCACCATCTATCCTAGCTGCATCTAAAGTTTCATTAGGAATACTCCTTAGAGCTGCACTAAAAATAACTAGGGCAAGACCAGTTTGTATCCAGATCATAATTGCCATTAAAAAAAGATTATTCCACAATGGAATTGTTAACCATGCTTGTGGTTCAAAGCCTAAAGCGACTGCTATTGCATTTAAAAGTCCAATTTGTTGATCACCTGGTCCTCTATAATCATACATAAATTTCCATATCACACCTGCTCCAACAAATGAAATTGCCATGGGCATAAAAATTATTGACTTTGCAATTGATCCCCACCAAATTCTATCTGCTAGATTTGCAATGACTAAACCAAAAAAAGTACTTAAAGTTGGAACAACAATTAACCAACCTAAATTATTAATAATACTTCTTCTAAAATCAGGATCATTAATAGCCCAGGTATAATTAAAGAGCCCTACAAAGTTTTCACCTACTTTGTCGTAAAAACTCAATCTTATAGTTTCAAATACAGGATAAATAATAAAAACAAATAACACTATGAAAGCAGGTGCTATAAAAATAATAACCCTAATAGAATTTTCAAAAGCAAAATTTTTAGATGTTTTTACTCTAAAATAATCTAGTAAAAAATTTGATAAGTGAAAAAATAATACAAAAAAGAGAACGCCAACTAAAACAGTAATTGCTAGGGAGAAAATACTCATTGTATTAGAAAGATGCTAAGGGCAAATAATACACTATTCGCCCTTAGTTTAGAAATTAACTATTTTTTTATTGACCAGCTTCCCAGCTAGTTTGGATTTCGTCAGCAACATCCTGAGCTGATTTACCATTGGTATAATCAACCATTCCTGTCCAGAAAGATCCTGCACCAACCCAACCAGGCATCAAGTCTGAGCCATCAAACCTGAAAGTTGTTGCATTTATTAGGATATCATGCAGACCTCTGAACGTATCGCTAGAATATTTGCTTGTATCCACATACTTATGAGGTGTTAAAAAACCACCTTTTTCCATGAATCTTTCGTTGGCTTCTGTATGAAGCAAGAATTTCATGAATTCAGTAGTGACTTTTCTGTTATTAGTTGGGGCCATTAAAGTACCAGCACCTAAAACAGGTTTTCCTAGGTCTATAGACTCAAAAGGTGGAAAGTAAAAGAAGTCATAGTCAACACCAGCTTCAGCTCCTTCAGGGAAGAATGCAGGAATAAAGCTTGCTTGTCTATGCATCATACACTCAGCAGGTGATGTGAAAAGACCATTTGGTGAGTCTCTAAAATCTGTTGTAGCAACTGCTTTAGTTCCACCATTTACATAAGAGTCGTTTAATGCAATTGAACCAAAAAATTCCATTGCATCAATTACTCTTTGGTCGTTAAATTTCATATCGTTAGATACCCATTGATCATAAATATGAGGTGCATGAGTTCTTAACATAATGTCTTCCATCCAGTCTGTAGCTGGCCAACCAGTTGCGCCACCAGAACCTAGACCGATACAGAATGGAGTATTCCCATCACTGACCATTTGATCAGCTAATGCTAATAACTCTTCCATACTTGAAGGTATCTCATACCCGTTGTCTTCAAAGTTATCTGGTGAATACCACACTAAGCTTTTTACATTGACTCTATAAAAAACACCATAGAACTTATCAAAACCAGTTGGATCTTTATATGTTGTAAGATCAACCCAAGATTGTCCTGCAGCATAATTGTCAAGAACCATTTGTTTGACGTCATCACCTAATGGAGATAAACAACCAGTAGCTGCAATGTTTGCTGCTAATCCTGGCTGAGGGAATACAGCTATGTCAGCTGGACTACCTGCTTGACAGTCAATATTAATAATTGATTCAAATTCATCAGAACCACCATACTCGACAGATGCTCCTGTTGCTGCTTCAAAAATTGATATGACATCCCTGAAATCATCATCTTGTGGCGCCAACCAAGGACCAAAGATTGTTAATTTTTCTCCCGACAGGTCAGGGCCTGTATATGCGTGAGAACCAGCATTTGCATAGCTTGCTCCAAATAGAGAAATAGCTATCAAAGCTGTAATCGTTTTAATTAATTTCATAGAAATCCTCCTCCTATAAAAATATGTGAGAATGAATTTAACAAAATGAGTATGATTTCAAACACATTAAAAGCTTAAATAATATGCAATTAGCTGATATCAAAAGATCAATATTATCAACCTTTATTCATATTCAATCCACTTTCTTAGGGATTTTAGTTCCTCAGCTATGTTTAAAATTAATGTTTACTAATAGTATCGTATTTTCTTTGAATTGACTCAGGCCAAACAGATTTCATGTAAGCTAAAATAGACCATATGTCATTGTCATTTAATTTATCGTTACCTTGCATTTTACCATCGTAGTTTTCATTATAAATTTTAAACCCATACCTAATTATGTTAAAGAGCTGTTCTTGACTGTGATGCCATGTATGACCTGTACCA
>CACIBB010000006.1:0-75667 GCA_902584795.1 uncultured Alphaproteobacteria bacterium
TAAATTTAAAAAATTTCCATGGAGAAGTAGTAAAAAAGATTTTGCTCTATGGACTGAGGGTAAAACAGGCATACCTCTTGTAGACGCTGCAATGAGTCAAATTTATGAAGAGGGATGGATGCATAATAGGCTTAGAATGGTTGTTGGAAGTTTTCTTGTGAAAAATTTATTATTAAACTGGACATTAGGTGAGCGGTATTTTCAAAAAAGTTTACTAGATTATGATGAAGCTAGTAATGCAGCTGGATGGCAGTGGATAGCAGGCTGTGGTGCAGATGCTTCCCCATATTTTCGTGTATTTAATCCTGTGCTTCAATCAGAAAAGTTCGATCCACAGGCTCAATTTATCTTGAAGTATATTCCACAATTAAAAATATTTAATTCATCAAAAACAGTATTTGAGCCATATTTAGATAAAAAATTATTAGATAGTTTAGTCAAAGAAAAAAAATATGTTAATCCAATCGTTGATTTGAAAGAGTCTCGTAACAGAGCACTTGATGCTTATCAACAAACGAAATCATAATTTGAAAAAAAAGCGTAGCTATAATTGGATCCGGTATAGCGGGATTATCTACAGCATATTTTTCACAAGAATATTTTGATGTAACACTATTTGAGAAAAATGATTATTTAGGTGGACATGCAAATACAAGAGAAGTCAAAGATAGTAATGGAAATACTATACCAATAGATACAGGTTTTATTGTCTACAATGAACTGACATACCCAAATTTAACAAAATTTTTTGATCTTCTCAAAGTCGAAACTGTTAATAGCAATATGTCCTTTAGTTTTCTTAATGAGGAAAACAAATTCGAGTACGGGGGAGGGAGTTTAAGTGCATTATTTGCAGATCGTAATAATTTTTTTAATTTAAAATTCTACAAAATGTTAAAAGACATCATTATTTTTTATAAAGTTTATCAAAAAAAAAATATTACATCAGATATTTCAATTAGAGATTTTCTTAAAACAAAAAATTACTCTGATGAATTTATTAATTTCCATCTTGTTCCTTTAATTTCAAGTATTTGGTCAACTCCCGATCAAGACTCTCTTAATCAGCCATTAAAAAGTATTATTAATTTTTTTCAAAATCATAAATTGTTTAATTTCACGGATAGACCACAATGGAAAACAATAAGAAATGGATCTAAACAATATATCAATTTATTAATTAAATCTGCAAAATTTAAAATCAAAAAGTCATGTAGAATTCAAAAAATTTCAAGAAATGACAAGATTGAAATTTTCTTTGAAGGAAAAAAATCTGTTTTTGACATTATAATATTTGCATGTCCTCCCAACCATTTTTTTCCTCTTTTAGATAAAATACATCAAAAAGAGCATGAGGTTTTAAATGAATTTGATTTTCAAAAAAATTTAGCACAATTGCATCAAAATAACTCTCTTATGCCAACTCATTTAAAAGCTTGGTCAAGTTGGAATTTTCATACGAATTTAAATAATAAATGCACTTTAAGTTATTGGATGAATAAATTGCAACCACTAGAAACTAATGACAATTTCTTTGTATCTTTAAATCAGGATCAAAATCAGAACCACTATCAAACAATTTACGAGCATCCAATATTTTCACCTAAAACTTTAAATGCTCAAAAAAATATTTCACAAATTCAAGGCTATGAGAATTCTTATTATGTTGGTAGTTATCTTGGCTATGGTTTTCATGAAGATGGTATTCAATCTGCTATAAAAGTTTGTAAAAGGCTTAATATAGATTTGAAAGAATTTAAAAATGCGGATACATCAAGAGTACAATGGAATTAATTTCTTCTCATTGTTTTGGAATAGGTAAAATAATTCATAAAAGAACAAGGGATACTGATAATTTTTTTCAATATAAAGCACCTTATTTAAGTATCAATCTGAGTAACACAATAAATATCCATCCATTAATTTCTCTAAATAAATTTAACCTTTTTTCAATTTTTTATAAACAGCACGGATTTAGAAATAAAAAAAAGAGTTTATATGATTTTGCAAAAAATGTTGCTGATAAACACAATATTATTTTTAATAGTATCCAATTTATATGTATCCCATCAATTGTTGGTTATTCTTTTAACCCTATTAGCTTTTATTTATATCTTGATAGTAAAAATAAAGTTAAGTCGATCATATATGAAGTAAAAAATACATTTGGAGACCAAGTTCATTATTTAACTTTGAACAAATTTAAAGATAAAGAGTTTAAAAAAAATATGTATGTGTCACCATTTATTGAAATGGATTGTACTTATAAAATTTCTTCAAAAAATAAAAGAAAAAACCATTTTTTTTGTAATATTAATCAATTTAACCTTAAAAAGGAGCAAATATTTTATGCCTCTATAGATTTAAATTTAAAAGAAATAACTCTCTATAATTTTATTATGTTTTTAATTTTAAATATTTTTGGGAGTGTAAAAACAATCACTCTTATTCACTATCAGGCAATCAAGCTTTTATTAAAAAAAAGCAAATTCTTTAAATATTCCAATAGAATAAAAGATAATCTATACTTAGATTAGTTATAATTAGGTAAAATCTTGTTTATTGATAGATATATAAAAAAAGTTTGTTCTAAAATCAGATATGGATCTTTGACTTTAAATGTTAAAGGTAAATCTTATGAGTTTTACGGTGAATTAGAGGGTCCTTCAGTGCATTTAACAATTAGTCGTATCTCTATGATATGGGATTTGTATTTTCGCGGTTCAGTTGGACTTGGTGAAGCATATATAAAAAAGAAATTTGAAGCAGACGACTTAAGTAAATTCTTAGAATTTGGTGCACTAAATGAAAGAGCTTTTGGTAACGAAATGAGTGGATCAAAGTTTTACAGATTTTTATCAAAAAAATATATGAATAAAACTAAAAACTCATTATTTCAGAGTAAAAAAAATATTCATGCTCACTATGATCTTGGTAATGATTTCTATTTGGAGTGGCTGGATGATACTTTAACTTATTCCTCAGGTTTTTTTAAAACAGGCTCGGAAACGTTATCTGAGGCACAAAAAAATAAATTTGAAAGTCTTATTGAGGGTAATGAGCCTAGACCAGGTGATCATGTTTTAGAAATTGGGTCTGGATGGGGAAGTTTTGCTTTTTATTTAATTTCAAAATTCCCTGATATAAAAATCGATACTTTAACTATCTCAAAAGAGCAATACGAATTTGTAAAAACAAAAATTAGAGAACATCATTTAGAAAATAAGCTAAATGTCATATATAAAGATTATAGGGAACACCAAGGAGAATATTCTAGAATCTACTCTATTGAAATGTTTGAGGCTGTTGGAATACAATATTGGCAGACTTATTTTGAAAAAATTAAAGACTTGTTAAAACCATCGGGAGTCTTTTCAATGCAAACTATTGTAATCTTTGAAGATTTCTTTGAGAGGTATACTAGAAAAATTGATTTTATTCAAAAATATATTTTCCCTGGTGGAATGTTACCATCAGTAAAAGCTTTAGAAAAAATTGCTAATCAAAAAAAATTCGACTTCCAAATTAAAAATCAAATGGCGGATAGTTATTATCAAACACTTGAGATGTGGAGAAAAAATTTTAACAATAAATGGGATATAATAAAAAATTTAGGTTACTCTGAAGATTTTAAAAGAATGTGGAATTTTTACTTATCATATTGTTCAGGAGGTTTTAAGGCAAAAACTATTGATGTATATCAAATAGATTTTATCAATAGGTAAATTAAATCTGTTAAAGATCTACTTTCATCAATGAGCGTATTGATTGTGTGTATGAGAAATGTATTAATAGCGATTGTTTTATTAATATTTGTAAGTGGGTGCAATAACATGAAACTTGAAGACTTTGCTAACAAAAAACCAATATTTAAAATAGAAGAGTATTTTTTAGGAAAAACAACAGCTAGTGGTCTTTTTATTGATAGACTTGGAAAGGTAAGGCGACAATTTACTGTTGAAATGGAAGGTATTCAACAGGAAGATAATTTTATTCTCAATGAGACCTTCCTCTATGATGATGGAGAGGAAGAATTCAGAAGATGGGAAATAAAAAAAACTGGTGAAAATACTTACGAAGGAATTTCTGATGATATTATAGGTGTAGCTTTAGGTGAAAGTTCAGGTAATGCTTTAAATTGGCATTACACATTAAAACTCAAGTATGGTGATGGAATAATGAATGTTAAATTCGATGATTGGATGATTATGCAAGATGAAAAAAATGTATTCAACAAAGCTACTATGAAAAAATTTGGTATAAGATTAGGAGATGTTTATTTATTCTTCACTAAGCAGTAGTAGACTGTAATTTTTCTGCCTTTTCTTTTGCTTTTCTCTCGCGTTCTGCTTTTCGCTGACCTTTTTCAACTAGTGCTTCGAGCTCTTCATAAGTACATAAACCAAGATCAGTGGGGTTTCGAAATTCTGTAATTGGTTGAGATTGATTACCAGCCCTTATATTAGCAACAGTAGGCTTAGTAGAACTTGTAAGTTTAGCTATTTGTGTATCTGTTAGTATTTGTCCATACTCACGAATTAGCCAAGCTATAGCCTTAGGTCTTTCTTGTCTTACTGATAATGGTAAGTATTTTTTCGTTTTAACGCTCGATTGAATGGACTCAGATTTTTTATTTTGCAATTGAAGTTCAAGTGAATGATCTCCCTCACAACGTTTAATCTCATCCATAGTTAATTGACCACTCGCTATAGGGTTTAATCCTTGCATACGATAAGCGTCCTCACCATCTGCAATACTTTGAACTTCTAGCTCATGTAATTGACAGAATTGAGATATTTGGGAAAAACTTAAAGCAGTATTGTCTACCAACCATACGGCCGTAGCTAAGGGCATTAAAGGTTTATTGTCAGACATGGTCTTGTTAAAATATTAAATATTAAATGACTTATATTTATTTTTAAAACGTGCAACTCTTCCACCTGAGTCAACCATTTTTCCAGATCCTTGATTCCAAGCTGGATGAGATAATGGGTCAATTTCAAGCTTCATAGTATCGCCAGCTTTACCCCAAGTAGATCTTGTCTTATATGTTGATCCGTCAGTACGTTCTACAATAATTTCATGGTAATCAGGATGTATTTTTTGTTTCATGGTTATGAGAAAATAGAGATCAAAGGTTAAAAAATCAAGTAAATATTTATAGGTTTTTCAGCAATTCACCGCTAATTGCTGCACTAGAGGCTATTAAACTTTCATCATTTAAGGGATCAAAAACATTACCTTTTTCATTTAGGCATATCCCACCAGCCTCATTTACTAAAATAATACCTGCTACGATATCCCAAAGATTTAATCTTAATGACCAAAATCCATCAAATTTTCCTGATGCCACATTCGCTAAATCAAGAGCTGAGGAACCAAGTATTCTGACACTTGTTTTCCTTTGAAGTGCTCCTATTTGTGCAATTCCTTTTTCAAGAATATCTTCATGCTTAATTTGCACACCAGATGTAAACATACATCCATCTAACTTATCTCTTTGGGAAACCCTGAGCCTTTGGTTGTTAATCCAAGATCCAGAACCCTTATGAGCCCAAAATAATTCGTTCAAAATCGGGTTATATGTAACTCCAGCAATAATCTCTCCTTTTTGCATTAATCCAATAGTTACTGCAAAGTAACCATTTCCATGAATGAAATTTTTTGTTCCGTCAAGTGGGTCTGAGATAAAAACAGGAGTATCACCTTTAAGCTTATCTAAATCTTCAGCACTAAAAGTCTCTTCGTCAATTTGAAGAAAATCAGGTCTATCTTTGCCCAAAGTATAACTGATAGTTTCAGACGCTCTTATATCTGCAGAGGATACAAAGTCATTTTTATCTTTTTTAGAAATTTGAAGTTTCTCAAGCTCTCCAAAATCTCTAATTAAAGATTTAGCAGCATTTCTACATGCCTTTTCCATAACAACAATTACTGGTGGGACAATAGCCATAGAAAAAATTATTTTGCTTTTTCTATATAAGTTAGTTCAGAGGTATTTATTCTAATTTTGTCACCCGTTTCAATATGAGGAGGAACAGTAACTCTTACACCGTTGGTCAACAATGCTGGTTTATATGATGAAGATGCTGTTTGTCCTTTAACAACAGCCTCTGTTTCGGCTATTTGCACTACAAGACTTTCAGGAGGATTAACATTCATTGGTTTTTCATCATAAAACTCAATAGAGACTTCCATTCCATCTTCAAGAAACTTTGCTGTATTTTCATTCACTTGGCTAATATTCATAACTATTTGCTCATAGGTTTGGTTATTCATAAAAGTAAAATCCTCTCCACTACGAAATAAAAATTGATGATCTATCTCTTCTGCGCGAATTTTTTCAAGAGACTCTGAACTTCTAAATCTCTCATTTAATTTTGACTGGTTTGTAATATTTTTTAACTCAGCTTGAATATATGCTCCACCTTTTCCAGGTTGAGTATGGGATAATTTAGCGACTTTCCAAAGCGAATTATTATGCTGGATTATATTTCCTATCTTTAAGTCGTTAGCATTAATCTTCATTTAGATTTATAAATTTGAATCATTCGCTCTAATAAAGCCAATGCATCTACTCTCGATCTTTGAAAACAATTTCTTCCAATAATTGACCCGTTTCCACCTCCCTGGTGAATCGCAAGCACCTCATCCATTAAAGCTTGATCATCTTTTGCATCGCCACCCGAAAATACTACTAAGCGTTTTCCATCAAATGCAACTTTTTTGATATGAACCACACGATCCTTTAAAGTGCTTATAGGTACATTATTATCTTCAAATGGTTTTTTTGTTGGGTCCTCCTCTAAGAAATCACTAGGTAGTTTTACTTTAATTATATTTGCCCCTAATAGAGCAGACATGTGTGCTGCATATGAAATTATGTTCATCGCTGTTTCACCTTTCTTGCTAATCTTTGAGCCTCTCGCATAAGCCCATAAAACTACAGCTAGTCCTTTTTCTTTAGCCTCGAAACTAAGTCTTTTAAATTCTTCCATTAATTCAAAATTATGATCAGACCCAGGGTAAATCGTAAAACCTATTGCAGCACATCCTAATTTTAATGCATCATTTACACTCCCAGTAACAGCTTGATCAAGAGATGTTGCAAGAGTATTAGAGCTATTAATTTTTAATATAGTTGGAATTTGACCATTATAATTCCCAGAACTCGTTTGCAGTAAACCAAGAGGAGCAGCATAAGCAGATAATCCAGCATCTATTGCAAGTTGGTGATGATAGTTTGGATCGTAAGCTGGGGAATTTACGGCAAAACTTCTATCGGGCCCGTGTTCAAAACCCTGATCGACAGGTAAAATTATCATTCTTCCAGTTCCACCTAACTTTCCATGTCCCAAAATTTTCATAAGATTTGATCTGACACCTATATTTTCGTGAGTGTAGTTTGATATAATTTTTCTTGTAGTATTTGTTACTTTCATAATAGCTCCTATAAATTACACACTTGAGCGGTTGTCTCAAGCATTCTATTTGAAAATCCCCACTCGTTATCATACCAAGTCAATACTCTACCAAAATTATCTGACACTGTTGTTGTTTCACTTAAATCTAAAATAGAACTCCTTGCGTCATGATTATAATCACTTGATACTTTAGGGTCTGTATCCACTCCTAAAATACCTTTAAGAGAGCTATTCGCATATTCTTGGAATTTATTATTTAAATTTTCAATTGTGATATTTTTTTTAGTGTTAAATTTAAAATCTACTAGAGATACATTTGGAGTTGGAACTCTTATAGCTGTGCCATCTAATTTTCCATTTAAATGAGGAAGGACGAGACCGACTGCTTTTGCTGCACCTGTGCTTGTTGGTATAATGTTGGTTGATGCTGCTCTTGCCCTTCTAAGATCTTTATGAAATGTGTCTACTGTATTTTGATCTCCTGTAAAAGAGTGAATAGTTGTCATGTATCCATTTTCAATTCCGAACTCTCTATCTATAACAAAAGCCACAGGAGCCAGACAATTAGTTGTACACGAGGCATTAGAGATTATTTGATGATCTATATTAATATTTTTGTTATTTACTCCTTGCACAACCGTTATATCAGCACCAGAACATGGAGCAGAAACTATAACTTTATTTGCTCCACTTTCGATATGAGACATTGCTTTTTCTTTAGATGCAAAAACACCCGTGCACTCTAAAATAATGTCAACTTTCTTTTCTTTCCATTTCAAATCAATAGGGTTTCTCTCAGATGTAACAGTTACTGTATTTTCCCCTATTGAAAACTGTTCATCGGAGATTTTATTAACATCCTTATTGAGAGGTCCGTGAATACTATCATATTTAAGTAAGTGAATATTTGAGTCAATATCAGCCAAGTCGTTTATATAGCTTATCTCATATTGATTACTAAATTCATTTAATCTTTCCAAAAATGCTCTATAAACAAGCCTACCTATTCTACCAAAACCATTAATCGCTACTTTTTTTTTCATTTTTTTTTTATTTTCCTTATTATTTTACTTGATACAGTTTCTGTTGTTAAACCAAATTTTCTAAAAACTTCATTCCCGGGTGCACTAGCACCAAAATTATCTAATCCAAATATATTTTCATATTTTGTGTACTTATTCCAATACATTGTTGATCCAGCCTCAATTACAAAAGTTTCACTAGATTTTGATTTAAATATATTTTTTTTAAAAGTTTTTGATTGTTTTTCAAAAACAGAGGTTGATGGCATTGAAATGACTTTTGCAATAATACCTTCACCTCTAATTCTTAAAGCAATGTTGACAGCTAAAGACACTTCTGAACCAGTAGCTATAATAGTGATATCATTATTAATTTTTGGACCATATATTTCGTAAGCACCTTTAAATTTTTTTGAGTCTAATTTTTTATTTGAAATTTGTGGCAGATTTTGCCTTGAGAGACAGATAAATGAAGGCGCATCTTTAATTTTTAAAGCCTCTCTCCAACATACAATTGTTTCTTTAAGATCGCAGGGTCTAAAAACATAACTATTTGGTATGAGTCTTAACATATTAATTTGTTCAATAGGTTGATGAGTAGGGCCATCTTCACCTAATCCAATAGAGTCGTGTGTGAAAACTTGTATAGGATTAATTTTCATAAGTGCAGCTAAACGAAGACTTGGCTTCATATAATCAGCAAAGCTCAAAAAAGTTCCTGAATATGTTTTGTAAATTTTGGTAGCAGCAATACCATTCATTATTGCAGCCATACCATGCTCTCTTACACCATAATGGATATATTGTCCTGCTATGTTCATTCTATCCAGAACAGACATTTGTTTACCTTTGGTATTATTGGAGCCTGTTAAGTCTGCAGAGCCTCCGAGTATCGGATGATCTTCTTTAAAATAATGTAGTATTGCCTCAGAGGATTTTCTTGTAGCCTGATCAGACTTAAAATCTTTTAAATCTATTTCTATTTTATTAAATAACTTATCTATGTCTTTATTTGATAAAGTTGTGTGAGATATTGATTTAGTTTTTTTATATATTTTTAAATTTTTGGTGGATGAATTTCGCCAAATTTTTAAAAGTTTATCTGGAATTTGAAAAGGTTTTTCATTCCAAGATAATTTACTTCTCGTTAATTTCACTTCCTCTGAACCTAAGGGTGAGCCATGCGATGATGCTTTTGCAGACTTATTTGGAGAACCAAATCCAATAGTAGTTTTAAAATTTAGCAAACAAGGGACTTTTGATACTTGTGCTTTTTTTAAAAGTTTATAAATATTTTTATGATCATGACCTTTTCCGCTATGTACCTCCCAATTTACCGACTTAAATCTGAGGTTTGTGTTATCGCTAAAAGCTAGGTCTGTGGATCCATCGATACTAATGTTGTTGTTATCGTAAATTAGTATCAAATTATTAAGTTTTAAGTGACCTGCTAGGCTTATTGCCTCTTGGCTAATACCTTCCATTAAACAGCCATCACCACAAAAAACATATACCTTAGGGGCTTTAGACAATTTTTTTTCTTTTGAGAGTTTTTTAAGCGCTATGGCCATTCCTACCGCATTCGAAATACCTTGTCCAAGAGGACCAGTCGTTATTTCAATACCAGCATCTGGTTCATATTCAGGATGTCCCGCTGTAATGGAGCCCAATTGTCTAAAATTTTTAATTTGAGAAATAGTCATTTTTTTATAACCGGTGAGGTATAAAAGTGAGTAAAGCAACATCGAACCATGGCCATTTGATAAAACGAATCGATCTCTAAGTAACCAATTCGGATCCTTGGGATTATGAATAAGAAAATCGTGAAAGAGAACTGTGGCAATGTCAGCCATTCCCATCGGCATACCAGGATGACCAGATTTTGCTTTTTCTACCGCATCAATTGATAAAAATCTGATACAGTTCGCTAATTTAGTATAATTTTTCAATGGAATAACTTTTCTTAATAACTAATAATTAATGTATGAACGAATTTCAACAACAAATACTTCAAAAAATCGAGCAAATCGCATCAAAACTCCAGAGTTATAAAACTAATAATCAAGAATTGATAAATGAGAAACAAGAATTAAAAGCCAAGATAGAATATTTAGAGAGAAGAGAGTCAGAATTATTAACCGAATTAGAAAATAACAAACTAGAGTTATCTGAAAAATCTCAACTTATCGATCAAGCAACGAATAAAATTGAGGAATTATTAGGTTCAATAGATATAGATGGCTAATTTAACTCTAACAATTGGAGGAAGACCACTAAAAATACAATGCTCCGATGATAATGTTGAAACAGTAAAAGAGATAGCTTCCTCTATTAGTAAACTTATTGAAGATGAAAAAAAAGAGAATGTACCTTTTCTAACATCGACACTTATTGCCTATCTTAAATCCATGGAAGATGTTTTGAAAAAAGAAAAAATATTACAAGACTCATTAAACAAGAAATTATTTTATGAGAGTCGTATTCAAGAATTACAAAATGAAAATAATCATTTAAAATCTGACATTGAGCAAATTTTCAAAAAACTAAATGATAATATAATCATTGAATAAAAAACAAATTCGAAAACATCACCTGAACCTAAGAATGCAACTTGGCACTTCAGATTTAAATATTTTTTCTAATAAAATAAATTCAAAAATATTAGATTTAATTGAAAAAATTAATCCAAATAGTTCTGTTGGTTTATTTTATCCATATAAAAATGAAGTTGATGTATTGAGAATTTCTAGTGATTTAATAAATAAAAATATCAAATGTTCACTTCCCAAAGTAATATCAAAAGGATCCTCTTTAAAGTACTTTGAATACAACCCGCATAGTCCAAATTTAGAAAAAGGTTTTGGCGGTATTATGGAACCTAAGGGTGAAAAGACATTAGATCCTGATATAATTATAGCATCATGCTCTGCATTTAACGAACAAGGTTTTAGAGTAGGCTATGGAGGTGGTTTTTTTGATAGAACTATTGAAGAATTGAAAAAAAAAGGAAATTTAAAAACTATTTTAGCTGCTTTTGAAATCCAAAAAACCAACTACAATTTTCAGGAGAGTTTTGACCAAAAAGTAGATTACATTTGTTCAGAACAAAATATCTATTCTTTATGAATTTTTTGGTGATAGGTGATGTCGTTGGAAGATCAGGTAGAACAGCTCTTAAAGAAAATTTAAAAAAGATAAAAGATCAATTTAATATCAGCTTTACAATAATTAATGCTGAAAATTCAGCTGGTGGTTATGGACTTACAGGAAAAATATATGAAGAGCTTATAAGTTGGGGAGCTGATGCTATCACTTTAGGAAATCATGCTTGGAAACAAAAAGAGATTATAGAATATATGGATCAAAACCCAGATCATAATATTATCAGACCTTTAAATTTCGAAGTTGGATCTCCTGGTAGGGGGTTTAAAATTTTCACACATGAAAATGGAAAAAGAATATTGGTAAGCCAAGTTCATGGTCAAACATTTATTGACCTTCCCTTAGGTAATCCTTTTCATTCTATTGATACACAACTTTTATCTATAATAAATGACCATAAAATAGATTATTCATTTTTAGAAGTACATGCTGAAGTAACATCTGAAAAAAATGGTATAGCTCAAAATTATGATGGAAAATTTACAGCAATATATGGGACTCATGTTCATATTCCAACCTTAGACGCTAGGGTTTTAGAAAAAGGCACTTGTTATCAAACCGATATCGGCATGACAGGAGATTATAACTCTGTTATTGGTATGAAAAAAGAAAGCGCCATCAAAAGAATGAGAACTGGGTCAAACTCTCACAGACTGGAACCCGCAGAGGGATTGGCAACTATTTCTGGAGCGGTCATTACTACAAATGTGGGGGATAAAAATTCAATTCAATCTATTCAAATAGGTGGTGTTTTGGGTAGTAATTTATTATCTTAGCTCATGGCAGGACATTCAAAATTTAAAAATATTCAATATCGTAAAGGTGCTCAGGACAAAAAAAGAGCAAAACAATTTGCGAAAATAGGAAGAGAAATTCAAATAGCCGTGAAGATTGGAGGAACTGATCCAGAGTCCAATCCAAGATTGAGACTAGCAATAACAAATGCTCGAAGTGTAAATATGCCTAAGGATAATGTAGATAGAGCTATTAATAAAAATAATACTGAAGCTTCTGATTATTCAGAAGTTCGATATGAGGGGTATGGTCCATTTGGAACAGCTTTTATAGTTGAGGCCTTAACAGATAATAAAAATAGAACAGCTTCAGAAATTAGATCTATTTTTTCAAAGAATGGTGGGAATTTGGGAGAGACAGGAAGTGTGAGCTTTAATTTTAATAAAGTAGGAGAAATACAAATCAAAAAAGAAATAGATGATAGTGCACTGGAGGATTTACTAGATCATGGCTTAGTGGATTACAATATAGATGACGATGTAACGTATCTTTATTCTTCTTTTGAGGAATTAGCATCTTTTGAGAAAATTCTAGTAGATAAAAAGTTTGACATTGAAAGTGCAAATATTATATGGAAACCAAATTTAACTGTAAAAATTGAAAAAAAGGAAGATCTTGACAAGCTTATTAGATTAAATGAAGAGTTAGAGGATAACGATGATGTTCAAAATTGTTTTTCAAATCTTGATTTTGATCATGAACTACTAGAGGTTTATAATGCCTGATAAAGCCTGGAAAAATAGGGAAAGACTTGTAGCAAAGTTTTTTGGAGGTATGAGAAATGCCCTTAGTGGGATCAATTCAAAAGTTACTCATTCTGATGTAATTCACGATAATTTATTCATTGAGTGTAAATTAAGAGCTAAACATACTGCTATTAAATTATGGGATGATACAAAATCTTTGGCGGACAAGGAAAAAAAGACCCCAGTCATTGCATTATGTGAAAAAAATAGACCTGGTTTTTGGATAATGGTACATTCAGATGATTTTGAGAAGGTCTCTAAAGAACTTAAAAATAAAAAGATTATTGATGAAGAATAAATAATGGAAGAAGTAGTCAACTTAGCATCCCTTGAAGGTTCTGTAGATTTCTCAATGATGGGAATGTTTTTAAAATCTGACTGGGTTGTAAAATTTGTAATTATATTGTTAGTTATTTTTTCAATTCAATCTTGGAAGACAATCATTCAAAAAATTTTATTAATAAATAAACTTAAGAAAATATCAAAAAAATTTGAAAACCATTTTTGGTCTGGGGTTTCTTTAGATGAGCTTTACAAACAAATTGACGAATTCGATCAAGAAAGTTTCTCAAATATATTTAGAAATATTATGAATGAATATGAAAAATCTCGAATTCAGAAAAATAAGATAGACTCAGCTTTTATTCAAAGACTTTATACATCTCTTGATTTAAGTATTGCTGTTGAAGACACAAATTTAAATAAAGGACTTTCTTTTTTGGCTTCTTCTGGATCTGTGGCACCTTTTATTGGATTATTTGGAACGGTTTGGGGGATTATGAATAGTTTCCAAGCAATAGCAATTGCTCAAAATACTAATCTTGCTGTAGTAGCACCTGGTATTGCAGAAGCTTTATTTGTAACCGCTTTGGGTCTTTTCGTTGCTATTCCTTCAACCGCATACTACAACCTCATTACCTCAAAAATTGATAACTATTTGTCAGAAGCTGAGAGTTTTGGGAAAGACTTAGTAAATATAATTTCACGACAAGTCAAATAATTATATGAGAAAAAAACATCGACCAGTTTCAAATATAAATGTCACGCCTATGGTTGATGTAATGTTGGTTTTACTTATTGTGTTTATGGTCACCGCTCCACTCCTAACTGTAGGTGTTCCTGTTAACCTACCAAAAGTTGAAGCTAACTCTTTAGATGCTCAAAAGGAACCACTAGAAATCTCAATTAATGAAAATAATGATATTTATTTAGGAGAAGAACTAATATCTTTTGAAGAGTTAATATTAAAAGTTAAAACGATTGCAGGCTCTAATACTGACATAAGAATTTTTTTAAGAGCTGATACCACAATAAACTATGGAGAAGTGATGAAGGTTCTTGGTGCTCTGAACACATCTGGTTTTTTAAAAATTGCTCTTGTAACGAAAAAACCAAGTTAATTGTCTGCTATTTCAATATTTAATCCTATCAGAAATTTAATCTTATTCATTGAAAATTTCAGTTATAAAAAAAGTGATTTTTATTTCCAAATATTTTCTTTTTTATTACATCTTTTAATTTTAATACCAATGATAAATTTTACTTTTGAAAAAAAAATCAGTGATATTCCAATGATTTTACCAGTCGAAATGTTTATTGTTGAAGAAGAGACAGTCGCACCCGAATTTGTTGAGGAAATAAATGAAATTGTTCCAACATTTCAAGAAGAGACACCAAAGCAGAATGAAACTGAGGCTATTGAACCAGAGTTAAAAGAGATAACTTCACGTGAACCAATTGATTCAGTAATTCAGGATACTAATGAAGAAGTATTAATTGATAATTCTGCAAATAAAACAAATGAATTCATAATTGATGAGAAAGTAAAACCTGAAATTAAAAAACCAGAAGAGGAGACACCTCCACCAATTGAAAACGATTTTGAGATCAAATTAAAACAAAAACCTGAACCTAAAGAAATACCTGAGCCTAAAAAGGATCTTGAGATTGTTGTTAAGAAAAAACCTGTAAAGAAAACTTTTAATGTTAGTACTGTATTGAAAGATTTAGAAAATCAAGATAAAGAATTTAAAAAAGAGCAGGAGGCATCTGAAGTCAAACAAGAAGAAGTTTTTACAGAAAAAGTTGGAACAACTATGACTATTTCAGAAATTGATTTATTAAGGCAACAATTACATGGCTGTTTAAATCTCAATGTTGGTATCGCAAATTTAAAAGAAATAAAACCTGTCATTTACATTGAAGTTAACCCTGATCGAACTGTAAAAAGTTCTAAAGTAGTCAATAAAGAGAAATTAAATGATCCATCATTTAGAACTGCTGCTGAAGCTGCAATGAGAGCAGTAAATAATCCAGATTGTAGCCCTCTTTTATTACCTGCAGATAAATATGAACAGTGGAAAGAAATTAACTTTACTTTTGATTTCAGCTGGATGTTTGATTAATAAAAATCTAAGATAAGAATTGAGAAATTTGTTAAAAATATTCTTATGATTAAAAGAATTCTAATAATTTTGTTTTTTTCACTTAATGCAAACGCTGCATTAGAGGTAACAATTGCACAAGGTAAAGTTGAGCCCACTCCTATAGCTATAACTCAAATTTTTGGAGCTGACTCTGACACAGCTAGATACGGAAACACACTTAGACAAATTATTTCAAAAAATCTTACTAATTCTGGACTTTTTTATACTGTGAATGAGGACCTTTATATTCAATCAGAAAATTTAGTTGAAAAAGTTCCACGTTTTGAAGACTGGAAATTAATCAAAGCTCAGTTTTTATTAAGTGCAGATGTCAGTAAAACCGATAAAGGTATTAGACTTCGAATGAGGCTTTATGATGTCTTTAACGCAAAGGAGATAGAAAAATTACAACTAACAATACCTGATGAAAATTTAATAAGACGAGTGGGCCATACAGTTAGTGACATTGTTTATGAGAGGATTACTGGTGAAACAGGTTACTTTGATACAAGAATTGTTTATGTTTCTGAAATTGGTCCGCTAGACCAAAGAGTAAAAAGACTAGCAATCATGGATCAAGATGGACATATAGACAGTCATCAATTTTTAACAGATGGAAAAAATATGGTATTAACTCCTCGCTTTGCTCCAAATAAACAATTAATAACATATATGGAATACAAAAATAATCTTCCGAGAGTTTATATTTATAATCTTAAAACAGGAGAAAGAGAAATTGTTGGAGATTTTCCTGGAATGACTTTTGCACCAAGATTCTCACCAGATAGCCAAAGTGTAGTAATGTCTTTTTCAGACCCTAACGATGCAGCAAATTCTGAAATATATCTAATGGATTTAAACACTCGATCCCGCACAAAATTAACAAATGACTCTGGAATTGATACATCACCCTCTTTCTCACCTGATGGAGAAAAAATTGTTTTTAATTCTGATCGTGGTGGAAGTCCCCAATTATTCATTATGGATAAAAATGGAGATAACATAAAAAGAATTTCAAAAGGTAGAGGTGTATATGGTAATCCAGTTTGGTCACCAAGAGGTGACTTGGTAGCTTTTACCAAGTTAACCCAGGGGAATTTTCATATAGGGGTAATGGATACAAATGGAAACAATGAAAGAGTTATAGTTAGGGATTTTGCTTTAGAATCACCTGCTTGGTCCCCCAATGGCAGATATTTAATATTTCATAGACAAAAAAGGTCAAATCTTGATGGCACTGGTGGCGAAGTAACAATACATTTTATAGATATTACCGGTTACAATGAGAGAATCATTCCAACTCCTAGGGATGGTAGTGACCCAGCCTGGTCACCTTTATTATAAAAATTCAATAGAAATCAACAAAATTTAAAAAAAATTTAATAAGAATTGTCTTGATTTCCAAAAAATTCAGTGTTTATTTACCTAAACTATAGTAAGAATATATTTACTCGGAGATTTATTATAATGTTTAAAAAATTGTTTATGCTTATTGTTGCGGGTTTTTTCCTTGCTTCATGCGCTGCTACTAAGACCGATCAAGGTGGAGACGTTGATGCAGCTTCTGCTAGTGCTAGTTCATCTTCTGGTGGCGAAATTACAGCTGGTACTCAAGAAGATTTAATTGTTAACGTTGGTGACAGAGTTTTCTTTGAATTTGATAGTTCTGAACTCACTGTTGATGCTCAAGCAACACTTGACGCACAGGCGGCTTGGTTAATGCAATACCCTGACACTAACATAACTGTTGAAGGTCATGCAGATGAAAGAGGTACTCGTGAGTACAACTTAGCTTTAGGAGATAAAAGAGCATTTTCTGTCTATTCTTATCTAGCTCAGGCTGGAGTTGATACTAATAGAATGGAATATGTAAGTTGGGGTAAAGAGAGACCTGAAGTAATTGGATCTGATGAAACTGCTTACAGTCAAAATAGACGCGGCGTAACCCTAGTAAGTAACTAATTATAATTTCATTAAGGTGCTCTTTAAAAAGAGCACCTGAAACTTTATGAAAAAAATAAACAAAATTTTGGTTATTTTTTTCCTAGTGTTTTTTAGTAACCAATCTAATTCAGAAAATCACAATCAAGTATCTGTAGAATTAGACAGAATTAAAAATGACATAATTGATCTTCAAAAGTTTGTTTATAAAAATGAGTCATCACTTGGTAATAATTCTAAATCAAATTCAAAAAATGATTTAGAAGATTTAAAAATATTAATCAATGATATTTCAAAAAATATAATTTCATTAGAAAAACAAATTTCAGATATCAAAGATGATGTAAAAAATCTATACTCTTTATACACATCATCTGACTCTAACGAAAAAAAAATTATTAGTGCATCTGATCAATTAAACATAGAAGAAAGTTCCTCAAATGTTGTAGAGAATTCAGAGGATGATCAATTGTTAGGAAAAATTAGTTTGTCTGACCTTGAAGGAGATGAAATAAAAAATATAGAAATACCTAATGAGGTGTCTGATGAGACAATTTCTTCATTAGGTCTTGAAAAAGAGGAATTAGATGAAATAGAGATAAAATCTATCTCAGAAGTAAATACCTCAATGCTTAATGATTTAGATAAGCTGATAAAAGAGAGAGAAATTGAGCTTAATAAGCCAATAATTGACGTTAAACAAGAGTTAAAAAATGCAAAAACAAGCTTTGCAAGTTTTGATAATAAGTCTGCTATTGAGAGTTTACTTTTGATAATTAATTCAAATACTGATCAAGATGAATATCTAGCCGAAACTTATTATCTTCTTGGCAGGACTTATTTTATGGAAAATGAAATAATTGAAGCTGTAAAATATTTTGGAATAAGACACAGAGATTTCTCATCATTTTCTAAATTTAAGTCTGAAAATTACTTTTGGCTTGGAAAATCTCTCTTTAGTATTGGAGATCAAGAAAATGGTTGTTTAATAATGGAAGATTTAATTTTTTCAAATACTTACACAGAAAGTAAAGATGTGATTGACTCTGCTAAATCACTTCAAACTGAAAAAAATTGCGGTTTAATTATTGACTAAAGAAGTATTGCCTTCAATTAGTATAAAAAAGTATCTTCAAAATAATATAAATACTAACAAGAAGATATTAATTTCTCTTTCATGTGGCTTAGACAGCACGGTTTTATTTGATCTAATAATAAAATCAAAATATTTTAATAATAAAAATATATATTACCTGATCTTTGATCATCAAAAAAGGTCTGAGGGTAAATATGAAATAAAACAATTCATCAAGTATTATAAACTAGTGAATAAAAATGTTTTTATAAAAAAATTGCCCAATAAAGAAAAATTAATAGGTTTCCAAGAAAAATCTAGATCTATCAGATACGATTTCTTATGCAAATTTTCAAAAAAAAGAAATATTGATGATATATTTTTAGGCCATCATCTTGATGATCTAAATGAAACATTTTTCTTGAGAAAAATTCAGCAATCAAGTGCATTTGGATTATCAAATATTTTTATTCAAAAATATAAAGATATCAAATTACATCGCCCATTGAAGAAATACTCAAAAAAACAAATCAAAAGTTATGCTAATAAAAATAAATTGATTTGGTTTGAGGATAGAAGTAATTTAGAATTAGAATATACGAGAAACAAAATTAGAAATTATTTATATTTAGGAAAACTTTTTAAACAAATTAACAGTGAAAGAATTACTTTCTCTAAAATATTACATTTAAACTGTCTGCATCAAAATTTTTTTAAGAGGAAACGTAAAAAAATTTTTGAGATAGAAATAGAAAAATTTAATAATTTGAATGAAATTCTTAAGTTTTTTACTGTGCAGTCTTTTTACTATGAATATCGCCATTTATTAATAAAAAAACAAATTCGCGATGAAAATATAAGAAATTTTATCAAAATACTTAAGGCTCACCTAATAAACAGTAAAGATTTGTCAGTATTTTCAGGGAAAATAGGTGTCTTTAAAAAAAAAATATGTTTAAATCTTACTTAACACTTTAAACGTATGTATCACTGACTATATTAATTATATGAAAAATTTTTCAAAAAATATTTTTGTCTGGATTATTATCAGCCTTATTTTGTTAGGGTTATTTAATGTATTTAAAAATTCTCAAAGTGATTACTCTTCTGTTACCTATACCTACTCAACATTACTAGATAAGGCTCAAAATGGTGAAATTAAATCTGTTGAAATTCAAGGAAATAATATTTTTGGTCAAACCATGGATGGAGTCGACTTTTCAACATATGCACCAAGAGACCCAAACCTAATTGAAACTCTAAACGATAATCAGGTAGCTATTAATGCAAAACCTGAGCAATCGGGTATGCATCCACTGCTGAGTATATTTGTTTCTTGGTTCCCAATGCTTCTTTTAATTGGTGTTTGGATATTCTTTATGCGTCAAATGCAATCAGGCAAAGGTGGAGGTGCACTTGGATTTGGTAGATCAAAAGCTAAGTTACTTAACGAGAATAAACAAAGAGTTACATTTAATGACGTCGCTGGTATTGATGAAGCGAAACAAGAACTAGAGGAGGTTGTTTCCTTTTTAAAGGATCCTCATAAATTTCAAAGATTGGGTGCTAAAATACCAAAAGGAGCTTTATTGGTTGGCCCCCCAGGAACCGGTAAAACTCTTCTTGCTCGGGCAATAGCCGGTGAAGCTGGTGTGCCATTTTTTTCAATATCTGGTTCCGATTTTGTTGAGATGTTTGTTGGTGTTGGTGCAAGTAGGGTTAGAGATATGTTTGAACAAGGTAAGAAAAACGCACCATGTATTATTTTTATTGATGAAATAGATGCTGTTGGGAGACACAGAGGAGCTGGTTTAGGCGGTGGTAATGACGAAAGAGAGCAAACACTTAACCAACTCTTAGTTGAAATGGATGGGTTTGAAGCAAATGAAGGTGTAATAATTGTTGCTGCAACTAACAGACCAGATGTTCTTGATCCTGCTTTACTAAGACCTGGAAGATTTGATAGACAAGTTGTTGTTCCTGCACCTGACATCATTGGTAGAGATAAAATTTTAAAAGTTCATACAAGAAAAATCAAAATGGATAAATCCGTAAAAACCATTGCTATTGCAAGATCCACCCCTGGTTTTTCTGGTGCTGATTTAGCTAATATTGTAAATGAGGCGGCACTTATTGCTGCTAGAAAGAATAAAAAAATTGTTACAATGGATGATTTTGAGGATGCTAAAGATAAGGTAATGCTTGGAACACAAAACAAATCAAAAATAATAACTGATAGTGAGAAAGAGGTAATAGCATACCACGAAGCTGGTCATGCTTTAGCAAATTTACATTGTAAACATGCCGACCCAATATACAAATCTTCAATTATCCCAACAGGAAGAGCTCTAGGCTTTGTTATGAGTGTCCCAGAACAAGATAAAGTAATTCATCGTAAAGATGAATATCTTGATAAACTAGTTGTTACAGTCGCAGCACGAATAGCCGAGGAAATAATATTTGGACCAGAAAAAATAGGTTCCGGAGCTGCTGGCGACATTCAGCAAGTAACTAACCTTGCTAGGGCTATGGTAACTCAAATGGGTTACTCTGATAAACTTGGAAGAGTTAGATATACTGGAAATCAGGAAGAAGTATTCCTAGGTCATTCTGTAACACAATCTAAGAATATATCTGAGGAAACAGCTAGAATCATTGATAAAGAAGTTATTCGCTTAGTTGAAGATGCAGAAACAAAAGCTAGAAAAATACTAAACGATAATATTAAAGATCTCCACACAATAGCTAAAGGACTTTTGGAATACGAGACACTCACTGGTGAGGAAATTAAAAACTTAATCAAGGGTATTAAACCAAAAAGAGATGACGATCTATCTCCTGATAACTCAGACGATAGTACAAATAATAAAAAAGAAAATCTAAATAAAGGCCCTTTACCTTCTTTTACAAAAGATCAAAACTTTCCCCTTCCAAATTAACTATAAGTCCAATATTAAATATTAATTATGAGATTATTTGGCACTGATGGGATCAGAGGCGAGGTAGGAAAATATCCACTAACACCTGAAAATGTATTAAAATTAGCTAAAGCATCTTCACTTGTTTTAAGAAAGAAAAATTCAATCTCAAGAGTGGTCATCAATAAAGACACTAGATTATCAGGATACATATTTGAACCAGCTTTAACATCTGGTTTTTTATCAATGGGAATAGAAGTAATTTTGGTGGGGCCTTTACCCACACCGGCTCTAACAGTTTTAGGTAAGTCACTAAGAGCAGATTTTTCAGTAATGATTACGGCTTCTCATAACCCTTATAGAGATAACGGACTAAAATTCTTTTCCGGCCAAGGTTTAAAAATTTCTCCAGAGGAGGAAAATAAAATTGAGGATTTATTTTTTAACTATGACTTTGATAACTTTAAAATCAAACAGTCAAATTATGGTAAAGCTATAAGACTAAAAAATGCATTAGGAAGATATTCCGAAGCACTTAAACATAGTGCAGATAGAAACCTTAATTATAGTCAATTAAATGTAACGTTAGATTGTGCAAATGGAGCATCCTATAAGGTAGCACCAGAGGTTTTGTTTGAATTAGGTTTAGACTTACACGCCATCGGTAATAGTCCCTCTGGCACAAATATTAATCAAAACTGTGGTTCTTTATTTCCTCATAAAGCATCGGAGTTGGTTAAAAAAAAAAGATGTGATATCGGAATTTGTTTAGATGGAGACGGCGATAGAGTTATAATTATTGACGAAAAAGGTAATGTATTAAATGGAGAGGAAATAATTTTTATTTTTGCTAAGCATTATTTATATGAAAAAAAGATAAAAAAAGGCTCTGTGTTAGTTACCAACGAAGTTGCAAATCATGGTCTTGATATAGCCTTAAAAAAATTAGGTCTTAAATTAAAAAGAGTAAAAGTTGGTGATAAAAATATTTTAAAGGAAATCCTTGATAATAAATATTTTTTTGGAGGCGAACCATCTGGACATTTTATATTTAAAGACGATATTTTAATTGGCGATGGTATGGCAACAGCTATTAGATTGCTCACTTTAATTTTAAAAGAAAAGAAAAAGTTATCAGAATTGAGAAATGGTATAGATTTACTTGAAGAATTGAATATAAATCAAAGAATAGATCGTGAAAGATTTTACCTAAATCAAGAGAGTATTTACAAGAAACTTAATAATTTACTTAAAAGTTTAGATATTTATTACAATATTCGCCCTTCAGGAACAGAGCCACTGTTAAGAGTGAACTTGCAATATCATAAAAGAAATATAAAAGTAACTATTCTGAATAAATTAAAAAAACAAATAATAAAAGTAATTTCAGATGCTTGTTAATTCTTTTGATACAAAATATTCACTTACAGCAAAAAAATATGAAAGTTTGGATAATTCGTTTACTAAAACCGTTAGTTCTAACAAGAAATTTACAAGAATTTTTACATCTGTTATTGAAGATAAATCTTTAAAGTCATTATCAGATGCAACTCTTCGTTCAGATATTACAGGTCAGGTTATTAATACAATTTTGACTCACGACTCAAAATCAAAACACTTCCTTTATTATATGGGAGATGTTTTTAAAAAAGATAAAATGAACAGTGATAATATTAAGCAGTTTAGACAACATGGTGTTGAAATTATTAATTTATCTAAAAATGATTCATTCAAAGAAGTTTTGCAGATTTTAGATAAGTTTCTTAAAAAAATTATTAAAAAAAATTACACTTATGTTTTTACAGATCCAAGAATATTAAATAATAAAAGTTACCTTTTAGACATTATTAGTCATAAAAATAATATTACTAAATTTGTAAATATTTTTAAAAAAAAAATTGATGCTCCTTTTGAATTAAATCTAGAAAAAAACTTTTTTTCTAAAGACTACCATCAGGATATTTTTTTTTATGTTTATTCAAATTCCACAAAAAAAATATTAGCTCAAGGTGGTGGTTATAAATATAAAAAAAATACAAAAAAAATTGAGGGTTTTGGTTTTTCATGCAATGTTGATTACATTGCTGAACTAATTTAATGAATACAGCTGTTATAGGACTTCAATGGGGCGATGAGGGCAAGGGTAAGATTGTTGATTATCTTTCGGAAGAATTTGATTTGGTCGTAAGATATCAAGGTGGTAATAACGCGGGTCATACCGTTATTGTTGATGATACTACTTATAAATTGAATCTTATTCCATCAGGCATAATTCGAGGAAAAGTTTGTTATTTAGGTCAAGGTGTTGTACTTGATCCAAATCATTTTTATAATGAGTATGATCAAATTACAAAAAAAATTGTTAGTCCTAAGGTATTTTTATCTTCAAATATATCTCTTATTTTAGAATACCATAAGCAACTTGATAAAATTAATGAATTAATTTTAAAAAATGAAAAAAAAATTGGAACCACTTCTAAAGGGATTGGACCTGCATACCAAGATAAAGTTGGAAGAAAGAGTATTAAGCTATACGATTTAAAATCTAAAAATATAATTGAAGAAAAATTAGAGACAATTAAGAAGTTTTATGACCCTATTCTTGAAAGTTTTGATGAAAGTAAAATTAATATTGATAAAACAGTACAAGACTTATTGAGTTTTTATGATTCAGTTAAAGAATTAATTGTTGATAATTCTTTTATCAAAAAAGAATTTAAAAATAAAAAAATATTATTTGAAGGTGCTCAAGGGGCACTTCTTGATTTAGATCATGGCTCTTACCCCTTCGTAACTTCATCAAACACTGTTTCATCAAATATTGTTATTGGTTCAGCAATGCAGGTTGATTATAAAACTGTTGGTATATTTAAAGCCTATGCTACCAGAGTTGGCAATGGGCCATTCCCATCTGAATTATTTGATAATGTTGGGGATTATATAGCTGAGAAAGGTGTTGAAATTGGCACAGTTACAAAAAGAAAAAGAAGGTGTGGTTGGCTTGATTTAGTATCTTTAAAGTATAGCTGTGAAATAAATCGTGTTAGTGAACTTTGCATAACTAAAGCTGATGTATTAAATAATCTCTCAGAAATCAAAGTATGCAAAAGCTATAATTCAAAAAAATATGAGGAGGTAAATTTTAGTGATAGTGACATTTTGGAGTCATTGTCTTTAGATGAAAATGACTTTGAGTCATTTTCAAGTTGGGGCGAAATTAAAGATTTGAGTAATTTTGAAAACTTACCTCAAAATCTTAAAAAATTTATTTCATATATTGAGGAGTACTTAAGTATTCCAATTAAAGTTATTTCATTAGGGCCTGAAAGAAATCAAACAATTATTAGGTAATTTTAGATTTAGTTAAAAGTTTCTGATCTGTAATAATTTTGATTTCTTCTTGAAGTTTTTTAATTGCTTTATTCTCAATTTGCCTAACCCTTTCTCTGCTTATTGAATATTTCTGGCTAAGGTCCTCTAATGTTTTAGGCTCTTCATCCAATCTTCTTGCAGTTAAAATTTCAATTTCTCTTGGTTCAAGTTTTGTTACAGCTTGATTATAAAGCGCTTTTCTTTTTTTTAATTCATCACTTTGTTCAACTTTTGAGACAGTATCAATTGTTTCATCTTCTACTTGATCAATCCATTCTGAGTCATTTTCATCATTTAAAGAAGTGTTTAATGAGAAATCTTGATTAAATACTCTTCCTTCCATTTGTTTAACTTCTTCTTCTGTTACACCAAGATCATTAGAAATAGATTTAATTTGATCATTGGTTAGATAACCCTCTTCATATTTCTTAAGTTGATTTCTAAGTCTACGAAGATTAAAAAAAAGCTTTTTTTGAGCAGCAGTAGTTCCTATTTTAACTAAAGACCAACTATGTAGTACATACTCTTGAATAGATGCTCTGATCCACCATATAGCATATGTTGCTAACCTAAACCCTTTTTCAGGATCAAATTTTCTTATTGCCTGTATTAATCCTAAATTACCCTCTGAAATTAAATCAAATAGTGGTAAGCCATATCCCTTGTAACCCATCGCAATTTTTGCAACTAGTCTTAAATGACTAGTAACTAGCTTTTGAGCAGCCTTAGTGTCACCATTTTTTAGCCAATCTATTGCAAGCTTTTTCTCTTCCTCATCTGACAAAATAGGAAACTGGTTTATTTTTTTTAAGTAAGGATAAACATCATTTTCTGACGTAATAACAGGAAGTAAATTTTTATTTTCTATATTCATTGCAAATTTGATTTTAAACCTTTCATGTCATCAGGTAATTCACAAGTAATATTAATATTTTTTTCTAATATTGGATGATTAAATTCTATTTTATAAGAGTGTAAAGCTTGTCTTGGAAATAAGGAAATTATACTTTTAAGACCAACAGACATGTTTGTTAAGCGAAATTTTTGTTCTTTAGTAAAATTGTAATCTTTATCACCGACTATTGGAAGACCTAAGCTCAAAAGGTGAACTCTAATCTGATGAGTTCTTCCAGTTATAATTTCACAATCTAAGAGGCTAATGGAACCATGAAATATCTTTACGTTTGAAACTTTAGTAATCGCATTTTTTCCAAAATTATCAGAAACATTAAATTTTGTTCTATGCAATTTATTTCTAGAAATACTCTTATTGATTTCAATATTATTTTGATCAAGTACCCCATATGTAAAGGCAAGATAATTTTTTTTAATATTTCTATTTTTAAACATTTCTCTAAATTTATTTTTGGATTTAGGGTTTTTAGTAATAATTATGACACCACTTGTATCTTTGTCTAGACGATGAATAATACCCTCCTTTAAATATTCATCATCATCTATTGTAAATTGACTCCTCAAACTTTCTTGTAAGCAAGGACTATTGTCTAATTTATTTTTCTTATGAGTGAGAAGTCCGGATGGTTTATTTAATATTGCTATATCACTATCCTCGTATAATATTTCTATTTTAAAGTTCTTATAATTATATGATTTGACCATTAAATATATGTTAAAAAAAAATTTTTTAATTATTTTAGTAATTGTTCAAGGCTTACTAATAGTTGCAGGAATAATAGCAATTATTTTTGGTGTTTTCTATAAAATGAGTATCAAAGATATTTCTAAAAAAAAAATTAACAAAAATATTGATTTGAGTGACATTTATTTAATTAATGAAAATCAATATCAGCAAAAATTATTACGGGATAATAAAGCAATTTTTCAAGTCATAGATATTGAGTCAAATAAAGTTTTGAAAGAAATAACTATTGAACAAAATTAAATACATTGTAATAGCAGGATCATCGGGAGGTCACATTTTACCCGCTTTAAAATACCTAAATAGTTTGAGTAATATAAAAGATCCAGATAAAATCTTATTCATTACAAATGAAATTGGGAGAGATTATTTAGACCAATTAAAAAGTACTAAGATAAAAAAACTTATTTATAATTCCAAAAATAAGTTTGCTTTTGTATTAAGTATATTTAAAAAAATACCTTGTATTTTTCTATTAAATAGACGATTAACTATAATTGGTTTTGGTGGTTTTATTACAACCCCCATACTTTTAATTTCAAAATTATTTAATATTTTTCTATTTTCATTTAATAAAATTTATATTCATGAACAGAATATTATTTATGGTTTAGCTAATAAAATAAACTATTTTGTTGCTAAAAATGCATTTATTTCATTTCCAAAAAATAATATGCGAAGAAAAGAAATTTTTGTTGGTAATTTTTTTTTAGATAAAAATAAAACTAGAGAAAAAATTGATGATAGTTTTATAAATGTTTTATTACTTGGTGGTAGTGCTGGTTCTTTAGAATTAAATAATAAAATGTTAGAAGAAATAAAGATTTTAAATCAAAAATATTTAGAAAAAATTAAATTCTTTATTCAAATTCCCAAATCGCGTATGGAACTGATTAAAAAAAAGTATCTAGATCTTTTAGATAACAGTAAATGCACTTTTTTTTCTTTTAAAAATAATATTAACCCACAAAATTACGATTTTATAATATCAAGATCTGGCTCTGGTTCATTAAATGAAATTTTATATTTTACAAACAATGTTTATTTTATCCCTCACTTAATATCAAGAGACAAACATCAAAAATTTAATTTAAATTATTTCAGTTTACGCAATATGAGTTTAAAAAAATTCTGTATACCTAATAAAAAAAACTTTTTAGATAAATTTTATTTTAATAATTTAATTAACCCATATTCAATTGAAAAAATTATTTGCTATACAACAAGATGAAATTCTCAGAATTATCCTCAAGTAAAGTCCATATTATTGGCATTAACGGCATTGGTATGAGTGCCTTAGCAATATATTTAAAAGAAAATGATATAGACGTTACCGGTAGTGATATCACCTACAACTCTAATACTGTAAATTTGGAAAACCATAAGATCCCAGTCCATATTGGGCACAAAAAATCAAACATAAAAGGCAGAGATATAATATTTTATTCTTCCGCTATCAAAAATAATCCTGAAATAAAACAGGCAAAAATAAACAAAATACCCTGTTATAATAGATCCAAATTACTCCAGCTAATTTGCAAGGATAAATTCACAATTGTTGTCTCAGGTTCACATGGGAAAACATCAACTACTTCAGCATTAGGACATTTATTAGTATGTGCAGGTTTAAACCCAACTATTATTTCTGGAGGTATAATGCATAATTTTGGTCAAAATATATATCTTACTAATAGTAATTATGTTGTTGTAGAAGCAGACGAAAGTGATGGAACAGTATTTAAGTTAAGCCCAAGATACTTATTGTATTTAAATGTTGATAGAGAACATATAGATTTTTATAAATCTTACTCTAGTTTAAAATCAAAAATCAAGAACTACATTTTAAGTAAAAGTAAAAAAAATATCAAAATCTTTATTAATAATGATGATCATTTTCTATCATCATTAAAAAAATATTCTAAAAATATTAAAACTTTTGGTTCAAATAAAAAAGCAAATTATAGCTATAAATTGATAAAGCTAACGAGTCAAAAATCATTATTTGATATTTATAAAAGCCAAAAAATTTTATTAAAAAGCATATCTACGAATTTATTAGGAGAGCACAATGTACAAAATTTGACTGCAGTCTTATCTATAATTGATGATTTAGGTTATGAAATTAAAAAAAAACACATTCTTAATTTTAAAGGAACCAAAAGAAGAATGAATACTCTTGGTAAAATTAAAAAAACAATTTTTATTGATGATTACGCACATCATCCTACTGAAATCGAAAAGATTTTAAAAATCTTACCTTTATATAAGAAAAAACAGGTATTTTTAATTGTAGAACCCCATAGATACTCCAGATTAAATGATTTATACGATCGATATTTGAGTGTATTAAAGAATATTAATAATTTGATTATTTTGAAAACATATGAGGCTGGTGAAAATTTTAAAATGGGCATGAAAAATTCAAAAAACTTAGTTAATGATTTGAATGTTTTAAGTAATCAAAAAACTAAATATATTGGAAATTATAATGATTTGTTTAATTTACTCGATCAACTTATATTAAATAAAAAAAATGAGAGTATAATTATTACTGCCGGAGCAGGGGATATTTCAAATCAAATTCGTTTCTTTTATGACTCAAGAAAATAAAAACTTAATTCTAAACTATTCATCAGCTAAGTATTCTTGGCTAAAATCTGGAGGTAAAATTAGTCAACTCTATAAAATTTATAACCAAATTGATTTAAACAACATATTCAGTAACTATAAAACTAAATCTAAATCGTTGTTAGTTATTGGTAATTTATCTAATACCTTAATAAAGGATGATGGTTTTGAAGGTATAGGTATAAAACTCCTCGGCGATTTTAGTAATATTAAAATTAATAATGATCACATGTTGGTTGGCGCTGGTGTGTTAGATAATTATTTATCGAAATATTGTTATCAAAATAGTATTTCAGGTTATGAGTTTTTATATACAATTCCTGGCTCTGTTGGAGGAAATATATATATGAATGCTGGCTGCTACAAACAGGAAATAAAAGATAAGTTAATTAGTGTTATTTATTTTGACATACATCATAACAAGGTTTTTGAAAAAGGTATTGGTGAATTAAAATTTGATTACAGAAAAGGTTTTCAAAAAAATAATACAATAATTTTATATGGAAAATTTAAAATTTCTAATGGAAGTCAGAAAAATATCAAAAGTTTAATGCAAGAATATGAAAAAATTAGAAACCAAACACAACCTAAAAAAGTAAATTGTTGTGGGAGTATTTTCAAAAATCCAGCAAATCAAAGTGCATGGAAACTAATTAAGTCCTCAATAGATGAAAGTTTTTATAATGGACCAATAAAGTTATCAAAAACGCATTCTAACTTTTTTGAAAATGACCCAAATATTAGTGCAAATAGTATTTATTTATTTATTTGCAAAATTCAAAAAAGAGTTAAAGATAAACACAAAATTATGCTTGAAACAGAATTAAGATTTATAGATTGATAGATAAAAAAATTAAATTTCTTAAAATTCTTGTAGTAGCAGGTGGATGGTCAGACGAAAGGGAAATATCTCTATTGTCAGGTAAAAATGTACACAATTGTTTAAAAAAAAATAAATTCAATACAAAATTTTTCGATATCAAAAAAAATAATCTCGAAAAAATTTTGCAACATAAGCCAGATATTTTATTCAATTCTCTACATGGCGAATTTGGAGAAGATGGTGGTTTAAACTCTTTTGCAAAAAAAAATAATATTGTAATTACTCACTCTGGTGCAGTTACATCATCACTATGCTTTAATAAGCGTTTATTAAAAAAATTTTTAAAAAAAAAGCTTAATATCTTATCTCCAAAAGAGATTTCATTAAAAAACTCATTTAAATATCCTATTATACTGAAGCCAAATTGGGGGGGTTCCTCTAAGGGTATTAAATTCTTAAATAATAAAAGTGAGCTAAAAAAAAATGTTAATATTCATCATAATTTAATTGAAGAAATTATATATGGAAAAGAATTAACAGTAACTGTCATTGAAATTAATAAAAAAATTAAAGCACTTGGTGTAACAGAAATTGAATTTGATAATAAGCATTATGACTATAATGCAAAATACGTCAAAAATAAAAGTTTGCATTTTCTACCAGCTCGAATATCTAAAAACCAATATGATTATCTCATGAATATTTCAAAAGAAATATTTCATGTTTGTAAATGTAAAGGTATAGCAAGATTAGATTTTATAATGTGTAACAAAAGTAAAAAATTATTTTTTTTAGAAATGAATACTCATCCAGGACTTACAAAAATTTCACTTGCTCCAGAACAAGCAAATTTTCAAAAGTTTTCTTATTTATATTTATTGAAACAAATAATTCTTTCAAGTCTATGAAGTTTTTTAATAAAAATTTAATAACTCATTTAGTTTCAATGATAGTTCTTGTCTTATTTATATTTTTTTTACTAAATAATTTGTTAAAAAAGCCATATGAAATTATCAACTTTTTAGACTCAGAAATAAGTAAGGATTTTGAAATAGAATTATCAAATAATTTAAATAATTTTAATGAATATATTAGTAAATATTTATTTGTAGAAAGTTATTCATTAAAACGTATAAATAATGAAATTAATATAAAAATTAATCTTAAAAAACATTTTGCAATAAACAATTTTACCAATGAGTTGATATTCTATGATAACACCATTGCACCTTTACAATACTTTAAGCCTAGTTATTTAGAAAATATAAATCTTATCGACATTTCTAAAAATAGTATTCATTTAAATAAATATTTGAGTGATAATTATCAAAAACTTTCATCCATATTTAATATTGATCAAATAGAATACATTGACAGCAGAAGATATAATTTAGTTTTAAGTAGTGGTAAAATAGTTATGCTTCCTAAAGTGATCGATTCCAAATTTGTGTTTTTTATTCAAAATAATATTGATTTAATTGAAAAAACATCAAATTATGATCAATTTCTTGATTTGAGAAATTTTCATAACAAAACAATAAGAATAAAATAATTGGATAATTATAGAACAATAATTGAAATCGGATCTTTTTCTATAAAAACAATTATTTACTCTGAGTTAAACGGTGAGTTTTCTATTATTGGCACAGGTAAGACTAGATCAAGAGGTTACTCAGGAGAAGAGATAGAAAATTTTGATGATTTTATAGAGAGTATAAAAAATTCTATTGTTCAAGCTGAAAAACAAGCTAACTACATAATCAGGGATGCATTTATTTTAATCACTAACCAAAGTGTACAAATTAAGAAAACACAAAAAGACTTAAACCTTAACGGGGCTATTATCGAAAAAAATGATTTAAGAAAAATTTCTAAGATCAAAATTGATAAAGACAAAGCTTTTTATTACAATTTTTATATTTCACATTATAAAATTGATGACAAATTAATAACTGATAAACCTCTAGGACTAAGCTGCAATAAGCTATCAATAATATTTTTAGTTTCAATGATTGATATAAAACAGATCAATCTTTTAAATAATATATTTCAAAAATTACAGATTAAAATTAATAATTATTTAGACTCTACAACTTCTTACTATTTTTATTTAAAAAATAAACCCAAAACTAAGACTAATGTAGTTCTAATAGATTATGGTTTCAAATATATAAATATTATTATGATAAAAAATAAAGTTTTAAATTTTCAAAAGAAAATTTCACAAGGTAGTAAAAAGATTTCTGATGATTTAGTTAATATTCATAATGTAAGTTTTGATTTTGCTGAAAAACTTAAAATTTCTACAATAGATTTATCTGATACTAGAAATTCAATCGTAGAAATTCCAATTTGGGAGGAGTTTGGTGATAACAAAAAAAAAAATGTTGGCCACGATAACCTGAAAGAGATCACAACAGATCGATTAAATGAAACATTCCAACTTGTCTTAAAATCTTTACCAAAAGATAAGAGCTTTTATTCATTTTTATTTACTGGAGGAGGTTCAAAAATAAATAACTTTTATAATTATTTTCGTAAGAAATTTGGTTATGACATTCAATTTTTGGAACCACCTAAGTCCTGTGGTATCCCTAAAGTTTTAAATGATGCTAGTATTATGTCACTTTACTCAAGCTTTTGGCTTTTAACAAATAAAAGTCATGAAAACGATGCTTTTTTTCAAAAAATTGATTCTTTTTCAAATAAAATATGGTACAAAAGATTCGTAGACCTACTATAGGTTGATTTGCGGGGAAAAAAATGACACTAGATATAGAACCAGTAGTTGATCAAAAAAACTTAAAACCATCTTTAACAGTAATGGGTGTTGGCGGAGCAGGTAATAATGCTGTTAATAATATGATTCAATCAAATTTAAATAATGTTGATTTTATTGTGGCTAACACTGATGCCCAAGCTCTTGAAAACTCTCTTTGTTATAATCGCATCCAATTAGGATTAGAAAAAACAAAAGGTTTGGGAGCAGGAGCAGATCCAATGATAGGAAAGGATGCAGCTGAAGAAAGCATTGATTTAATATCAGAAGAATTAAGAAACACTAATATGTTATTTTTAACAGCTGGTTTGGGTGGGGGCACAGGAACAGGTGCTTTGCCTGTAATATCAAGTATCGCAAAAAAATTAGGTATAGTAACAGTAGCTATTGTTTCAACCCCATTTAACTTTGAAGGCACTAAAAGAATGAATCTCGCCTTACAAGGTCTTGAGGATGTTAAAAGCAATGTGGATACTTTACTTATCATACCTAATCAAAATTTATTTAAAGTATCTAATGAACAGACTTCTTTCGCAGAGGCCTTTAAGAAAGCTGATAATGTTCTTTTTGATGGTGTTAAAGGCCTAACTGATTTAATTACTCAGCCTGGTTTGATTAACTTAGATTTTGCAGATGTAAGAACGGTAATAAAAGAAATGGGATTTGCAATGATGGGCACTGCTGTAGCAGAGGGTGACAATAAAGCAGTAGAAGCATCAAATTTAGCTTTAACTAATCCATTAATTGAAAATATAGATATGAATACTGCTAAAGGAGTTATTGTTAATATTTCTGGCGGTAGTGATATGACTTTATTAGAGGTAGATCATGCTGCTAATATTATAAGACAGAGTGTTAATCCAGAGGCAAATATAATTTTTGGCTCTTTGATTGATGAGACCCTTCAAGGAAAATTAAAAATAAGTATTTTTGCAACTGGAATAGAGGCATCTGGAAAAAAAATTCTCTACTACCCAGAAACTGAAAATAATTCAGGATTTAGTTCTATACAAAATAAAATTGATGGAAGTTTTTCTTATGAGGGTTCAGATAATAAACATTTTGAAGATATTTCAAGTGTAGTTGAAAAAAAACAAGTTGACTCTGAAACAGAAGAATTCAATTTAACTAATGAACCTGATAACACTTCAGTGGATAAAGATGAATTAGTTGAAAATAATACTGAAAATTCAATCAATTTAGAAAATTTTGAAGAAAAAAAGAAAAAAGGTTTTTTTAGTATGCTTTCCAATCTGATGACTTCTGATAAAAAATCTACAGAAGAAAGTGTTGAAATTAATGAAAAAAAGCAAAAAACCAAAAAAACAAAGACAGATCCAAATCTTTTTTTATTTAGTGAGGTTTTAGACGAGGATACCGAAAAAACCCCACAAATTAAAGATAGTGATGAGATATCAGAAGTTTCCGATATTTCTGAATTTAGTGATGAAAATGAGACCATTGAAGATATAGATACCCCTTCATATCTTCGTAAAGGCTCTAATCAATAAGTTCTGTAAATACAAAGTTTTACAAATATAAAGTAATACTTCTTGGGTATTTTCATAATATAATCTTAGATGAAAAGCTTTACTCTCAGTGAGTCTGTAAATATAGAGGGTATTGGATTACACACTGGTGTCAAAACTAATATCATTCTTAATCCTGCTCCTCTAAAGTCAGGCATAATTTTTAATAGAACTGATAAATCAACAATTATTCCTGCTAAATGGGATAACGTAATATCTACAAAATTTTCAACTAATATTGCTTTAAATGGGGTTGAAGTTAAAACAGTTGAGCATTTATTGAGTGCTCTTGCAGGTCTACATATCAATAATTGCGAAATTTTAATTGACAACGTTGAAGTACCTATTCTTGATGGCAGCTCTAACGTATTTGTTGAAAGTATCTTAAAAAAAGGAATAAAAGAGCAAGACTCAGAACAAAACATTTTAGAAATTGTTAAACCTGTAAAATTTTCATGTGATTATGGATATGCTGAATTAGCACCTAATTCACCTAAAGATGAGGGATTAAATATAAATTTGGAGTCTAGTTTCGAAGGAAAGTATGAAGACCAAGATATCAAAATTAAGAACTTAAATGGTAACTATATTGAGTCCATATCAAAAGCAAGAACTTTTGGTTTTTTCCAAGAAATTGAATACCTCAAGTCACAAAATCTAATTAAAGGAGGCTCACTAGATAATGCTATTGTTATCAAAGATAAAAAACCTCTTAATAAAGATGGATTAAGATATGATAACGAATTAATGCGCCATAAAGTTTTGGATGTGGTTGGTGATCTTTATTTATCTGGTTACCCTATTATTGGAACTTATAAGGGTTTTAAAACAGGCCACTTCATAACAAATAATTTACTTAAAGAATTATTCAAATCAAAAGCAAACTATAAGATACATAAGATAAACTAAACCATTTTCTTAGGGTCAGTATATTTATTAAATTCTTCCTCAGACAAATCAGTTAGTTCCATACAGGACTCTTTTAATGAAATGTTTTTATTATAAGCATTTAGTGCCACTTTAGAGGCTAGATCGTAACCAATTACTTTAGTTAATGGTGTAACAAGCATTAAAGAGCGATTTAAAAGTTCACTTACTCTTTTTTTGTTAACTTTCAATCCTTTTAAACAGTTTTTATTAAATGAAGCCATTGCCTCACTTATTAAACTAATTGCATCAAGAGTATTATGTATGATTAATGGATTATAAACATTTAATTGGAAATGGCCTTGAGTACAAGCAAAGGCAATAGAATTTCTAAGACCAATCACATGTGCGCACACCATTGATAGTGCTTCACACTGTGTAGGATTTATTTTTCCTGGCATAATTGATGAGCCAGGTTCATTGGCTGGAAGAATTAACTCAGAAATTCCACTTCTTGGCCCAGAAGCTAATACCCTAATATCATTTGCCATTTTAAATAAAGCACTAGTTAAAATTTCGACACCTGACATGACTTCAATAAATACATCATGGGAAGCAAGAGATTCATACTTATTTGGGGCAGATTTAAACGGAAGTCCGGTTTCCTTTTTTAAGTATTTAATAAATATTTTAGAAAAACTTTTTGGCGCATTTACTCCAGAACCAACAGCAGTTCCTCCTTGAGCCAATTCATAAAGCTTTTTTAAACTTTTTTTAATAACATTCTCTGCATAAGAGACCTGATCATAAAATGCTAAAAATTCATTTGAAATTTTTATTGGCGTTGCATCTTGAGTGTGCGTTCTTCCAATTTTAATTATTCCTGTAAACTCAGAAATTTTCTTTTTTAAAGATTTTTTGAAAAAAGCTATCTCCGGAATTAATATTTTTTTTATCGATAGTACAGTAGCTATGTGCATAGCAGTAGGAATACTGTCATTTGATGATTGAGACATATTAATATGATCATTAGGATGAAGTGGGGTATTTGTCGGGAGCTTTCTTCCTAACAACTGATTACTTTTATTTGCGATGACTTCATTAAGATTCATATTGACTTGAGTCCCTGATCCTGTTTGCCATACTACAAGAGGAAAGTGACTGTTTAATTTTCCAGATATAATTAAATCACAAACTTTACCAATAATTTTAGTGTGATTTTTCGGTAATAATTTTAATTCTGCATTTGCAAAAGCACATGATTTTTTTTGTAAGGCAAGAGCCTCTATAAAAATATTTTGAAAATGAAATTTCCCAATACCTATTTGAAAGTTTTCTATTGATCTTTGAGTTTGTGCTCCCCAAAGTTTCGTGCTTTCAACTTTAATATCACCTAAGCTATCTTTTTCAATGCGAAATTTGACCATAAGTAATTAATAATATATATCAAATTCAATGAAAAATATTTTATTAATTCGTCATGGTCAAAGCGAGTGGAATAAATTAAATCTTTTTACTGGCTTTAAAAATATTGAATTATCTGAACAAGGCATTGAGGAAGCGAATAATGCTGGGCAAAACTTTAAAAATTTAGATATTAAATTCAATATTGTATTTACAAGCGAATTAAAAAGAGCTCAAGAAACAGCTAAAATAATTCTTCAAAACCTCGATCAGTGGGATTTTTTAAATAATGAAGGAAAAATAATCTCAAACATTAATTTAAATGAAAGAGATTATGGAGATCTCACGGGTTTAAACAAAAAGGAAACTGCTGAAAAATTTGGAGAAGAACAAGTTCATAAGTGGAGAAGGGGTTATTCTGATCAACCCCCTAACGGTGAAAGTCTTGAGGATGTGGTCAGAAGAGTTACAAAATATTTTGAGGAAGTAATTAAACCTGCTATTCAAAGCGATGAAAATGATAATATTTTAATAGCAGCACATGGGAATTCTCTAAGAGCGCTTTTAATTGTTATGAATATTTATGAACCACATAACATTAATTCTGTTGAACTCTCAACTGGTGTTCCAATACATGTTATCTTAAAAGATAATAAGTTTAGTATTAAAGATTAATTAGTTGATAGATATAGCTTTAGTTGTAGCAATAGTATCATATTACACCGTCATGTTTATCACACCTGGGCCAAATAATGCTATGTTAACGATCTCAGGCTTAAAATTTGGTTTTAAAAGATCTTTACCACATATTACTGGTATTTCTTTAGGCCATGCTCTTCAAGTTTCATTAATTTGCACAGGTTTAGGTTTAATTTTGATTAATAAACCAGAATTTCAAATGATACTAAAATGGCTTTGTTTTTTTTATCTCATTTATTTAGCTTATCAAATGATTGGGTCTCTAAAGGATTACAAGAAAGATACAGGTAGACCCTTAAATATTTACGAAGCTGCTCTTTTTCAATGGGTAAACCCTAAGGCATGGACAATTGCTATTACAGTCGCATCTGGTTTTATGCCTTTAGAAGAAAAGCTTTGGATAGCTGTTGTTTTCACAGGGTTGATGTCATCATTGGTAAGCTTTCCATGTATAAGTTTATGGGCACTTTTTGGAAGTTTAATTAAAAATTTAGTATCTAACCCTAAATTAAAAAGAAGCTTTGAGTATTTCTTTGCATTATTATTAGTATCTACGGGAATTTATTTAATATTAAACTAATTTTTCAATTAAAGTTAAATAACGAAAATTAACATATCCTTTTTTGGATATATAAAATTTCTCAATGCTATCTTTTTTTAAGGAGTTACAAAATACTGGCAATTTTGCTTTTAATTTTTTACTTATGTTAATAGTTGATTTTAGCAAATGCTCTTCATTAGCAGATTTTAAAATTTTGATTGAGTGTTTGCCACTCAATAAATCATAAAATAACAGAGAACAATTATTTTTTAAAATTTTATTCAACATAGCTATATTTTGCTCAACATACTCTACAACATCGAATAAGACTAAGTAATTTTGATTTGGCTTTATTTGACTTTGCTTCAAACCTTGCATTGATAAGAATAAATCTATTTTTTGATTTGTATAGTACTTACACCCAACTGAAATATATTCTTTTTCATTAATTATTCTGTCAGTAAATCTTTCAATATAAAAGTTGAATTTGGTTGATATGTTTTTTAGCTCAATAATATCATCTGGTATTAGGGGCATTCTTTTTTCTTTTTTGACCATATTTGAGAGCATACAAATATTCATAATTAAAAAAAAATATATACTATAATCTTATGAAGTTAATTCCAGAATGGGAAGCACATGACAAATGTCTAATGGCTTGGCCATGTAATAAAAATCTTTACAACGAAATAATTAAAGATGCCAGATTAGAAATGGCGCATTTAGCTAATTGTATTTCGGATGAAGAAACAGTTTATATGTATTGTAATAAAGAGGATTATAATGACTGTAAAAAATATATAAATAATCAAAAAATAAATATTATTCAATTAGAACTAGATGACTCTTGGATGAGAGATATTGCCCCAATCTTTATCAAAGGGGACAATGAACTTAAATGTATTAACTTTAATTTTAATGGTTATGGGAAATACCCAAATTATTTTAATGATAATAAAGTAGGTGAATATATCTCAAATCAATTTTCTATTACTTCATATTTAAATGACCTTACTTTAGAGGGTGGTGCTATTACTTACGATGAATACGGAAATTTGTTTACTACTGAAAGTGTATTACTTAACCCAAATAGAAATAATCCTGAAAAAGCAAAAATAGAGCAAACACTGACTAGTTTATTTGACTTAAATTCAATAATTTGGATCCCTGAAGGATTAAATGATGATGATACTGATGGGCACATAGACAATATTTTATGTCCTATTGGAAATAGAAAATATTTAATAGCAAAAAGTTATGATTTAGATGATTTGAATACACAAAATTTAACTAAGATTAAATCAATTATTCAAAGTAACCTTTCGAACATTGACAGTAATATAGAATTAATTGATATACCACTACCTTCAAAAATAGTTATCAATGATAAAAAACTTATTGCCTCGTATATAAATTTTTATTTTTCAAAGCGTAAAATCTTTGTTCCAAAATTTAATGTTAAAGAAGATGAAATGGTTTATGATATTTTTAAAGATATTTTCAAAGATAAAAAAATTGAGATGATTGAAACTTCACATATAAATTATGGTGGAGGCAATATACATTGTGTTACTATGAATGTGCCAAAAAATGTTAGTTAAAGTAGCTGCTTCGCAATTTAAATCAATAAAAGAAAAAAAAGATTCAAATATAAATAAGGCTATACATATTGCTCAACAAGCATCTAAGGAAAAAGTAAATATTTTCCTCTTACAAGAGTTATTTCAAACTGAATACTTTTGCTCAACTCAGGATACAAAGTTTTTTAATTATGCAATTGAATTTCCTGATGACAAATTATTTGAAATTTTTTCTAATTTTTGTAAGAAAAATAATATGGTCATGCCGATCAGTTTTTTTGAAAAAAAAGAAAATAATTTTTTTAATTCTCTAGTTGTGATTAATGCTGATGGTAAATTAAGTGATTTATATAGAAAGTCGCATATTCCTGAGGGTCCTGGTTATAACGAAAAGTTTTACTTTAAACCCGGAGATACTGGCTTTAAAGTATTTAACACTAAATTTGGAAATCTTGGTTGTGGTATATGCTGGGATCAATGGTTTCCTGAATGTGCGAGATCTATGACACTTTCTGGTGCAGATATTTTATTATATCCCACAGCAATTGGTTCTGAGCCTCAAGACCCTTTATTAGACTCAAAAGATCACTGGCAAAACGTAATGAAAGGTCATGCAGCTGCAAATCAAATTCCAGTCATTGCTTCTAATAGAATTGGCACAGAAAATGAAGGTTCAATATCTGTAACATTTTATGGATGCTCCTTTATCGCTAATCATTTGGGTAATATTGAAATTGAAATGGGCAAAAAAGATGAGGGCTTTGTATCTAAGAATTTCGACTTTTCAGAAATAACAAAATACCGCCAATCTTGGGGAAATTTTAGAGATCGTAGACCAGATCTATATAAAAAAATTTGTGATTTTTAAAAAAAATTATCATATTATTCAAATTCTACTTATTTAAGAGGAGAGGTAATATGAACAAATTTTTAACAGCTCTTTTAGTGTTAATACTCCCTATGAGTTTGAGCGCTAAAGAAGAGTTATTTATATACAATTGGTCCGATTATATAGCTGAAGATACAATTGCAAATTTTGAGGAAGAAACTGGTATTGATGTAACATACGATGTATTTGACTCAAACGAAGTTCTAGAGGCTAAGCTTTTAGCTGGAGGAAGTGGTTATGACTTAGTTGTTCCATCAGGCTCCTTTATGGAAAATCAAATTAAAGCAGGAGTTTTTCAAAAACTTGACAAAAGTATGATTCCAAACCTCAAAAATTTAGATCCAAGTGTTTTAGATAAAACTGATGCTCATGATCCAGGTGGGGAATACTCTGTTAATTACATGTATGGTACAACTGGAATTGGTTACAACGTTGCTGCCGTCGAGGAAAGAGGTGGAGATGTTGAGTCATGGGACATAATATTTGATGTAGATCAAATTTCTAAATATGAAGATTGTGGTGTGGCTTTCTTAGATGCACCAAGTGAAATTGTTGAGATTGCATTAAATTATCTTGGCCATGATCCAAATACAGAAAACACTAAAGCTAATCAAGAGGCACTAGAATTATTGAATAATATTAGACCTTACATAAAGTATTTTGACTCTTCTCAGTACATTGATGATTTAGCAAATGGTGAGATTTGCTTAGCAATAGGTTGGTCAGGTGATGTATTTATAGCAGCATACGAGGAAATCGAAGAGGTCTGGTATTCAATTCCAAATGAAGGAACAGTAATTTGGTTTGATATGATGGGAATTCCAGCAGACGCAAAAAACGTAGAAAATGCTCATAAATTTATAGATTATATTTTGAGACCAGAAGTTGTTGCAGAAATTACTAACTATGTGTGGTACTCAAATCCTAATCTAGTAGCTAACACAACTGAAGGTTTGATAGATCCTGATATTCTTTCAGACCCAGCAATTTATCCAACAGAAGAGACATTAACTAAACTTTTTGCAGATACAGCTGACTCACCTCAAAAGTCTAGGATATCTTCGAGAGTATTTAATAGTTTTAAAGCTTCTCAATAATTTAATTAAAGCGCAACTTTTACTTAAGTTGCGCTTTTCACAATCTTTTTTATGTCTGAACCTTTTTTACAAATCATAGATGTATCAAAAAGGTTTGATAATGTTGTTGCTTTAGACAAAGTTAATCTAAAAATAGCAAAATCTGAAATATTCAGTCTCCTAGGATCTTCAGGATGCGGTAAGTCAACACTTTTGAGAATTATAGCAGGTTTCGAGAAGCCTGATGAAGGAAGAATTCTACTCGAGGGGAAGGATATCACGAAACTTCCACCATATGTAAGACCTTTAAATATTATGTTCCAAAATTATGCACTATTTCCGCATTTAAATGTCACTAATAATATCCAGTTTGGACTAAAAGAAGAAAAAATTTCTAAAGAAGAAATCAATCATCGTGTTAATGAAATTTTAAATTTACTAGAGCTGAATGGTTTAGAGAAAAGAAAAATCAATGAGATATCTGGTGGTCAACAACAACGTGTAGCATTAGCAAGATGTCTAGTCAAAAAACCAAAATTACTTTTATTGGATGAACCACTTGCAGCATTAGATAAACAGCTAAGAGTACAAACACAATTCGAATTAGTTAATCTACAATATAAGTTAGGCATCACTTTTATTATTGTTACCCATGATCAAGAGGAAGCAATGTCATTATCTGACAGAATGGCAATTATGAAAAATGGAGAAATCCTCCAAGTCGGTAATCCTGTTGAGATATATGAAAAACCAAAGGACAAATATATAGCGAATTTTATTGGCACAGCCAATATCTTTAATGTTCTTAATAAAAATAATCAAATCATCATTAAAGAATTAAATTATGAAGTTAAAAATATTAACAATAAAGAAAACTACGTTAAATGTTTAATTAGGCCTGAAAAAATTTCTGTTAAAAAACTAGAAAATCAATCTGATAATTTAAATATTGGTGTAGTTAAAGAAGTAGCTTATTTAGGGAGCTATACTAAGTATTTAATTGAGGTTAATGGATTTGAATTTTACTCTTTTATGCAAAATAGTTTAGTTTCAGATAACCTTCAAATAAGATGGGATGATAAAGTTCAGATAAGTTTTAACGAAACATCAATATATTTCTTTAATGATTAAAAATTTTAAAAAACAAAACGTGTGGTTTGTATTTACTCCATATTTATGGCTAGTTTTGTTCTTTTTTGTTCCATTAGCCTTAATTTTTAAAATATCTATATCTGTGTCTGAATGGGGTATGCCACCTTATCGTGATCTTTTTTCTTTATCTGAAAATGGATTGGAGATTAATTCAACTCTTGGAAATTATTTATTTATCTTTTCAGATCCTTTCTATATCAGATCATACCTCAATTCACTTTCATTAGCTTTTACATCCACTTTATTATGTTTATTAATTGGTTATCCCATAGCTTTTTACGTTGCAAAATCTAAAACAAGTATAAGAAACATACTATTGATTATGCTTATCATACCTTTTTGGAGTTCTTTTCTTCTAAGGGTATATGCATGGAAAGTCTTACTACAAGGCTCTGGTATTATAAATTCAATTCTTATACATATTGGGCTAATTTCTGAACCAATATCTATGTTACACAATCATTATGCTGTAATTTTAGGTGTTGTTTATACTTACCTTCCATTTATGATTTTACCGCTTTATGGATATTTGGTTAAATTTGATTTAAATTTGATCGACGCATCTAATGATTTAGGTGCAAAGCCTTTAAACACGTTTGTAAAAGTTATCTTACCTCTATCTTTACCAGGAATAGTAGCGGGGAGCATGTTGGTTTTTATACCAGTTGTTGGAGAATATATAATACCAGAAATGTTAGGTGGCAGTGATAAGCTTTATTTTGGGAAGATAATTTGGGATGAATTTTTTGTAAATAGAGATTGGCCTATTGCAAGTGCGCTTGCGATGTCTGGAATTGTAATACTTGTATTTCCAATAATTATTTTTCAATTAATGTACGCAAAATATAATTTTAGAAATGAATAAATTATTTTTTAAAATTTTTACCTTAACAATTGGATTTTCATTTTTATATTTTCCTATTTTAACTCTTATAGCTTATTCTTTTAATGATAATAAAAGAGTTATGGTTTGGAAGGGTTTTTCTTTTAGATGGTATAGGGAATTATTTCATAATGAACAAATTTTAGAGGCTTTTTATACTAGTCTAAAAATTGCTTCTCTTTCAGCAACATTTGCAACAGTCATGGGTGTAATGATTGGTTTTTCATTAACAAGAATATCAAAAATTCCAGCCAGGCCTTTCTTTATTTTCTTGAGTTCTTCTCCTTTGGTTATGCCTGAGATAATTTTAGGGCTTTCTTTGTTGTTATTCTTTATATCATCTAACCATATTATTGGCTTTCCTTCCTCAAAAGGACAACTAACAGTCTTAATATCGCATATAACTTTCTCTGTAGCTTTTGTTGCAGTCATTATCCAATCAAGGTTGAGTAGTTACGATAAAAATATAGAAGAGGCTGCTCAGGATCTTGGGACAATTCCAAATATGATTTTTTGGAAAGTAACTGCTCCTGTAATATTACCTGCAATATTATCAGGTTGGTTACTTGCATTTACACTCTCTTTGGACGATCTTGTCGTTGCTAGTTTTACTACCGGTCCCGGAGCTAACACTTTGCCAATAGTGGTTTTTTCTAAAGTTAGATTGGGATTGAGTCCAGAAGTTAATGCTCTTTCAGCAATAATAATGCTAATTGTTATATTAGCAGCAATTAGTATTTACTTAATTAATAGATCAAACATTAAGAAGTAAATATTCTCTTTCCCATGCAGTAATTATTTTATTATAAGCATTTACCTCTAAGTCTTTAATTGAACAAAATAATTCTATAAATGTTTCACCAAATATCTCTTTTGCCTCCTTAGATCTAGAAAAAGTATCTATTGATTGATAGATGCTTTCTGTCAAAGAAACATTCACGTTATATGCAGCTTTTTTGGTCTCCTGGGTTGCTTTTAATTTTTTCTTCAAACCTAAATATCCTGCAGATAATGTTGCAGCCATAGCTAAGTATGGATTTACATCTGATCCACACAGTCTATTTTCAATTCTCGCCTGGTTAGCAGAGTTAAAATTTGGGACTCTAAAACCACACGTACGGTTTTCAAAACCCCAGTTAAGGTTAAATGGTGTACCTTCCTCCCAATAACCTCTGAGCCTTTTAAAGGAATTAACGTTAGGTGCAAAAAGAGGTAAAAAAGCTTTTGAATATTTTTGTAACCCACCCATATAATTATCAAACTGTTTTGTAGTTTTAAGATTTTTGTCCACAAATATTGGTTTACCTTTTTTTAAAATTGATTGATGTATATGCATCGAGTTCCCTGGAGTATCTTCCATCGGTTTAGCCATAAAAGTTGCATACAAATTATGCTTCAATGCAGTTTGTCTAAGAGTTCTTTTAAATAAAAAAACCTGATCGGCCAAGTCAAGGGGGTTACCATGCTTGAAGTTAATTTCCATTTGTGCTGGTCCATCCTCATGATTAATATTCTCTACGTCTAATTCTTGAGTCTCACAGTAGTCATACAAATCCTCAAAAATATGATCAAATTCATTAACAGCGTCAATACCGTAAGACTGATTTCCTTTTTCAATTCTTCCAGATTGCCCACTTGGTGTCTCTAAAGGATTGTCTGGATCATTGTTTTTCTTAACTAAATAGAATTCAATTTCTGGAGCAACTACTGGTTCAAGGCCTATTTTTTCATAAAGACCAATTACCTTTTTTAAAATACCTCTAGAGTGGACCTCTATAACATTATCATTGTTATCAACAGCATCACAAATAACCTGTGCGGTTGGTTCTTCATACCATGGAACAGTTCTCAGAGTATTAAAATCAGGCTTTAATATAAAATCACCATCTGTAGGATTTAAAATCTGATCATCTATTGAATAAGTCACATCTCTAGATACTGCTAATTTGAATAGGGCTAAAGGTAATCTTAATCCACCTGACTCAATAGAGCTTAAAAATTTTTTTGTTGGTAGTATTTTTCCCCTTGGTATACCTGAATTATCAGGAATCATACATTCTACTTCTGTTATTTTATTTTTCTTTAACCAATCGATATAATCATTCATAGCTATAACTAACCTTTAAAATTTGATATTTATGTATCTGATGGATTACTCAGATAATTATTACGTAAGAACAAAAGCATTCAGGCTTAATACTAACAAATTAAATGAGAGCTTACAATGTGATGTTTGTATAATTGGTGCAGGTTTATCAGGAATTTCATCAGCATTATATTTATCTAAATTAAATCCAGATTTAAACATAGTCATATTGGAGAAAAATAAAGTAGGTTGGGGCGCATCTGGAAGAAATGGTGGGCAATTATTACATGGTTATTCCTCAGAGAATTATTCTAGCCAAAAACACACTCAAGAGGAAATTAAGATATTATGGCAATTCACATTAGACGCTGTTAGAGAAGTAAAAAAAAATATCAAAGACTTAAATATACAATGTGACTTAATCGAGGGTTATGTTTTAGCCGCAGTAAGTAAATCCCATGATGATGAGTTAAAAAAATACGTAGACAGGCTTCAAACAAAATTTGATTATGAATCAGTGACGTATCTACCAAAAAATAAAATGGACCAGTATTTTGATAGCCCTTATTACAAATCTGCAATGTATGACTCAGAGTGTGGTCAAATTCATCCACTTAATTATTGTCTAGGATTAGCAAGAGAATTATTAAAAAATCAAAATTGTAAAATATTTGAAGATACAGGAGTGATATCATATGAATCTCAAAAAAAGGTAACAATAACAACTGAAAAAAATTTAACTGTTAAATCTGATAAATTAATTATCTGCTGTAATGCATATATTGATAATTTGAATAAAAGTTTAAGAAAAAAAATAATGCCTGTTAAAACTTATGTATCAGCATTTACTGAAATTCCAAATACAGAATTGAGAAAATATTTTCGAAAACCTATCACAGTGGGAGATATGTTATTTGTTCTAAATTATTTTAGACTGGATTCTAATAATAATTTAATTTTCGGTGGAGGTGTAAGTTACTCTAATATAGATCCCATAAATTTAGAATTATCTTTAAAAAAAAGTATAAAAAAAATACTTCCTGGTTTAGAAAAGTTCAAAGCTTGGTGTACTTGGAGTGGACACGTTGCCATAACTGTAAATAGATTTCCTCATATTGGTAGTATTGATGATAATATTTTTTTTGCACAAGGATATTCAGGACATGGTTTAGCCATAACGACTATGGTCGGAAAAATGCTTGCAGAAACAATAACAAATCAGAACAATAATTTGAACTTATTTGAGAAGTTTAGACATAAAAACTTTCCAGGATTTGGCGTAATTGATAAGCCTTTATTAGTTTTAGCAATGAGTTATTTTAAATTAAAAGATCAATTAAGCTTGAAATAACTTATTTTTTCCAAATCTATAGTCTGGATCAAAATGATTTTTTAATTTTTTGATAAACTTATAATACTCTAAAGATTTATAGTCTTTAAGAAGATTATTTTTTTTAAAACCTAAACCATGTTCTGCCGCAATACTTCCATTATTTTTAATTACAAGTCGGTAAATAAATTTTGCAAGTAAGTCATTATTTTTTTTTGTATCTGGTTCAATTTTAAAATTACAATGAAGATTACCATCACCCAAGTGTCCAAAAAAATATGGTGTAAAGAATTTATTATTTTTAGTAAATATTTTTACCTTATTTATAAATAACGGCCATTTATCTAAAGGCAACGATATGTCAAATTTTTCTTTATAATTATATTTAGATTGATTATAAACAAGCTCTTCTCTTTTTTTCCAAATCCATGATTTATAAATATTTTCCTCGACTCTTATTATTCTAAAATTATTTTTATCAATATTATATAATACATCTTTTTTATAATTATTCTTATAATTTGACTGTATTTCAATTATTAAATTGAAATTATTATCATTTTTTTCAAATAAATAATTACTAGGGTTGGGAAATATAATTTCAAAACTTGTAAGATTATCATAAAAATTTTTTCTTAAATTTTTTAATAATTTAATAGATTTATTTAGGCTACTTACAGTTAAAAGATATGTTGTCCGATATTTTTTCTTTGGAATTAGTTTTAAGTTCGCTTTAGTAATTATCCCAAATATACCTTCTGAGCCACAGAAAATTTTCCAAAGTTTAGGTCCAAAATTATCTTTTTTAAGTTTACTTAAAAAATTTATTATTGTCCCGTCACTTAGAACTACCTCAAGTCCATTAATATGATCCTCGATATTTCCATACCTTAATGTTTGAAGACCACCTACATTAGTTGATATGTTCCCACCAATTGTACATTTGTCATGCGGTGCAATATTTACTGGAAAAAAAAGACCTTTTTTACTTGCTGATTGTTGTATTGTTTTTAGTAGTACCCCACATTGCGCTGTTATTACATAATTATTAATATCTATGTCATCAATACTACTCATATAACGAAAATTTATTTTTATTATTTTTTTTGAGTCGGATTTTGTTCCATCCACCCTATTAGTTTCTCCGCCAATTGGTAAAATCTCGAATTTATTCTTTCTCGCATAAATAACTAATTTTGATACTTCTATTGTATTTTTTGGAAAAGCAATAAATTGATTATTTTTTTTGATATATTTTGTAGGTAATTTCATTTGGATGCTCTTATTAATCTATCATTTATTGCCATTCCTATATTTTTATTTGGAATAGGCGCGATACTTATAGTTTTATATAAATCATTATTATCTGCCAGAAAAATAAAGTGATAAAGATTTTTAGCAGCTTCTGTTAAATTTTTATTTTTACTTAGATTTTTAAACTGACCTTTTTTATCAGTTCCAAAATTAATAAAAGCTGATTTTCTTTTCATATTTTTGACATTTAAATATATTTTTTTTTTTGGAGAATAATGTTTTTTTGAAGTTCCTGGGAAATTTAAATTTGTTATTTCCTTATTAATTAACATGTATGGTAATATTTTTTTAATCTTTCCCAATGATATAAATCCTGGTCTTATGACATTTAATTTATTATTTAAGATTTTAACAAGAGTAGACTCGATTCCAATTTTGCATCTTCCGTCATCTACAATTAATATATTTGTTTCAATAAACTGTTTAAAGACCATGTGGCTATTAATTGGGCTTAGTTGTTTAAATTTATTTGCAGATGGTATCACCAAAGGTTTACCTAATTTTTCAATTAATTTCTGTGTAAATTTATTTTTCGGAATTCTCACAGCACATTCATTTTTTAAAGTTAAGGATGTGGGTATTTCTAAAGATTTTCTTTTTAAAATAAGAGTAAGAGGTCCAGGCCAAAATTTTTTACCTAAAATTAAATTTTCATCTTCTAATTTAAAAAATTTATTTACCATTTTTAAACTTGAGCAATGAAAAATGAGTTTTTTATTAAGTGGTCTTTTTTTTAAAGAATAAATTTTATTTGCAGCTTTTACACTTGTTCCTAAGCCTGCTAAGCCATAAACAGTTTCCGTTGGTAAAACTACTAATTCATTTCTTAATAACTTAGTTTTTACGAAATTAATAAGGTTCGTTGATAAATCTGATTTAATTATTATAGGCATAATTTACATAATTAGATATTTTTTTAGTTTCAAGTTAAGATTAATTAATATTATTTTACAACTTTATGAATATATGCGCCATTATTCTTTCTGCTGGAAAGGGCAAGAGATTTAAATCACTTAAACCAAAATTTCTTCATGAAATATCTGGCAAACAATTAATTCAGTTCAATTTAAATGCTATACAAAAAATTAAACAAATAAAAAAAACTTTTGTTATTTTAAGTAAAGCCAATAAAAAATATTTAAATCATGATAATATATTTGTTCAAAATCCACTAAATGGTACTGGCGGTGCTTTTAAACAATTTTATAAATATAATAATAAATTTGATTATTTCTTATTATCATTAGCAGACACACCTATTTTTGATTTTAAAATACTTTCAAATTTTCTCTCTAAGGGTGTAAAGGATAGAATTGATGTATCCGTCCTCACACAAAATGTTAAAAATCCAAAAGGATATGGAAGAATAATTAAAGAAAATAATACGTTTATTAGTATTAATGAAGAAAATCAATGTTCAAAAAATGAGAAATTAATTAAAGAGATAAATACAGGTATATTTCTAATTTCAAAAAAAGCAGCAATGAATTTGAAGTTTATAAAAAAAAATAAACATAATAATGAATTTTATATTACAGATTTAGTAAATATCTGTTTTAATAAAAACTTAAAAACGAATACTTTTTTGAATAATTCCACAGTGATATCAGGTGTTAATACTTTAAATGAATTAAATAAATTAGAAATATTATCTCAAGATTTTATAAAGAAAAAATTAATAGATAATGGAGTAAGAATTATGAATCCTGAAACTGTTTATATTGAAAGCGATGTTAGCATATCCCCAGGCGTAGTAATTGAGTCACATGTTGTCATAAAAAAAAATGTAAGTATAAAAAAAAATTCTATCATTAAATCTTTTTCTTATATTGAAAATTCTACAGTAGGTAGTAATTGTTCCATTGGCCCTTATGCAAGAATAAGACCAGAAGTAGTGATCGATGATGAGGTAAAAATTGGTAATTTTGTTGAGATTAAAAAATCTAAATTATCTAAGGGTGTAAAAGTAAATCATTTGAGCTACATTGGAGACTCATCGGTAGGAACAAATAGTAACATTGGAGCTGGAACTATCACTTGTAATTATGATGGAAAAAATAAGCTTAAGTGCAAAATAGGAAATAATACCTTTATTGGTTCAAATTCCTCTATTGTTGCTCCCGTTGAAATAGGCAATAAAGCTTACATTGCAGCAGGATCTGTGATTACCAAATCAATACCAAACAATCATTTTTCGATAGCAAGATCAAAACAGAAAAATAAAATTAATAAAAAGAAATAATGTGCGGTATAGTTGGTATTTTAAATTCATCCTCTTTAAAGAATAACTCAATAGATATTTTAAAAAAGTTGGAGTATCGAGGGTATGACTCTGCTGGTATTTCCTTATTTTCAAAAGAACGAATAAAAACCATTAAAAGTGTCGGGAAAATTTTAGATCTAAAAAATAAAGCTCAAAAAGTATCAGATAAAAATTTTTATGGGGTGATAGGTCATACAAGATGGGCAACACATGGAGTTGTAAGTAAAAATAATGCCCATCCATTTGCGAATGACGACCTTACTTTAGTTTGTAATGGCATAATTGAAAACTATAGAAAAATTCAAAATCGATTTGTAGAAATTCCTAAAAATATTCAGTCAGATACTGAAATCAGTTTTTATTTTCTAACCTATTTAGTCAATAAATATAAAAATTCAGATGAAGCTATAAGAGTATTTAAAAGTGTAATTAAAGGAAACTATGCTTTTGTAATATTTATAAAAAAAAATAATTGTTTTTATTTATTAAAAAATGGCAGCCCAATTGCCCTTTCTCATAATAAAAACTCTTCTTACATATGCTCAGACTCTTCAATTTTATCTGATTATAGTGATAAGATTTATCATCTTAAAGACGGTGATATTATTAAAATTCAACAAACTAAAATATCTAGTCTAAATAAATCCAAAATAATCTTTGAAAAAAATGAAATTAAACAAAACCCATATGATAAGGGAAAATATCAACATTATATGTTGAAAGAGATTCATGAGCAGCCTGAAGTTATAAAAACTACTCAAAAAAACTATATACAAGAATTTTTTAATGATTTTGAAGGCAAATTTAGAAATTTAATTTTAAACAAAAAAATAATATTTGTTGGATGTGGTACTGCATACCATGCCTGTTTAGTTGGGGAGTATTATTTTAATAAATATACAAACATAGATACTTCATCAGAATTAGCTTCTGAGCTTAGATATAAAAAAATTAATAAAGACGAAAAAATATTATTTATTTTTATTTCACAATCTGGTGAAACCATGGATACCTTAATGGCTCTAAAATATATCAAAAAAAATAAACACTCCTCTATAGTCATTACTAATTCTTTACAGAGTAGTATGGTAAGGGAGGCTGATATAACAATACCTACTTATGCTGATAAAGAAGTTGGTGTAGCCTCAACTAAAGCTTTTACATGTCAAATATTGAGCTTAGCCAACCTTTCTATTGAAATTGGTAAAATGACAAATACCATATCAAAAAAAGATTATAATAAGAATTTAACAATTTTAAAATTATTACCTACAAAGCTGAAAAAATTAATAAAGGCTTTCACACCGGAGGCAAAAAAAATTGCAAAAAAATTAAGTCAATCTGATACTTGTTATTTTATTGGAAGAAATATTGTATACCCAATAGCATTAGAAGGATCCTTGAAATTAAAAGAGATATCTTACATGCATAGCGAAGGTTTTCCTGGAGGAGAGATGAAACATGGCCCAATTGCATTGATCGATAAAAAATCATTAACAATATGCTTATCGCCAAACAATGAATTATATGAGAAATCTATTTCTAATGCTGAGGAAATTGCTGCTAGAAATGGTAAGGTTATAATTTTATCAAGCGTTAAAATCAACAGTAAATCATTAAATACTCATAATGTAAGCCTACCCAAAGAAAACTTTATTGACACACCTTTCATTTATACTATTCCTCTTCAACTCATTTCATATTATTTTGCTCTTAATGAGGGTACTGACATTGATCAACCAAGGAATCTCGCTAAATCAGTTACCGTTGAATAAATTGAATACTATTTAATATGAATATTGAAGTTGATAATGAGATTTTAGCTAGTGTGATTGAAGCTCGGTTTGGTATCAAACCACTGCTTTCTTCAAATATCGAAAAAGCTAATTTTAAACAAACTATTTTTTTTCCTCAGGATAAATTTAAATCAAATAAATTTAATTCAGTGCCTTTAGACACATATGGAATAATGAATAAATCTAAGTTATTTACAAGAGAACCTATTACAGGAGAACAAATATCTTATTTAATTAATGATAATGGCTACGCTGTAAAAGATAATAATCCTGATATAAAATTCGAAACAACAGATTATAAAATTTTTTATAGATTTGAAATTAATGAGATTCAACACAAATACTGCTCATCAATTTTTACCAATTTAAAATTTAAAAAAATTAATATTGTTTTTCCAAATAGCAGCACAATACACTTTTTTTCTGAGAATATATCCCTTTTAAAAAAATATATTAAGAAAATTGCTAATAAAAAAATTCAAGAGAGTGATCTTATTAAAATCAAAGTCCCAACTAGTTTATCAATTTATTATTCAAAAAATAATAATACTAAAGAGATTACAATTAAAAATAAATCTTATTTGGGAATATGTTTTGAAATAGTAAATCTTTTAAGCTTAAATACTTTAGATATTAAGAATACATATAATTCCAGCAATAATAACAACTACTATATTAATATTCTTTTTTTTAATTTTTATAATTTTTTCCCTAAATTTATATCTTTATTCATATTTAAATTTTTACTAAGGTTTAATAAATCTTACATATTTTCTAATCAAGTATTAGAAATTAATAATAATTTTAACAAACAAAATAATTTCTTCTCTAATATTATTGATGACAATCAATATCCAAGTTACTTATCAAAAGGAACTTTTTTCCCTAATTTAAAATTAAGTAATAAAAAGTATATTCATGAGATACTCAAGGATAATGATACATACATAGTTTCAAACAAATACAAAATAAAAAATATAAAAAATTTTATTTTTCTATCTGATAGTTCTGATAAAAATTCTTATCAAATCAGTAAAAGCTCATATGATTATCTAAATTTAGATAAATGCTATTACATTACAGACAATCATGGCCTAATAACCACTGTAGATATCGTTGATAATATCGGAATTATCAATCATGAAGATATTGATTCAAAGTATTCAGATAACAAACAATCCAGCATAGATAATTTTTATGCTACAGGTTATGAGCCATCATTACCTAAATTAAAGCTACCCAAAATTTGGCCTTTTAAATCTAAAATCCAATAATTTCTTTTATTTAATACATTTAACAATATAATCCTTGCCTCATGAAATGGACTAAAGATAGCTGGAAAAACTTTGAAGCAAAGCAAATGCCTGCTTACGCTGATCAAGGTAATTTAGACTCTGTAATAGAGGAATTATCCTCTATGCCTCCTTTAATATTTGCTGGTGAGACTAGGTCTCTAAAATCACAAATTTATCAAGTTCAAAAAGGAGAGTCCTTTTATTTACAAGGCGGTGACTGTGCTGAGAGCTTTCAGGAATTAAACCCCAATACAATTCGAGATAATTTTAAATTACTATTGCAAATGTCTGTTGTTTTGACTTTTGCCACTAATAAACCGGTCGTTAAACTAGGGAGAATGGGTGGACAATTTGCTAAACCAAGAAGCTCAGACTTTGAAGAAAAAAACGGTCAAAAGCTACCTAGTTATAGAGGAGATATTATCAATTCATTTGAGTTTAACGAGTCCTCTAGAGAACCAGATCCTAAAAGAATGATCAGAGCTTATAACCATTCAGCTTCAACTTTAAATTTATTAAGAGCTTTTGCTCAAGGAGGTTTTGCTAGTTTAACACAATTAAATAAATGGAATTTAGACTTTGCAGATAACTTTGATACAACAAAAAAATTTAAAGAATTATCTGAAAAAATTGCAGAAAGTATAAAATTTATGAATGCCTGTGGTGTAAATGAAAAAAATACAAGAGAACTAAGAGAGACAGATTTTTACACAAGCCATGAAGCACTTCTTTTACCTTATGAACAAGCTTTTACAAGAATAGATAGCACCACAGGTGAGTGGTACAATGTAAACTCTCATTTTTTGTGGGTTGGTGATAGAACTAGAGATCCTAATGGTGCTCACATACACTATTTAAGTGGTATAAAAAACCCTTTAGGTCTTAAAGTAGGTCCATCTACAACCATTGATGATTTAAAAAAAAATATTGAGATACTGAATCCCGAAAATGAAGGTGGGAGACTTACACTTATTATTAGAATGGGAGCAGATAAAATTAATTCAAAATACCCTGATTTATTGAAAGAAATTAATAAACTCGGTCTTAATCTTACTTGGATATGTGATCCTATGCATGGAAATACATCTACAAGTAAATCTGGCTATAAAACTAGAGCAACTGAGAATATTTTTAAAGAAATTCAGTCTTTTTTTGAAATTCATAAATCAGAGGGTTCAGTCGCAGGTGGCGTTCACCTTGAATTAACAGGTTTAGATGTAACTGAATGTGTCGGTGGGCCAGATGATATTAAAGATGAAAATTTAGGTGATAGATACCATACGTTTTGTGACCCAAGACTAAATGTTAATCAATCATTAGAGCTATCTTTTCTACTGGCTGATTTATTGTCCAATGGCGAAATGAATTAGTTTTCTTATTCATAATGAATAAAAAAACAAATTCAAATTTAATTAATAATTTTACTGATAATTATTTTTTAAAAACAAAAAAAATTATCCATAAGTATGGAGATATTAAAGTTACTTATGCTGTTTTTATTCGTAGACCAGGTGTTATAGCATTAAAACTAGCAATAAATTGGATTAAACAAATTTCAAAAGATAGAGGAATTAAAGTATCAACTTTTAGTCCATTCAAAGAGGGTGACCATTTCGGTGCTGGAGAACCAATTCTTTATATTAGGGGTTCTTTTAAACATATAGTCGATTTGGAAACTTTACTCTTACAAAAAATTGGTCCAGCTTGTATAGCAGCAGCTAATGCATATCAAATGTGTTTAGACTTGCCTAAAACGTCCTTTATAGCTATGGATGCAAGACATTGTGCAGGTACAGAGATGTCTGAATTAATGTCATATGCGGCATCAGTAGGATCAAAATCAGCAAAAAGAAAGAAAGCTAAAGGCTTTATTGGAACATCGATAGATGCAACATCACATTATTTTCAATCTAATAAAGCATTAGGAACGATGCCACATGCATTAATAGGATATGCAGGATCTACTCTAGAGGCAGTAAAAATGTTTCATGAAACATTTCCAAAAGATGATTTAGTTGTATTGCCTGATTATTTCGGTAAGGAAATAACTGACTCTATTCAAGTTTGTAGCCACTTCGATAAATTGTCTAAAGCTGGAAAAGTAATGATAAGACTTGATACCCCAAATGGAAGATTTATTGAGAATCTTGATACCTCAAAATCATATGAGGTCTTAGAAAAACACGCACCTGGTTCAATCAAAGAATACAGATCTGACAAAGAGTTAAAACATTTAGTTGGGCCTGGAGTCTCTGCTGCATCTTTGTGGTATTTGAGAGCACAACTTGATAATTTTGGTTTTAAAAAAGTAAAAATTATTGCATCTAGCGGATTTACAAATGAGAAATGCAAGGCAATGTCTTTAGCCAAAGCTCCAATAGATGTCATAGGAACTGGAAGTTATCTACCAGAAAAGTGGTCAGAAACATACGCAACTGCTGATATTATAAAATATGGTAATTCCTCTAGAGTAAAAGTTTCAAGAGAATACCTCTTAAAAAAAGTTAAATGATAATTACACGTTTTGCCCCGAGCCCAACTGGTCACCTGCACTTAGGAAATATGAGATCTTGCTTTTTAAATTGGGCATATTCTAAAAAAAATAATGGTAAATTTATTCTTAGATATGACGACACTGACCAAGAGAGAAGCAAAGATGAATATGTAAAGTCCATAGCATCTGATCTTGATTGGTTAAAAATAAAATATGATGAAACTTTTTATCAAAGCAAAAGAATTGAGAGATATAATGAACTTTTCGATCAATTAATTTCTTTAAAATTTGTTTACCCATGTTTTGAGTCAAGTGAGGATTTAGATATAAAAAAAAAGTTGCAGTTAAAAGCAGGAAAACCTCCAATCTACGATAGATCCTCATTAAATTTATCTAAAGAAGAAATTGAAAAAAAAATAATTAATGGTAATCAGCCTTATTGGAGATTTAAGCTTTCACAGACTAAAATTAAATGGAATGATTTAGTAAAAGGAGAGACAGAAGTAGATCTAGCTTCTCAATCAGATCCTGTTTTAAGGAGGGCTGATGGTAGCTACCTCTACCATTTTCCAAGTGTCGTCGATGATATAGATATGAAAATATCTCACATTATAAGAGGCGAAGACCACTTAACTAATTCAGCAATTCATTTAGAATTATTTAAATGTTTAAATTCTGATTTACCTTCATTAGGTCACAATCCATTAATGCTTAATGAGGATGGAACAAAACTAAGTAAGAGAAATTTAGAGTCAATTTCACTTAAGCAATTCAGAAACAGTGGATATACAGTTAACAGTATTCTATCTTATTTGTATTCACTTGGCCTAAACTCAGATTATGATTTTGAAACCATTTTAAAGAATAATTTTAAAGATTTTAAATTAGAGGATATTTCTAAAAACTTACCAAAAATTGATATTCATAAAATTGACTTTTTTCAAAAAAATTCATTAAGGTCAATGAATTTAAAAGGTTTAATTAATGAATTCCCTGAGCTAGAAGAGTTAGCTTTAACTGAAACTGAGTGGGAACTTATTAAAGAAAATGTTGAAAAGTATGCAGATATAAGAAATTTATGGAATATTATTAATAGAAGAGAAATTAAAATTCAACCCTCAGGTGACTTTATCAAACTTTTGATTAAAAATTTGAATGGTATTTCAAATTTTAGTTTTGATGAATATGTCAATTACTTAATGAGTATTGATAAATCACTATCAAAAAAAGAAATATTTACTAATACACGTTATATATTTACAGGTAATCAAAATGGCCCATCTGTTAAAGACCTATATAATTATTTTGGCCACGAAGGTTTAAAAAAAATTTTAAATGAATATTAATCTTTTTAACACTTTAACCAAAAAAAAAGAAAAACTTATACCTATTAATTCATCTGCAGTTAAGATGTATGCCTGTGGACCCACCCTTTACAGTAATCCACATATAGGAAACTTCAGACCAATTATAGTTTTTGATATCTTATTTAGAGTCCTAAGACTAATTTTTGGAGAGGATAGTGTGCGTTACGTCAGAAATATAACAGACATTGATGATAAAATTATAGATAAAGCCAATGAACTTAAAATATCAACAGATGAGTTGGTTAATTCTACTAAAAAAATATATCAACAAAATCTGAGTTCTTTATCAATATTATCTCCAACACATGAACCAAAAGCCACAGATTATATTTCAAAAATGATTGAGATGATTACATCTCTTATTGAAAAAAAATATGCCTATGTATCTGAAGGACATGTTTTATTTGAAGCAAAGAAATTTAAGGGTTATGGTTCTCTCTCTAAGTTCTCATTAAAAGACATAATATCTGGTGCAAGAGTAGAAGTTGCCGATTACAAAAAAAATTCTGAAGATTTTGTCCTTTGGAAACCGTCAAAAAAAAATGAACCTCATTGGGATAGCCCATGGGGTAATGGTAGACCTGGATGGCACATAGAGTGTTCAGCTATGATTGCAGAATTACTTGGAGAAACCATTGATATCCATGCGGGCGGTATTGATCTTATTTTTCCACATCACGAGAATGAAATTGCTCAGTCAACATGTTGTCATGATAAAAAAATGTCGAACTTTTGGCTCCATAATGGATTTATAAATTTTAAGGGTGAAAAAATGTCAAAATCTTTAGGAAATACCTCAATTGTTAATGATTTATTATCTAAACACGATCCTGCTGTTCTCAAATATTCACTACTGACTACTCATTATCGTCAACCACTTGATTTTTCAAACGATCTTATAAGTTATAGTGAAAACATCATTAACAAGTGGAGAGAACATATTAAAGAGGTTAATAGCAAAGAATTAGACTCAGAATTTATTAATGCACTATTAGATGACCTAAATACTCCAAAAGCACTGATGAGATTACAGCAAATAATAGCTAACATTAAAAAAGACAAGAATAATGATGATTTGTTAGCACATTTTAATAATGGTTTAAGCTTATTAGGATTAAATCCTAGTTTTAATAAAACAGAATTAAACCTTGATAAAGAATTTATTGAAAATATGATATCTCGCCGACAAGAGGCTAAAAAAAATAAAGACTTTGAACTAGCAGATAAAATTAGAAATGATTTATTTAAACAAGGGATTGTTTTAGAAGACACTAAAAATGGCACAACATGGAAGAAAAACTAGAAAATAAAATTTATTTTTTTGACACCACATTAAGAGATGGTCAACAAACTACTGGTGTTGATTTTAGTGTAGATGATAAAATCAAATTCTCTAATGCTCTCGATGAATTAGGTTTAGATTATATTGAGGGTGGTTGGCCAGGGTCAAATCCAACTGATGATAGTTTTTTTAATTCTACAACAAATTTTAAAAATTCTAGATTGGTTGCTTTTGGAATGACCAGAAGACCTAATACAAGTGTTTCAAACGATCCAGGTCTAAATACTTTAATTAATACAAATGTAAAACATTTTTGCATTGTTGGGAAATCATCTTCATATCAGGTCGAAAAGGCTTTAGGCATTTCAAAATCTGATAACCTAAAAATGATTGGTGAAAGTATCGCTCATATCAATGAAAAAGGCTTAGAGGCAATGTATGATGCTGAGCATTTTTTTGATGGATATAAATCGGATCCTAAATTTGCATTAGATTGTTTAACTGAGGCTTTAAATAATGGAGCTAGATGGATAGTATTGTGTGATACTAATGGTGGAACTCTGCCAAATGAAGTAGAGACAATTGTTCAAGAAGTAACAAATTATATACCAGGTGAAAAACTGGGCATCCACGCGCATAATGATACAGAAAATGCAGTTGCCAACTCACTGGCTGCTGTGCGAGCAGGAGTTAGACAAATTCAAGGCACAATTAACGGATTAGGAGAAAGGTGTGGAAATGCTAATTTAGTATCACTTATTCCCTCAATAATTTTGAAAACAAAATTTGAAACTAGTATTCCTAAAGAAAAATTATCAGCCTTAAAGAAAACGTCATTGCTTTTAGATGAAATTTTAAATCGTATGCCAAATACTCAACAAGCCTATGTTGGTGAAAATGCCTTTTCACATAAAGGAGGTTTGCATGTTTCAGCAATTAACAAAGACCCTAAAACATATGAGCATATAGACCCAGAAATAGTAGGTAATACTAGAAAAGTTGTAATTTCTGATCAATCTGGCCGATCTAATATCATATCTCTTTTAAATACTGTTGGTATTAACCCAGATGATCATTCAGATAAATTAGATTTTTTACTCCAAAAAGTAAAAGAGAGAGAATTCAAGGGTTACGCTTACGATCAGGCAATTGCGAGTTTTGAGATACTAGCTAGACAAACTCTTTTCGGTATCCCAGAGTACTTTGAATTAAAAAGATTTAAAGTTATTGATGATAGAAGATGGAATGCTAAAGGAGAATTAGTAACTGAGTCTGAAGCAACTGTAAGGATAGAAGTTGAAAAAAAAGAATACATGAATGTAGAAGTAGGAAATGGTCCTGTAAATGCTTTGGACAAAGCTTTAAGAAAATCATTAATGGGCTTTTACCCTGCTTTAGAGGATTTAGAATTAACTGATTTTAAGGTAAGAATTTTATCCTCAGAGAAAGGAACAGATGCAATAGTTCGTGTTCTAATCGAGACAAAGGATCAAAAAGGATCCATTTGGACAACAGTAGGTGTCTCTACTAATATAATTGATGCGTCTTATAACGCCCTTAGAGAGAGCTTAATTTATAAATTAATTAAGTCCTCTTGAAAAAAACAATTCAATTTATATTAAACAAACCCCAGTTATCTGAAAATGTTGGTATGTCTCTAAGATCAATAGGATGTTTTGGTTTTGAGAACTTATCCTTAGTAAGTCCAAGAAAAATTTGGCCTAATGATAAGGGAATAAAATCTGCAAAGCATTTTTCATCCTTAGTTAAAAAAGTTAGGGTATATCAATCAATACCAGAAGCTATGAAAGGTAGTGATATCTTAATTGCAACGACAGTTAGGAAAAGAGACTTTCACATACCTCCAATAAAAGTAAATGAAATATCAAAACTAAAATCGAAAAAAATATCAATTTTGTTTGGTCAAGAAAATAATGGATTGTCCAATAAGGAGATATCGCATGCTAATTTTCTATTGTCTCTACCTACATATAACAAGAGTTCGCTCAATTTATCTCATACTGTAGCTTTAATTGCTTATGAATTGAGTCAAATATCTCTATCTAATATTAATCCAACTTTTGAAAATTCTCCTGCAAGCTCAAAAGATATTGAAAAATTTTTAACATTTCTGATGAAAATACTAGAAAAAAGAAAATTTACATCAATTTCATCCAAAAGAGATAATTTAGAAATATCTTTAAGAAATTTTTTAAAAACATCAAAAATAGACCAAAAACAAATAAAAACAGCCTATGGAATTTTAAAATTTATTACAAAATAAATTGACTTAAAAGGCTAAATCTATATAAATCACCAATTCATGACAAAAAGACTATCGTCAAAACATAAAATTGATAGAAGACTAGGCTTAAATTTATGGGGTAGACCTAAAAGTCCTTTTAATAGAAGACCCTATGGTCCTGGCCAACATGGTCAAGCAAGAAGAAGAAAACCTTCTGATTTTGGAGTTCAATTAGCAGCTAAACAAAAGCTGAAAAAATATTATGGCGATATTACTGAGAAACAATTTTTAAAAATTTATCAAGCAGCTTCTAGAAAAAAAGGCGATACTAGTCAAATTCTAATTGAACTTTTAGAACGAAGATTAGATGCTGTTGTGTTTAGACTAAAGTTTGCTCCAACTGTATTTTCCGCAAGACAACTAGTAAATCACGGGCATGTTTTGGTAAACGGTAAAGTAGTAAATAAAAAATCTTATCAGGTTAATGATGGTGATGAAATATCCCTTCAACAAACTAGCCAGAATATTCCAATGATAATTCAAACATTAAGCTCTAATGAAAGAGATGTTCCTGAGTATTTACAACTAGAAATATCAAAATGTCTTGGTAAATTTGTTAGAGGACCTCAATTGACAGATGTTCCTTACCCTGTTCAAATGGAACCTAATTTAGTCGTTGAATTCTACTCAAGATAATCAATAGTTAATAATCTATTCAATTAATCTAACAGCGCATAAATTTCGAAAAGATATTTATGAAAATAAAAATACTAACAGTCATATTTTCTCTTTTTATTACAAGCCTTTTCGCTGCTGGATCTAGCTCCGATGATAGTGCTAAAACTAATTATGGAAAAGATTATAAGTCAGCAATTAAGCTAATAAGAAGCAAAGATTATGATAAGGCAATAAGAAAGCTGAAGACTCTTACAACTGCTAGTTCAACAGATTTTACTAAAGCTGATGTTTACAATGAGTTAGGTTTTGCTTACAGAAAAAGTGAAGACTTTGATAATGCAGCAAAATATTACAAAAAAGCTCTTGAATTAGACCCAGAACACTTAGGTGCTATCGAATACCAAGGTGAGATGTATGTAGATCTTGGTCAAAAAGAAAATGCCCTAAATAATTTAGCTTTACTTAAAAAACTAGTTGGAGAAAATAATTCCTATTATAAAGAATTAAATAATTATATTTCAAATAACTAATGAGAGGGGCAAAATAAATGCCCCTTTTTTAATTTACTTCAGTTTTGATGCCTTTTGTGTTTAGTAATTCTAGAAGTTCACCAGACTCAGCCATTTCTTTCATAATATCACAACCACCTACAAATTCTTTTTTTATGTAAAGTTGAGGTATCGTAGGCCAATTTGAATATGTTTTTATACCTTCTCTAATGTTGTTATCTTCAAGTACATTACAATGGCCAAACTCAACCCCAGTTTTTTTTAAAATTGCGCTTGCGACTGACGAGAAACCACACATAGGAAAGTCAGGGTTACCTTTCATAAATAGGAAAACTTCATTATCTCCAATCATTTTTTCAATTTGTTCTTTTGTACTACTCTCTAATTCCATTATTTTGTTCCTTTCGTTTTTAATTGCATAGCATGAAGCTCTTTATCCATTAATCCATCTAGTAATTTGTAAACTAACTGGTGTTGTTGTATACGTGACAATCCGTTAAACATATCACTTTCAATTTCAACTGAATAATGATCGTTATCACCAGCAAGATCCTCAATTACAATTTTAGAATTTGGAAATTTGTTCTCAAGGAGTCCTTCTAATTTTTTTTGTTCAATAGGCATCTAACTAATTATCTTCTCAAAATCATTACGATATTTATTCATAATATCAAAATAGTCAAATTTTTTAGAGTTTATCTCAATACCTTCTTTAATTATCTCCCCAATTTCATGGTATTCAGCACCTTTTTTTGTCAGAAATGAAGTTACTTCTTCAAAATCTTTACTTCTGATTTCAATCACATATCCAGCACTATATTCGCAGAATAAATCAATAGGATCAGAGACCTTGACCCTAAAACCCATATCCTTATATTGCATTTTTAATAATGCAGAAAAGATACCCCCTCTGGAAATATCATTGCAAGACATAATGCATTTCAAATCTGATAATTCCAAAACACAATTTGCAATTTTTTTCTCAAAATCTAGATCTAATACCTCTAAGTCATTAAATTCACATATGTTAAAAGTAATTTTTTGATCTTGTAATAAGTAAGGACTACAATTTTTTGTTAATTGTTTTCCTAAAATAAGGATCTTATTACCAATTTCACAAAACTTATTTGTGTTTATTTTATTTAAATCCATATTGGAACCTACCATTCCTATTACAGGTGTAGGCTTAATTGGTATTTCATTTGTCTGGTTATATAAAGATACATTACCTGAAACAATAGGTGTATTGAATTTGACAGCTGCAGTTTTTAATCCATGAATAGATAAAACCAACTCTCCCATAATGTTTGGATCTAAAGGACTTGCAAAGTTAAGGTTATTTGTAATCGCTAAAGGATTAATATTGCATGCAATTAGATTTCTATATGACTCAGCAACCGTATATTTCATTCCTTCATAAGGATTGATTCTTATGTATAATGGATTGCAGTCGGTAGATGCACCAATAACTTTTTGTGTTCCATGAATCTTTACTATACCTGATGATTGACCTGGTTCTCTGATAGTATCTCCCATCACAGTAGAGTCATATTGGTCGAAAACCCAACTTTTATCTAAATAATTAAGATTTGTAAGAAGGTTAATTATCATATCTTCCAATTTAATTTTGGAAAAATCAAAATCTTTGTTTTTTCTTTTTCTTGGGATGTAAAACTCTCTATCGTATTCAGGAGCATCATCAACAATTATTTCTACAGGAAGATCTACAACTTTTTTATTATTTGACTCAAACACAACTCTTTTTGTATCTGTAATTTCTCCAATGACTTCATAATCAATTTGCCATTTTTGAAGAATTTCTCTGACTTTATGATTATTTTTTTTATCTATAACAGCTAGCATTCTTTCTTGGCTTTCAGATAAAAGTATCTCATAGGCGCTCAGGGGTTGCCTCAATGGAACTTTATCAAGATTGATATAAACACCTACATTTCCTTTTGAAGCCATTTCTACACTGGAGGAGGTAATACCCGCAGCTCCCATATCTTGCATAGACTCTATTAATCCTGAAGACATTAATTCTAAGCAACCTTCCATTAATAGTTTTTCCATGAAGGGATCACCAACTTGTACAGAGGGTCTTTTTTCATCCTCATCTTCCTCTGAAAAAACATCAGAGGCCATACTTGCTCCATGAATTCCATCTTTTCCAGTTTTAGATCCAATGTAAACAATAAGGCCACCAATAGATTTTGGTTTAGAGTAAAAAATTTTATCTTTTTGAACATGTCCCACAGCCATAGCATTAACCAAATTATTAAAATCATATGTTGACTCAAACTCACACTCACCACCAATATTAGGAATTCCAATACAGTTACCATAGTGTCCAATTCCATGAACCACACCATTTAACAAGTATTTTGTCTTTTCAGTTTCTATTAAACCAAATCTAATTGAGTCAAGAGTAGCAATTGGTCTTGCTCCCATTGTAAATATATCTCGTAGTATACCTCCAACACCAGTTGCTGAACCGTTGAAAGGTTCTATGTAACTTGGATGATTGTGGCTTTCTATTTTAAACGCAATACCATCGTTATCTTGCAAATCAATTACACCAGCGTTTTCTCCTGGTCCCTGAATTACAATTTCATTATCTGTAGGGAGTTTCTTAAGCCATTTTTTTGAAGTTTTATAACAACAGTGTTCATTCCACATAGCAGAAAAAATACCTAATTCCTCAATACTTAAGTCTCTGTTTAGATATTTTCTAATGACCTGAAATTCATCTAAAGTTAAACCGTGTTGAAGTATTAACTCTTCATTCATGAAATTAAAGACTCTATAATAAGTCTTCCATCTTGTGATTGATGAAAATCAGAATATGCTCTCTCGGGATGAGGCATCATTCCAAGAACATTCTTTTTTTTGTTTGTAATACCTGCAATAGCCTCTATTGAACCATTTATATTTTCTTCAGTGTTTGAGAATTCACCTTTGCAATATTCAAATGCGATTTGTTCATTATTTTTTAATAAATTTAAAGTTTCAGTATCACAATAAAAATTTCCCTCGTTATGAGCTACAGGTATTTGAAGAATTTGGTTATCTTTGATTGATAAATTAAAATTATTTTTAAATTTTTTTTTAATAAAACAATTTTTTCCTAAAAATTTAAGTTTTTTATTTCGAATTAATGCTCCTTTAAGAAGTCCAATTTCAGTTAAAATTTGAAAGCCATTACAAATACCTAATAAATATCTATTATCATTTGCATGTTTTACAATCTCATAAATAATTTTACTTTTTGATGCCATTGCTCCTGATCTTAAATAATCACCAAAGCTAAAACCCCCAGGTAAAATTACTAAATCAACTTTTGGCAATGATGTCTCCTCATGCCAAATATTATGAACCTCACCTTTAGTTAAATCTTTTAAGTAACATAATGCGTCTCTATCACAATTAGATCCAGGAAATGTTATAACAGCAGATTTAAAACTCATCCAAGCACTTCGTACTCTTCAATAATATCGTTGACTAAAAGTTTTTTGCAAGCAGAGTCGATTTTTTGTGCTTTTTCCTCTTTAGTAATATTATCGGGTAAATCTAATTCAATGAGTTTTCCCTGTCGGATATTTGAAAATTCTGTAAATCCTAAACTATTAAGTGACTGTTCAATTACTTTTCCCTGTGGTTCTAAAATTTGGCCTTTAAGTCTTACTAAAATTTTTATTCGCATTAAATTGTTAAGTTTAACCTATTAAGTACCTCTTCATATGCTTCTTGAATATTTCCTAAATCTCTACGAAATCGATCTTTATCAAGTTTTTTATTTGTTTTTAAATCCCACAAACGACATGTATCTGGTGATATTTCATCTGCTAAAACAAGCTCATCAGTTTTTTTACAAATTCCAAATTCTAATTTAAAGTCAACTAGATTTATTCCTATAGAATAGAATGTAGACCTTAATATGTCATTTATTCTCAAAGAATATTCATCTATTAACTCTAATTCATCAAAATCACATAAACCTAAATTAAGAATATGTTCAGAACTTATATGAGGATCGCCAAGTTCATCCGATTTTAAACAATACTCAATTAGCGTATCAGATAATTGTGTTCCTTCTTTTACACCAAACTTTTTAGATAAAGAGCCAGCAAAGAAATTTCTAACTAAAACTTCAATTGGAATAATATCTACTTTCTTTAAAAGCTGAGATTTTTTATCAATTTTCTTTATAAAGTGTGTTGGAATATCACAATGATTCAATATTTGAAATAAATAACTCGATATAGCATTATTAATTGCACCCTTATTCTTGATAGAGCCCTTTTTTAAATTATTAAAAGCTGTAGCATCATTTTTATAGGTAGCTATGACTTCCTTACTAGTTTTGGCATAAATAATTTTTGCTTTTCCCTCATATAATTTTTTGAATTTTACTGCCATTAATTAATCCTTTTAAATATTTTATCAACATTTTTAAAAAGATTTTTATTATTGAAGATATTATTAACTTTACTTGATATTTTTAATTTGGCTAAACGAGGATGACTTAAAAGATTATCTTTAAAAGACATATTACCTTTCCAAGTTTTCAAAGCACAATCTTGAACAATCTTATAGGCATCTTCTCTTAAAACTTTATTTTCAATAAGAAAAATCAGGACATTTTGTGAATAGGGTAGGCCTTTTAAAAGATTTAAATTTTTCATCATATTTTTTTTATTTATATTTAAATTATTTAAAACGTTGATCATTCTTTGAACTGCAAAGTCGAGCGTTATGGTGGCATTGGGAGCGTTTATTCTCTCAACACTGGAGTGACTTATATCTCTTTCATGCCATGAAGTTATATTCTCCAAAGCAGGAATGGTTAACGATCTAACCACTCTTGCTAGTCCTGTTAAATTTTCTGATAAAATTGGATTTTTTTTATGAGGCATTGCCGAACTACCCTTTTGGCCTTTTCCAAAACTTTCCTCAACTTCTAAAACTTCTGTTCTTTGTAAGTGTCTAATTTCAGTTGATAGACGTTCTATGGAGCTTGCAATAATAGCAAAAGAGCAAAAAAGGTCCGCATGCCTGTCTCTTGGAATTATCTGCGTGGAGACAGGTTCGATTGAAAATTTTAATTTTTTAGCAATCATTTGCTCTACCCTTGTGTCAACATTTGAATATGTCCCTACAGGACCAGACATTTGAATTGTTTGTATTTGTTTTATCGAATTTTTAAGACGATCTATGTTTCTTTTGTTTTCGGCTTGGTATCCTAATATTTTTAATCCAAAAGTAGTCGTTTCGGCGTGAATACCATGACTTCTACCGATACATAATGTGTACTTATGTTTTTTTGCAATATTAAAAAGAGATTTACTCAAAGTTTTTAAACCTTCAAGAATTATATTGCTTGATTGGTTAAGTTGTATGGAGAAAGAAGTGTCTAAAATATCACTAGAAGTTAGTCCCTTATGAATATACCTAGACTCGGGTCCTACATACTTTGCTACATTAGTTAAAAAAGCAATAACATCGTGCTTTGTTTTTTCTTCAATTTTTTCTATTTCTTTTACCTTAAACTTTGCTTTTCTTTTGATTTTGTTTGAGGTCCCTTTAGGTATCTGACCCAATTTTTCCATAGCCTCACAAGCGAGAATTTCAAGGTCAAGCCATATTTGAAATTTATTACTATCTTCCCAGATTTCTTTAAGAATTTTTCTAGAGTATCTTGGTATCAATTATAAAAAGCCTTACTTGGGGACTCTGTTAGAATCTCAATAATATCACCATTAATGTATATCGTATGTTCGTACTGAGCGCTAAGTGTTTTATCTTTAGTCACTGCAGTCCAACCATCGTTAAGTATTTTAGATTGATATTTACCAACATTGATCATGGGTTCAATTGTAAAAATCATTCCGTCTACAAATTCTACCTTATCATACTCACTATCGTAATAGTGTAAAATACTAGGATTCTCGTGAAACTTTAATCCAACTCCATGTCCACAAAAATCTCTAACAACACTAAAGTTGTTTGAAGTTGCTATATTCTCAATTTTTTTTCCTATTCTACTAATAGGCTCACCAACTTTTATCTCGCCAATACTCTCTATCAAACAATCGTGGGTAACCTTGCATAGATTACTTGCTTTAATTGAAATATCTCCTACTTTAAACATCCTTGATGAGTCCCCATGCCAACCATCAATTATTGTCGTTACATCTACATTTAAAATATCTCCATTTTGAAGGTTTCGATTATGGTTTGGAATCCCATGACAAATAACATGATTTAATGAGGTACATGTAGACTTTGGAAAACCTCTGTAAAACAACGGTGCAGGTGTGCCTCCTAGCTCTTGAATTCTTGTTAAACAATAATCATCAATCTCAGATGTTGAGACATCTTCTTTTATAATATTATTTAGTTCATCTAAAATAGTTGCAGTAATTTTACTTGCTTCTCTACAAGGTTCTACTTCATCACTTTTATATGATTTAATTTTCATCAATATTTATCTCACCAGTAATATTTATACCTTTATATGATACGTTACATTTAAAAGCTCTAAATTGTACGCCACTTTTTTTTGCTATTAGAGAGTTTTCATAATACTCATTATCCAAATCTTTAGCTATAGAAAATCTATCTACATCATTTCGTTGAATTAGATATATTAAAAAACATTTACTTCCTTTTTTGGACATATTACTTAACTCAATTAGGTGTTTAGATCCCCTTGAAGTAACTGCATCTGGAAATTCTGCTAAATTCTTTTTCCTAGATAAAGTAACTGATTTGACTTCAATGTAAGTATCTCCATTAGGGTGGCTAGCAAAAATATCAATTCTAGAATTTTTTCCATATTTTACCTCTTTTTTTAAATCACCTTTAATTTCCTGCAAAATTTTTTTTCCCCTCATGGCGTTGAAAATTATGTCATTTGGTAGAGATGTGTTTACACCTACAAAAGTTTTGAGGTCTTTAATTGCCTCCAATCTATATTTTAATTTTGCATTTGGGTTTTCAACTTTTGCAACTAATACTTTAGAGCCCTCTTTCAATAAACCTAAAAGTGACCCTGTATTTGGGCAGTAAGCTGTGACAACTACATTATCAATCTTTAAATCGACAAAAAATCGCTTATAGCGTTTTATAAAAAAACCCTCTAAGATTTCCTCTTTATACTTCATTTATGGTAACTAATAAAAAAATTAATTCAGCTTGTCTTGTGATCATTGGCAATGAGATATTATCAGGTAGGACACAAGATAAAAATATAAATCATATAGCTAAAGAGTTGTTCATTTGTGGTATATCTCTGCAGTTAGTGGTTGTAATTCCTGACCAAAAAAAAATAATTATTTCTCAAATAAGGAAATTAAAAAATCAATATGATTTTATTATCACTACTGGTGGTATAGGTCCAACTCATGATGACATTACTTCTGAGTCTATTAGTTTGGCAGTTAAAAAAAAATACAAATTACATAATGGCGCATATAAAGAATTAAAAAAATATTACAGGAAAATTAAATCTGAATTAACTGATGCTAGAATGAAAATGGCGTATATGCCTGAAGGCTCTAAGTTAATTTTAAATAAAGTTAGTGGAGCACCAGGTTTTAAAATTGAAAATATTTATGTTTTTGCCGGCATACCCTCAATAGTTCAAGCGATGATGAAAGAATTTAAAAAAATGATAAAAATTAAAAATAAATTTTATTCAACCACAATATCTACAAAACTTTTTGAGAGTAAAATAGCCCATCTACTTGTTCAAGCTGAGAGAAAATATAAAAATATTTCTATAGGTAGCTATCCAATTTTTGATGGAAAACCGAAGGGCGTAGAGGTCGTTATAAACTCACAAGTAAACAAACTGGGTGTTAGTAATGCAAAAAAATTCTTATTAAGAGAAATAAACAAAATCATTTAAGATTAGGTTAATATAATATAAAACAATATTTCTTTATGGCGGAGTAGCTCAGTTGGTTAGAGCGGTGGAATCATAATCCATGTGTCGGGGGTTCAAATCCCTCCTCCGCTACCAAGAATAATCATTGTAATTGTTGATATTTTGACATATCTTTCGTTTTCTGATCGCGGGGTAGAGCAGCTTGGTAGCTCGTCAGGCTCATAACCTGAAGGTCGTAGGTTCAAATCCTACCCCCGCAACCAACTCACCGAAAAACGTATTCTTTTCAATAGTTTTTTTTTATTTTTTTTAATGAAATGCATTTGACAATGCCCCCATAAAGTGTAGATATATTCTACTTTTTATTCGATTCACTAGGCCATTTATTGTGCAATGGTGATTCTTGCTCTTTATTTTTTGTAAATATGAAATGAATAGACGGTGGGTTTATAACGTCAAATTTCGATTAAGCTGTCATTTGAGAAAAATGATATCTCGTTATTTTGGCGTCTAACCTACGTCAATTTAAAACTTTGTTTTTTATGAGTAGGTAATTCAACTTAAGAGTTTGATTATGGCTCAGAACGAACGCTTGCTGCATGCTTTATACATGCAAGTCGAACGGAGGCCCTAGCTTGCTAGGTGTCCTTAGTGGCGCACGGGTGAGTAACACGTGGGAACATACCTTATAGTACGGAATAACTGCGGGAAACTGTAGCTAATACCGTATATTCCAGCAATGGGAAAGATTTATCGCTATAAGATTGGCCCGCGCAAGATTAGCTTGTTGGTGAGGTAAAAGCTCACCAAGGCTTCGATCTTTAGCTGGTTTGAGAGGACGATCAGCCACACTGGGACTGAGACACGGCCCAGACTCCTACGGGAGGCAGCAGTAGGGAATATTGGACAATGGGGGCAACCCTGATCCAGCAATGCAGCGTGAGTGACGAAGGCCTTAGGGTTGTAAAACTCTTTCATCGGTGAGGATAATGACAGTAGCCGAAGAAGAAGGACCGGCTAATTCCGTGCCAGCAGCCGCGGTAATACGGAAGGTCCTAGCGTTGTTCGGAATTACTGGGCGTAAAGCGCATGTAGGCGGAACAGAAAGTTAGAAGTGAAATCCCTGGGCTCAACCTAGGAATTGCTTTTAAAACTTCTGTTCTGGAATTCAGGAGAGGAAAATGGAATTTCCAGTGTAGAGGTGAAATTCGTAGATATTGGAAGGAACACCAGTGGCGAAGGCGATTTTCTGGACTGATATTGACGCTGAGATGCGAAGGCATGGGTAGCAAACGGGATTAGATACCCCGGTAGTCCATGCAGTAAACGATGGGTGCTAGTCGTCGGACTCTTGTTCGGTGTCGTAGCTAACGCGTTAAGCACCCCGCCTGGGGAGTACGGTCGCAAGATTAAAACTCAAATAAATTGACGGGGACCCGCACAAGCAGTGGAGCATGTGGTTTAATTCGACGCAACGCGAAGAACCTTACCAGCGTTTGACATGGAAAGTGCCGGTTACAGAATGGTAACCTTCAGTTCGGCTGGCTTTCGCACAGGTGCTGCATGGCTGTCGTCAGCTCGTGTCGTGAGATGTTGGGTTAAGTCCCGCAACGAGCGCAACCCTTATCGTTAGTTACTAACAGTTCGGCTGAGGACTCTAGCGAAACTGCCGGTGATAAGCCGGAGGAAGGTGGGGATGACGTCAAGTCCTCATGGCCCTTACACGCTGGGCTACACACGTGCTACAATGGTAACTACAACGGGACGCAATACCGCGAGGTGGAGCTAATCCCCAAAAGTTATCTCAGTTCGGATTGCACTCTGCAACTCGAGTGCATGAAGTTGGAATTGCTAGTAATCGCGGATCAGCATGCCGCGGTGAATACGTTCCCGGGTCTTGTACACACCGCCCGTCACACCATGAGAGTTGGTTTTATCTTAAGTCAGTGCGCTAACCTTCGGGAGGCAGCTGCCCACGGTACGGCCAGCGATTGGGGTGAAGTCGTAACAAGGTAGCCGTAGGGGAACCTGCGGCTGGATCACCTCCTTTCTAAAGGAAAAAAAACTTTGAACTAAGTGTACGTTCGAAGTAACCACCGTCTATTTGTTTTGCTTTTTTCAACATGTGTTGATAAAGAGCATTGATTGGGCGTGTAGCTCAGTTGGTTAGAGCGCGCGCTTGATAAGCGTGAGGTCGGAGGTTCAAGTCCTCCCTCGCCCACCAACAATGTTGGGGGATTAGCTCAGCTGGGAGAGCGCCTGATTTGCATTCAGGAGGTCAGCGGTTCGATCCCGCTATCCTCCACCAACTTTTTAAAATCGTAAATATGTAAGCTGATAACACAGACGAATGACTTGCACGAGTTATTCGTCAATTAAACAACTAATATAACAACAAATAACTACAAAAAGTTATTAACTACAAACTTTTCACTGTGTGTTAATAATTCAAGCGCGTAAGAGCATTTGGTGGATGCCTTGGCATAAAGAGGCGATGAAGGACGTGACAGACTGCGATAAGCTCGGACTTGCTGTCAATAAGCTTAATCCGAGATCTCCGAATGGGGAAACCCAATAACTTATAAGTGAATTCATAGCTTATAAGGGCGAACCTAGGGAACTGAAACATCTAAGTACCTAGAGGAAAAGATATTCCGTTAGTAGTGGCGAGCGAAAGCGGATCAGGCCAGTGCTACTTTTTACTAAACCAGAACTGTATGGAAAGGCAGGCCATAGTGAGTGATAGCCTCGTATGGGTAGATAGTAAAAAATAGACATGAGTAGGGCGGGACACGTGAAATCCTGTCTGAATATAGGAAGACCACTTCCTAAGCCTAAATACTACTTTATGACCGATAGTGAACCAGTACCGTGAGGGAAAGGCGAAAAGAACCCCTAGCAGGGGAGTGAAATAGACCCTGAAACCGGATGCTTACAAGCAGTTGGAGCCTCTTTATGAGGTGACAGCGTACCTTTTGTATAATGGGTCAGCGACTTAATCTCATTAGCAAGCTTAAGCCACATAGGTGTAGGCGAAGCGAAAGCGAGTCTGAATAGGGCGATTTAGTTAATGGGATTAGACTCGAAACCGAGTGATCTAGTCATGAGCAGGTTGAAAGTGAAGTAAAATTCACCGGAGGACCGAACCCACTAGCGTTGAAAAGCTACGGGATGACTTGTGATTAGGGGTGAAAGGCCAACCAAACTCGGAAATAGCTAGTTCTCCGCGAAAACTATTTAGGTAGTGCGTCGTGTGAATCTTGTCGGGGGTAGAGCACTGAATGGGCTAGGGGGAAGCAATTCCTACCAAACCTAATCAAACTCCGAATACCGATAAGTCTGCACGGCAGACAGTCCATGGGTGCTAAGGTCCTTGGACGAGAGGGAAACAGCCCAGATCAACAGCTAAGGTCCCCAAATAATGATTAAGTGTGAAAGGGAGTGGGAACTCCAAGACAGCCAGGAGGTTGGCTTAGAAGCAGCCATCCTTTAAAGAAAGCGTAACAGCTCACTGGTCTAATTAAGAGATCCTGCACCGAAAATGTAACGGGGCTCAAATCATTTACCGAAGCTTTGACAATTACTTTGTAATTGGGTAGCGGAGCGTTCTGTAAGCCTGTAAAGGTGATGCGTAAGCATTGCTGGAGGTATCAGAAGTGCGAATGCTGACATGAGTAACGATAAGAAATGTGAAAGACATTTCCGCCGAAATCCTAAGGTTTCCTGCGTAAAGCTAATCTGCGCAGGGTTAGTCGGCCCCTAAGGCGAGGGCGAAAGCCGTAGTCGATGGGAAGCAGGTTAATATTCCTGCACCAGCTGGTAGTGACGGATGAAGTAAATTGTAAGCTCTTACTGGATTGAGCTTGCAGTGAATTTGTCCCTGGAAATAGCTCCAGCATTAGACCGTACCAAAACCGACACAGGTAGGAGGGTAGAGAATACCAAGGCGCTTGAGAGAACTATGTTGAAGGAACTCGGCAAATTACACTTGTAACTTCGGGATAAAAGTGACCTGCTGTTGGGCAACCAGTAGGAGGTGGCACAGAAGAGGGGGTAGCGACTGTTTACTAAAAACATAGCACTATGCAAAGTCGAAAGACGACGTATATGGTGTGACGCCTGCCCGGTGCCGGAAGGTTAATAGGAGGGGTGCAAGCCCTGAATTGAAGCCCCGGTGAACGGCGGCCGTAACTATAACGGTCCTAAGGTAGCGAAATTCCTTGTCGGGTAAGTTCCGACCTGCACGAATGGCGTAACGATTTCCCCACTGTCTCCAACATAGACTCAGTGAAATTGAATTCTCGGTTAAGATGCCGAGTAACCGTGGTTAGACGGAAAGACCCCGTGCACCTTTACTGCAGCTTTGTATTGGTATTAGGGAACAGATGTGTAGCATAGGTGGGAGACTTTGAAGGAGTGGCGCTAGCCATTCTGGAGTCACTAGTGAAATACCACTCTTCTGTTCCTTGATGCCTAACCATACACCGTTATCCGGTGTTGGGACCATGCATGGTGGGCAGTTTGACTGGGGCGGTCGCCTCCCAAAGAGTAACGGAGGCGCGCGATGGTAGGCTCAGAACGCTTGGAAACCGTTCGTCGAGTGCAATGGCATAAGCCTGCCTGACTGCGAGACCCACAAGTCGAGCAGAGACGAAAGTCGGTCATAGTGATCCGGTGGCACTTCGTGGAAGGGCCATCGCTCAACGGATAAAAGGTACGCCGGGGATAACAGGCTGATCTCTCCCAAGAGTCCATATCGACGGGGAGGTTTGGCACCTCGATGTCGGCTCATCGCATCCTGGGGCTGAAGCAGGTCCCAAGGGTTTGGCTGTTCGCCAATTAAAGCGGTACGCGAGCTGGGTTTAGAACGTCGTGAGACAGTTCGGTCCCTATCTGCCATGGTTGTGGAAGCTTGAGAGGATCTGCCCTTAGTACGAGAGGACCGGGGTGGACGTACCTCTGGTGTACCTATTGTAGCGCCAGCTGCATCGTAGGGTAGCTATGTACGGAATGGATAACCGCTGAAAGCATCTAAGCGGGAAGCCAACCTCAAAACTAGGCTTCGTTATAGGATCGTGGAAGACTACCACGTTGATAGGCTGGGTGTGGAAGTGTGGTAACACATGAAGCTAACCAGTACTAATAATCCAATGCTTGAATTACAATACACAGCGAAAAGTTTTAACTATAATGTTATAAAAAGTTTGTGGCGGTCATAGCGGAGTGAAAAAACCCGATCCCATTTCGAACTCGGTCGTGAAGGCCTCCAGCGCCGATGGTACTTAGTCTTAAGGCTTGGGAGAGTAGGACGCCGCCTATTTATTAATTAGCAATACATATTTACAGATTGTCGTCTGAAATAATTTTTTAGACACATTGTCCACCACAACAAAATTTTGATAAAATTTTAATTTGGGTTTCGAGTATCTATTTGTGATCCATTCAATCCTTTCATCATCGAACCATCTTTGTGCGTTTAATATATTATCAAAACAATATATACCTCCTGCAATATTGTTTTTAAGATCTGAAATATAGTTTTTTCTTATCAAACCAGGTGTGGTTTTGTAAATTGGAGCTATCTCTAAAATTTTTCACTTTGTATTCTTCTTTTAAAGAAGAGTCTATTTTAAAAGTTATTTGGACAATTATCATTTAGTAAAATGTGGTAGCCTCGGGCGGACTCGAACCGCCACGGGAATAAATCCCACTGGATTTTAAGTCCA
>CACIBB010000007.1:0-56362 GCA_902584795.1 uncultured Alphaproteobacteria bacterium
AAAATTAATTAATAGAGTTCTTGATTTATTCCAAAATAAAGATTTAGGTATTTCTGAACCTAATTGGTCTCAAAAAGATGTTTTCTTAATTACGTATGGTGACTCAATATATGAGGAAAAAAATAATAAATTAAAAACTCTAAGCAAGTTCTTAGATAAGTATTGTAAAAAACAATTCAACAATTTGCACATTCTACCTTTTTTTCCTTACAGTTCAGATGATGGATTTTCTATAACTGACTATGAAGAAGTAAGGTCTGATTTAGGTGATTGGAAAGATATTAAATCACTATCAAAAAATTTTAGGATAATGAGCGACATAGTTATTAATCATGCATCAATAGAAAGTAAATATTTTAAATCTTTTGTTGAGAATAAAACTGAAACACAAAATTTTTTTATAAAACTCAAAAACAAACAAGGTTATGAACAAGTGATCCGTCCTAGAAGCTCAGATCTTTTTAGAGAATTTGAAATAAACAAAGAAATTTATTATTTATGGTGTACTTTCAGCCACGATCAAGTTGACTTTAACTTTAAAAATCCTGAGGTTTTATTTTTTTTCATTAAGTTAATTCATTTATATCTTAAAAATGGTGTTAGAGTATTTAGATTAGATGCTATTGCTTTTCTTTGGAAAGAATACGACACCAAATGTCTAAATTTACCCCAAACTCATGAAGTTGTGAAATTAATTAGAACACTTTTGAATGCATTTAGTAAAAATACATTGCTCATAACTGAAACAAATTTACCTAATTTAGAAAATCTAAGTTATTTCGGGGAAAACGATGAAGCAAATGCTGTATATAACTTTGCTCTACCTCCATTGCTACTATGGACTCTTGTTATGGGAGATAGCACAGCTCTTCGAAAATGGTCAATGAGCATGCCTCCTGCCAAAGATCACACTTCTTATTTCAATTTCATAGCCTCTCATGATGGTATTGGCCTAAGACCGACAGAGGGAATTTTAACAGAAAAAGAGAGGAATAATTTAGTCGATATCATGACTGATTTTGGAGCAAAAACTACAAAAAGAAAAAAAACTGATAACACCGAGACTGTTTATGAAATAAACATCTCACTCATAGATGCAATGAAAGGAACATTTCAAGGTGGTGATCATTTGCAAATTGAAAGGTTTATTTGTTGTCATGCTATTATGTTAGGTCTCGAGGGAATACCAGCATTTTACATACATAGTATTTTGGGCTCAACAAATGACTATGAAAAGTTAGATCAAACGAAAAGTAATAGATCTATAAATAGAAGATCCTGGAAATATGGTGAAATTGATGTATTGCTAACAAAAACTGATAGTTTTAATTCAAAAATATATAATCAATTATCAAAATTAATTGAAATTAGAAAAAACCAATCTGCATTTCATCCAAATGCTACACAATTTACATTTAATTTGGGTAAAAATTTTTTTGGCTTTTGGAGACAAAGTCATGACAAAAGGCAATCAATATTTTGTGTAAGCAATGTAACTAATGTGTTTCAATATTTAGATTTGTCAGAATTAAATCTAATTGCGTCAAATGAATGGTGGGATTTAATCTCTAATGAGATAATTATCGATATCAAATCAACGATTACTCTAAAGGCCTATCAAACCATGTGGATTACAAATTATTAATTAAAGATTATGTCTTTTCGACATAAGCCTTAAAACTGAGACTTTTTTTCTATTACTTTCATTAAAAAATTTGTGTTATATTTTGTCATGACCGATCCTAAAACATACAAATTTAACACTAAAACTTTACATAGTGGGCATCAGCCAGATAAAAATTTTGGCTCGCGTGCCGTTCCAATTTATCAAACAACATCATACTTATTCCAAGATGCAGATCACGCAGCTGCTTTATTCAATCTAGAGGAGGGTGGCCATATCTATAGCAGAATATCCAATCCAACTATATCTGTTCTTGAAGAAAGAGTTGCAGCTTTAGAAGGCGGCTCTGCTGCTTTAGCTACTGCCTCTGGTATGAGTGCAATGATGCTAGCCCTTCTAAATATTTGTAGTGCAGGCGATCATATTGTTTCCTCATCGCAATTGTATGGAGGCTCTTTTAACTTACTGAGACTAACTTTAAAAAGATTTGGTATTGAAACAACTTTTGTCAAGCCTAGAGACACAGAGGGTTTTAAAAAAGCAATTCAACCAAATACAAAATGTATTTGGGGTGAGTTGATTGGTAACCCTGGTATAGAAATTATGGATTTACCTGAAATTTCCAAAATAGCAAAAGAGGCAGGTATTCCTTTAATGGTCGATGGAACATTTAACACACCATATTTGTGTAATCTATTTGAATTAGGTGCAGATATAATCACACACTCTCTAACAAAATGGATGGCAGGTCATGGTACTTCTATGGGTGGTATAATTGTTGAAAAGGGTGACTTTGATTGGACTAAGGGAGATAAGTTCCCAACAATGACTGAGCCATATGATGGTTATCATGGTCTTTCTTTTGCAGAAGAATTTGGTCCAGCAGCATTTACTATGAGAGCAAGGGCAGAGGGCATGAGAGACTTTGGTCCATGTATGAGTCCAACAAATGCATTTAATATTTTAATAGGAATAGAAACTCTTTCAGTGAGAATGGAAAAGCATTTATCCAATACTAAAATAATGGTTGATTACTTAAGTAACAATCCAAGTGTTTCTTGGGTAAATCATCCAAGCTTACCGGATCACCCTGATCATAAAGTTGCTGCAAAATTAATGCCTAAGGGCGCCGGCTCAATGATAGCGTTTGGAATTAAGGGGGGCAAAGAAGCTGGCCACGCATTTATTAACTCTTTAAAACTAACTTCACATTTAGCTAACGTTGGCGACGCAAAATCACTAGTTATTCACCCAGCATCTGCAACTCACTCTCAAATGGATAAAAAATCATTAGAGTTAGCAGGTTTAACTGAAGATATGATACGTTTTTCAGTTGGCTTGGAAGACATGGATGACATTATTAATGACTTTGAAAATGGTTTCAGAGCATCTCAAAAGCCTAGACTTGTAGCTTCTAAATGAAGCTTAAAGTTAATGGAAAAGAGGCATATTACACATCTAGTGGAAGAGAAATAGATAAAAATCAACCCTCTATAGTATTTGTTCATGGTAGTGGTCTGAGCCATGTCACATGGGTACTTCAAACAAGATACTTTGCATTTCATGGTTACAATACAATTGCAGTAGATTTACCCGGCCATGGTGACTCCGAAGGACCACCATTAAAAACGATTGAGGAGATGGCTGATTGGGTTGCAGACCTGTTAACATCTTTGGGTATTGATAAAGCCTCGTACGTCGGTCATTCACAAGGATGTTTGGTGGGATTAGAATTTGCACAAAGACATCCTGAGAAATTAGATTTACTTGCACTAATCAATGGATCTATGTCAATGAAGATGAACACTGAACTTTTAGACTTAGCATTAAATAAAGATCAAAAAGCAGTTGATCTTATGATGGATTGGGTGCATGGACCTTTAGGTCATAAAGGTGGCCATCCTGTTCCAGGATTAAGCCATTTAGGTATGGGTGGTCAGCTAGTATCTTCAAATAATGACGGCACGCTTGGTGCAGACTTCAATGCTTGCGATAAATACACTAATGGTGAAGCTGCTGCTAAAAGTATTAAACACCCAACTTTATGTATCGTAGGCAAACATGATAAAATGACTCCTAAAAAAGTGGGTCTAGAATTGGCTTCAAATATAGAAGGATCAAAAACAGTCGTTTTAGAAGAGTCTGGACATATGTCTATTTTAGAAACGGCGAGTGAAACTAAAAATATTTTAAAAAATTTCTTTAAAGAAAATAGCCGTGCTTCATAAAGGATCGTGTCACTGTAAGGCTATTGAGTTTGAGATTGACTCTGATCTTGAAAAAATAATGCAATGCAATTGCTCCATTTGTATTAGAAAAAATGCAAAAATGATAATGGTCCCTAAATCTAATTTTAAACTTTTAAAGGGAAAAGAAGATCTATCTCTTTATCAATTTAATTTAAACTTAGCTGAACATTTTTTTTGTAAGCATTGCGGGATATACACTCACCACAATAGAAGAACTGATCCAAACGGTATGGGAATTAATCTAGGGTGCTTAGATGATGTAGATCCATTAGACTATGAAGCTGGTCTCAATGACGGAAGAAAACTATCCTAGTCAGATCTTGATTTTAATATAAAAAAAACTAATATTGACCATGGCCCAAGTTAAAGAATATTTAACGTTTGATGACGTTTTATTAAAACCCCAAGCATCAACCATTCTCCCGAATAACGTAAATATTTCAACTAATTTAACAAAAGATATAAAACTAAATATTCCTATCATATCAGCAGCAATGGACACTGTAACAGAGTCAAAAATGGCAATATCAATGTCTCAAAATGGTGGTTTAGGAGTAATTCACAAAAATTTTGATATTGAGACGCAAAGTTATGAAGTTAAAAAGGTAAAAAGATACGAAGCAGGGATTGTCTATAATCCTATAACAATGAGTCCTAATAACACAATTGAAGATGTTCTAAATGTAATGGAAAAACATAATATATCTGGTTTTCCAGTGGTCGATAAAGCTAATAAACTTCAGGGAATTATTACTAATAGAGATGTTCGATTTGTTATAAATAAGAAAACAAAAGTTAAAGATTTAATGACTAAAAAAGTAATCTCTATTACTCAAACTCAATCAAAAGGAATGTCTTCATTTGGTCTTGCTAAAAAATTATTACAAGAAAATAGAATAGAGAAACTAGTTGTAACTGATAATAACAATAAATGTATTGGTTTAATTACTGTTAAGGATATTCAAAGAGGAGAGAAGTTTCCCTATTCTGTAAAAGATAAAAATGGACAATTATTAGTTGGTGCTGCAATAGGAAGTAAGCCTAATGACTTACAAAGAGCTATAGAATTAGATAAAGCTGGTGTTGATATTTTATTCATAGACACAGCTCATGGTCATTCATCAGCAGTATTAGAGTCTTTTAAAAAAATAAGAAAAAAAATAAAATTACCTATAGTTGTTGGTAATATTGCAACACCTGAAGCTGCTAAAGACTTAATAAAATTAGGTGCAGATGCAATCAAGGTAGGTATTGGTCCAGGGTCTATCTGTACAACTAGAATTGTTGCAGGTGTTGGTGTACCTCAATTTACTGCCATTCAAGATATTTCTATAATAACTAATAAAAATAAAATTCCAATGATCTCCGATGGAGGGATACGTTATTCTGGTGACATTGTAAAAGCGCTTGCAGCAGGAGCCAACTGTATAATGGCAGGCTCTTTATTTGCTGGAACAGATGAGTCGCCTGGAGAAGTTTTTCTATTCCAAGGAAGATCTTATAAGTCCTATCGTGGAATGGGCTCTTTAGGAGCTATGGCCAGAGGTTCAGCAGATCGATATTTTCAAGACGAAATTAATGAGGCTATCAAATTAGTTCCCGAGGGTATTGAGGGAAGAATTCCGTATAAAGGTCAAGTATCTAACGTTTTATTTCAATTGACAGGAGGTTTGAGGTCTGGAATGGGATATACAGGCTCTAAGAACCTTACTATACTCAAAAAAAATGCAAAATTTGTCCGTTTGACCAATTCTGGCATTAATGAAAGTCACGTTCACGGTGTCCAAGTAACAAAAGAAGCTCCAAATTATCGCTCCAATTGAGTAAATCAGTCCTAATTATAGATTTTGGATCTCAATATACACACTTAATTGGAAGAAAAATTCGTGAGCTGGGAGTTTATGCAGAAATTTATCCCCCAAAGTATCTCAACAATGTAACTAATATTTTAAATCATTCAGTTTTAATATTATCAGGGGGTCCAGACTCTGTTTTAAATAAAAATGCACCTAAAATTGACATTCCTTTAGATCAAATACCTATTCCAATTTTAGGTATTTGTTATGGCTTTCAATATATCTCAAAAGAATTTGATGGAGTTATAGAAAAAAGTAATCAAAGAGAATATGGAAAAACAATTATAAAGATATCAAAGTGTGATTTATTTAAGAACACTAACTCCGAGCAACAAGTATGGATGTCTCATGGAGATAGTTTAGCAAAAATTCCAAAAGGTTTTAAAATTCTTGCTAAAACTATAAATAAAATACCAGCAGCTATTTATAAAAATAATATTTATGCAATACAATTTCATTGTGAGGTTACGCACTCTGAATTTGGCAATCAAATTTTAAAAAATTTTTTATTTAATATTTGTAACTTAAAAGAAAATTGGAAAAATAATGATTTACACCAAACTATTGGTAGATATTTAAGAATTAATGTTAAAGAAAAAAAACCAAATATAGTGTGTGCAGTATCAGGCGGTGTTGACTCTACAGTTTTGGCTTTTGCTATTTCAAAATATCTTAAATTAGATAACGTTCACTTTATATTTGTAAATAATGGATTGCTTAGAAAGTATGATATTAAAAATATAAAATCTGTATTTAAGTCCTTCAATTTAAAATTAAATATAATCAATGCAGAACATATTTTTTTAAAAAAACTTAAAAATGTTACTGATCCAGAGCTTAAAAGGAAAATTATAGGCGGTTTATTTATAGAGGTATTCTCAAAGTATATTAGAAAATTATCACAAAAAGATTTCTATTTAGCACAAGGAACTCTTTATACAGATATTATAGAAAGTCGCTCTTACCATGGTGGAAAGAGTGTAACTATAAAATCACATCATAATGTTGGGGGTTTACCAAAAGACCTTAAATTTGACGTTATAGAGCCTTTTAAAGAGCTTTTTAAGGACGAAGTAAGACGATTAGGTCTATACTACAAATTAGATCAGAGATTTGTTAATCGACATCCTTTTCCTGGACCAGGACTGGGTATTCGCTGTATTGGAAAGGTAAACAGACAAAGACTAGATACTTTAAGAGAAATAGATGAAATTTTTATTAATTTTTTAATCGAAAAGAATTTATACAACAAATCATGGCAAGCGTTTGCTGTTTTACTTCCTGTTAAATCTGTAGGCGTGATGGGCGATGAGAGAACTTACGAAGAGACTTGTGTTTTAAGATGTATTAATTCAGTTGATGGAATGACAGCAGATGTTACACAAATTGATATTGAAACTTTATCTGAAGTAGCAACTCATATAATTAATAAAGTTCCTAGAGTGAACAAAGTCCTTTATGACATAACCAGTAAGCCCCCATCTACTATTGAGTGGGAATAAAAAAAAGAAATATTGTAATTAAATATTTAATTTTTTGTGTATTATTAGAAATCTATGATTACAGTTCTAGTTAAATTTAAAATATCTGATGATCTTAATTTAAAAACTCTTAAAGAAAAATTTATTGAAACTTCTGAAATGTATATAGATGTAGAGGGACTTCTGAGAAAAAATTATATTGCAGATATTGAAAATGGATTTGCTGGGGGAGTCTACACTTTTTTAACAATAGAAAATGCAAAAACATGGTTTAGTGAAGATAGAATTAAGTGGATTACAGAACGCTACTCTAAACCAGAAATTACATATTATGAGAGCCCAGTAATAGTGGATAACGAAAAAAATAAAATAATATCCTAACTAATTTTTTTTAAATAAATGGTAATTGTAAAAATTTAATACTTTAGATATTTTTAAAAAAATCTATTTTAATTATTGTGAAGCATGATTTTAACAGAATTGATCGTTTACCTCCCTATATATTTGGAGAGATAAATAAACTTAAAGCAAAACTTAGAAAGAATGGAAAAGATATAATTGATTTTGGTATGGGCAACCCAGATATGCCTACACCAAAACACATTAGAGATAAATTAAAAGAAGTAACAGATAAACCTGGAACTGGAAGATATTCTGTAAGTAAAGGAATACCTGGACTAAGAAAAGCTCAAGCAAAATATTACCAGAAAAGATTTGGTGTAAAATTAAATCCTGATAGTGAAGTTATAGTAACTTTGGGTTCAAAAGAGGGCTTAGCTAACTTAGCTCAAGCAATTTCAACACCAGGAGACATTATTATTTCTCCCAATCCCTCATACCCTATACACCCTTATGGATTTATTATTGCAGGTGCATCATTAAGACATTTACAGACAATGAAAGATGGAGTTTTTGATCCAGAAACTTATCTTGAAAGATTAGATCGATCTATAAGAAACAGCACTCCATCTCCAGTAGCTCTAATTGTATCATTTCCATCTAACCCAACAGCTCAAGTAGTTGATTTACATTTTTATAAAGAAATAGTTAAGATGGCCTTGAAGTATAATGTTTATGTTTTATCAGACCTTGCTTATGCAGAGATATATTTTGATAAGAAACCACCTCCGTCAATTCTCCAAGTAAATAGAGCTAAAGAAATTGCTGTTGAATTTACTTCTATGTCAAAAACTTATGCTATGGCTGGTTGGAGAATAGGTTTTGCAGTTGGAAATAAAAAACTAATTGAAGCCTTAACAAAAATTAAATCTTACTTAGACTATGGTGCTTATACACCAGTACAAGTTGCAGCAGCAACAGCACTTAATGGTCCTCAAACCTGTGTATCAAGTATTCGTGCAACTTACGAGAGTAGACGAGATGTTTTAGTTGAGTCTATGTCAAGATCTGGCTGGGATATACCTAGTCCTGCGGCTAGTATGTTTGCATGGGCACCAATCCCTAAAAAGTACCAAAATAAAGGCTCTTTAAAATTTGCTAAAGATTTAATGGTCAAAGCAGATGTAGCTGTTTCTCCTGGTATTGCTTTTGGCGAATATGGTGAAGGTTTTGTTCGCATAGGACTGGTTGAAAACGAGCAAAGAATTCGTCAGGCAGCTAAAAACGTACGTAATCTTAAGCTTTAGTCTAATTATTAATCATATTTCAAATTAAATAAAATATTGCTTATATTCTTGATAATTATATAAAACCAACCTTAAGATGATTAACACAAAAAAAATTGGCTCTGTTCTCAAAAACATCAATAATATTGATGAATTGAGCATTTCAAATGTAATTGATTGTAATCAAGGTCAATTAATTGCTGTTAAAGTAATTTCAGTTAATCCAAACTATAATAAATTGGAGTTAGTCTCTGGAAGAATTACTGAATTAACTGAGGGAGATATTATCGTTGGTGCCTTGGGTAATAGAATTGCTTCCTCAGGAATGACAGGTTCTGTTCCTACTGAATTAAATAAACACGACAAAATTCATATTTTAAATTTAGGAGGAGTTATTGGTAATTGTAAAGATTTTAATATTCTTCTAGGACCAGCTACAGAATGTGAAGTCCTTGGATCTATTGTAGATAATAGTAACAAACAATTGAATCTAGTTAATTATTCAAAAATAAAAAAAATGAAAATTAACAATAAAGTACCATCTATTGCAGTCATCGGAACAGGTATTGACTCTGGTAAAACTACTGTCACATCCTTTATAATCAAAACTCTAAGTAATTATTTTAAGAAAATTAATGCCTGTAAATTAGCAGGCACCGCTTCACAAAAAGATTTATATTCTTATGAGGATAATGGTGCTTATAAAACATCAGATTTTGTAGATTACGGCCTGCCTAGTACCTGTATGAACGATAAAAAAACTATACAAAGTTGTTCAACATCAATAATTAGTAAAATGTCTGAGGACGCTGAAATAATTCTAATGGAATTAGGTGATGGTTATCATGGCGATTATGGAACTAAAGAAATAATCCAAAATACTGATATTACAGAGCCAATTGAAGTTATTGTAATTTGCGCTTATGACGTATCCGGAGCAGTAAATATTATTGAAAATTTAAAATCAAATAATCTAGATAACAAGTTACTGATAATAAGTGGCCCTGTAACTAATAATGTATCTGCTTATAAGCAATCAATTGATAAGTTTTCTATACCTAATTCAGACTTTTTAAATATTTATAATTCAACTAATCATGTCAATGTTTTTGCTAAGATAATTAATAGGATTAATAATGATTAAAGTAGGCATAATTGGAGCAAATGGTTATTTAGGTGTTGAGTTAATACGAATTCTCTCTATACATCCTGAAGTTAAACTATCAAAAATCTTTCAAAGAGAAATAGCAATAGATGAGGAATTTCCACATTTACAGTCGTTGAATTTGAAAGATTTACAGACATCTAATCTTGATGATTTTAAAAATCTCGATTGTGTTTTTTTATCATTACCTCATGGTTCAGCCCATGAATATGTAAAAGAATTATTATCAAAAGTTAAAATCATAGACCTAAGTGCTGATTTTAGAATTTCTAGTCAAGAGGATTATAACAAATATTACAAATCAAATTTTGATGCTGGCATTCAAAGCAAGTTTCAATACGGATTTATTGAAAATTCAATTGATGACATAAAAAAATCTTCTAACATATCCAATCCTGGTTGCTTTGCACTAACGGCTCAACTTTCTTTATTACCATTTCAATCTATAATTAAAAAAGTATCTATCACTGCTATTACAGGATCAAGTGGTGGTGGTAAAAATCCCTCTATGAAAAATCATCATTCGACAAGATCTAAAGATATTTTTTCATACAATATAAATTCACATCGACATTTAGCAGAAATTTATCAATCTTTTCCAAATTTAAAGGAGACTCTATCATTTGTTCCATTGTCAGGACCTTTCTCCAGAGGTATATATCTTACAAGTCACATAGAAATAAATGAAGATTCAACTTATGAGTCCTTAAATTCCATTTTAATTGATTGTTTTAAATCATCTCCTTTCATTAGAGTACAAGATAATACTAAGCTTTCTAACGTAGTAGGTTCAAATTATTGTGATATTTCAATGTCTTACAAAGATGAGAGACACTTTGTAATAGAGGCTTGTTTAGATAACTTAGTAAAGGGTGCCTCAGGTAATGCTATTGAGTGTATGAATATAATCTTTGATCTTGATCAAACTTTGGGATTGAAACAAATGATACCTTTATATCTATAATGAAAAATCAAAGTTTTTACCAATCAATATTACAAAATTCTATACTTGTCATTAAAGTTAGTGGTAAAATTTGTGATAATGAAGGTAGTATAGATAATGTTATAAGCGACATTAAAGAATTATTAAACTCAATTTCGAAGTTAAAAGTTGTTTTAGTTTTTGGATTTGGACGACAGCTAGACAATTATATGATCAATGTACATGGTATTGAGCCAAAAAAAATAAATGGTAGAAGAGTAACATCTCCGACAGACATAGAGGCAGCCAAAAAAATATCTGGTCAAATTTTAATAGATATTTTTAGCTTGAGTTCACGATATAATATCAGAAATTTTCCAATTCCTATTTCGAAGAAAGATTTTATTGCAGCAAAAAGAAGAGATGTAGTTGATGACATCGATTATGGTCAAGTAGGGGACGTCGTTTCAGTAGATGCTCTACAAATTAAAAACTTATTTAAAGAACATGATATGATAATTATGCCAAGTTTAGTTTTAGATAAAAATACATCTGAAGTATTAAATGTTAATGCTGACACCATTGCTACTGAATTAGCAATAAATCTCTCAGCTAGTAAACTAATTTTTATCTCCGACGTTCCTTTTATTAAAGATACACAAGGAGAAAGAATTTCTGCAGTTGATGAAAATATGGCAAGAAAACTATTTGATGAGAAAATCATTTCTAATGGAATGATTGTAAAAGTCGAAAATTCATTAAAAGCTTTAAATCAAGGTGTTCAAAAAATTCATATTATAAGTGGTGAAATAAAAAATGCTCTTATAAATGAGTTAGAGACAGAAGAAGGTATTGGTACTGTATTTCAAAAACAATCTTTAGATTATTGATATTACAACGATTGAGTTATTATCTTTATAGCCTTTCTTATTTCTTCACTTGAAACAATTAAAGGAGGTGTAAGACGGATTATGTTTCCTTGTATTAGAGTTGAAATAAGGCCGTTTTTTGACATTTTTTCATAAGTTTTTAATGCGATTTGATTATTTTTAAATTCTACACCAGCCATAAGACCCAAACATCTTGTATCAACTATTTTATCTTTATGTAGGTGGTGCATTTTCTTAATTAGACTAGATAGTAAATTACCATTAATTAGTACTTTATTTAAAAATCTTTTAGTATTTATAGTTTTAAATACATTATATGAAACTCTTGTTTGAAGCATACCACCTCCAAAAGTTGAGCCATGAAAACCAGTAGAAATAATTTTGGATATATATTTTTTTACTATTGTAGCACCTATGGGAATGCCTGAACCTAGGCCTTTTGCAGAGGTTATAATATCTGGATTAACACCGTAATGTTTGTAAGCAAATATTTTTCCAGTACGACCTATGCCACCTTGTATTTCATCCCCAATAAGTAAAATTTTCTTATTTTTACATATTTCTTTTATAGCTTTTGCAAAATTCTTACTGCAAATATTTATACCACCGTCCCCTTGAACAAATTCTATGATAATTGCTACTGTTTTTTTATTTACAAGTTTTTTAAGATGAGAAACGTCATTAAATTTACAAAACTTTACTTTTCCAGGGACTGGACCAATATTAGATTTATATTTTTTATTACTACCTACGGATAAAGCCCCAATTGTTCTCCCATGAAAAGAGGAGGTCATCGCGATGATTTCATCTTTACCCTTTTTACTACCATAATTTCTTGCAATTTTAAGGGCTGCCTCAATACTCTCAGCACCAGAATTTGAAAAAAATACATCTCCTTTATTGGAATTATCAGATAGTAACTTAGATAATTTAGTTTTGAATTCATGTATTTGCGATCCTGATAAGTGAGTGATTCCTGTTTTAAGTTGAGTTTTAAGGCTATTTTTAATTACTGAGTGATTATAACCAAGAGAATTGACTGCAACTCCTGCTGAGAAATCTAATAATTTTCTTTTATCAGAGGTGTATAAATAACATCCATTACCTTTTACTACTCTAAAATTACTAAACTTGTACGTTTTTAATAAGTTATTCATATTTTTATATGTATATTTTTAATAAAAAAAGAAAATTTTGATAGTCAAAATCTCCACTGGCTTATTTTATTCATAAGAAAATCTCTAAAAGCTATCAGTTTTAAACTCCCTTTTAGATTTTCATGATAAACCATATGAACATCGTAACTAGGTCCTTCTATATCTGGTAATACTTTAACAAGATGGGCTTTATGTTGAGCCATATAATCAGGTAATGCAGCTAAACCAGCACCAGTTTCAACAGCTACTAATAAACCATATAGATTATTAATTGTAATATGAGGTCTTCTATTTTTTTGGTTTTTTTTAACACCAGTTTTCAGTATCCAATTGGTATCAGAAAGAGGGGATGGTTTTCCAATGCCATATGTAATTAATCTATGGCTATTAAGCTCTGATCTTCTCAAAGGCATACCCATTTCATTTATGTAATTCGCTGATCCATAAATATGGTATTTGATTGTTGCTATGTGCTTTGAAACTAAATCTAAATGTCTTGGTTTTCTCATCCATAAACCAATATCATAATCTTGGCGAAGCATATCTTGCTCATCTTCAGAATAGTTAAGTTTAAGATTAATTTCTGGGTATTCATGAATAAATTCATTGATTCTTGGGCTAAGCCACATCGATCCAAAAGCAACTGTAGTATTAATGGAGAGGTTACCAGTGGGAACTGACTTATATTCAACTATCTTTTTTTCAATAGAATTTAAATCAGCAAATATTTTTTCAGTTTCTTCAAAAAGATAAGAACCTTGCTCTGTGAGAGTTATACCTTTTGTGTGTCTTTTAAATAGTTTGGTTTTTAAACTATGCTCAAGAGATTGAATTTGTCTAGTAATAGCAGATTGACTGAGGTGAATAGTATCCATAGCTCTAGAGATGCTACCAGCTGTAGCTACGTGATAAAATGTTTTAAGTCTATCCCAATCCATTAATAATTGTATTCAAATCCCCGTTTAATATCAAAATGTCTATTAAATAATATTTTTTTGAGGATTTCAAATCCAATAAAATGTTGTGTGCATCATTTAATTCATTCTTACTTTCAATAAGTTGTGTAATATCTATTTTTTGGGCTTTATATAAAATTTCGTTTCCTTGTAATTTTAATTCTAAGCTATCAATTATTTTTTCTTGGTTGTTTATTTTATTTAAATAAAAATCATAATTGTTCCAAGACTCTAAGTAAGTATTAAGTAAGTCTTTCTTTAAGTCTTTATGTTCTAATAATTTTTTCTGATAATTATATTCCTCAATATTAAAATTATTTTCATCTTTATAGCCGTCATAAATAGGAACGCTAAGTATTAGTGACAAAGATGAGGATCTTCTATGATCAATTGCTGCGGAATAATTATCACTCTCACTTAGGGAATAAGTTAGGTCAACAGAAGGTCTCAAATCTTTTTTGCTCATTTCTAATTCAGGTAAATATGTATTTTCAATAAAAGAGAGATATTGACCATAAGAGGAATTCATCAATTCTGAAAATAATTTCTTACTAATTTGTGAGTTAGATACGTCTATCACATAATCAAAATTTACATCTTCATCATAAATTTCTAAATCAAGTAACTTACTAACTTGAAGCATTAAATTATCTATTTTTCTATCGTAATCTAAAGACACAGATTGTGCTTCTAATAGTTCATTTTCTAAATCTAATACCTCTGTTTTGGTAACTCTATTTGCCTTAAATAGTATTTCAGCTTCTAATACTTTTTTTCTATAAAATTCTAAATTCAGTTGTTGATTTTTCTTTTTAAAGATCAATGTCTGTAAATTACTATAACCGTTTAGGAGTTCTTTGATTAATAATTCTTTTTGATACTCTCTGAGATAGTCAAACGCTTGATTTCTCGTTTGCGTAGTAATTAAATTTAACTGGCTAAACCCACCGTTATAGAGGTTGACTGTAGCGCTTAATGTATGAGTATTTGAGTTAAGCGTAGATGTATTACTAGTACTAGTGGAACTGTTTGAAACATTAAATGTATAATCAACTTCTGGTATATACAGAGTATCAGCTAATTCTAAATTTTTATCGTCAATTAGATTGTCATATTTAAATTTAGAATTTGTTTCATTTTTTTCGACAAGAATTTTTATTAAATCAGTTATTTCATAGGATAAAATACCCTTTGAGAAAAATAAAAAGAATGTGCTTAAAAAAATTATTTTGATTTTTGCCATTCTCTCTCCAAATTATTCAAATTCCATTTCAATTTTTTTTTATTCATTGTTTTTTCCATTTTTTTAAATCTTTTCTCAAATTTCCTATTAGAGTCCCTAATAACTGTTTCAGTATCTAGGCCTAATTTTCTCGATAAATTAATACAAGAAAATAATAAATCTCCTAATTCTTCTTTAATTTTTCTCTTATTATTAATCTTCATTTCATTTGATAGCTCATTTAATTCCTCTTTTACCTTCTTCAAGGTCCCATTTGCATTTTTCCAATCAAATCCTTCTTTTGCGGCTCTTTTTTGAAGTTTAAGTGATCGGGTAGCAGCAGGTAGGTTCACACTTACACCATCTAAAACAGACTTAGCACCTTTCTTTTTTCTTTCAAATTTTTTTTGTGTTTCCCAAAAATCATTAACATCTTGAACAGTTTTGATTGACTCATCGCGCATAAAAATATGAGGATGACGAGATTTCATTTTTTTTACACTTGTATCAATGACATCATCAATTGAAAATTTCTTTTTTTCAGCAGCAATAACTGAGTGATAAATAACTTGTAGTAATAAATCGCCAAGCTCTCCTTCTAGCTCTTTGTTATTATTTGACTCAATTGCTTCGATAACTTCATAAGCCTCTTCTAAAGTATACTTAGCTAATGATTTGGAAGTTTGTTGTATATCCCATGGACATCCATTTTTTGGATTTCTTAGTCTCTTAACTACATCAATTAAATCATTTAATTTGTTCTTTTTTTTTACCATGCTAATGCCTGTGCTTGAAATATTTGACTCTTATAACTTCTAATATCTGCATATGCATCATAAATTTTATCTTGTTTTCTAGCGCATAAAATAAAACCTTCGCTCCAGTCAGTAGTTTTAAGGCATTTATGTCCTTTTTTATTTAATTGAGAAATAAAGGGCGAAAGTCGCTCTTCTAATAATAATTGTTTCAAATTTGGATCATGTGGGTGAAAAAAAGCAGGTAAATGCTCTGATGAAACTCTTGGTTCATTTAAAGCTTGGTCAATAGGCATATTTGAAAATATATAATTCATTAAAAATTGTGCTTGCCATTGATCTTGAGCGTCACCGCCCATAGTCCCACAACTTAAAACTTCTCTCTTTTTTTGATTGATAATCAAAGTAGGGCTCAATGTTGTCCTTGGTTGTTGCACAGGTGCTATAAAATTTACGTGACCTGGTTTTGATAAATAAAACGTCATTAATCTATTTCCTAGGGGAAATCCTAATTCATTGATTACTTCATTAGATCTGATCCATCCACCACTTGGTGTACACGAAATAGCATTATTATCTTTATCTATAATACTTATATGAACTGTGCCAGCACCCCATGGTTTAATATCATTTTCAATTGGAAGTAATGATTTCTTGGATAGGGGGTTTCCTGGAATTATAGAGTCAATTGCCTTATCTTTAATTAATTGCATTCTTTTATTTAGGTAAGAGTCATCTAATAGGTGATTTGCATTGACTTTTGAATTGTACTTCCCAGTAAAATACATCTCTCTGTCAGCAAAAGTTAATTTTAAAATTTCTGTAAATTTATGAATATCACCAGCTGAATTAAGTGATTTAATTTTTTGTTTGTTAAGCATTTTCAACATCATTAAACTAGTCAATCCTTGTCCCCAGAAATTAGTTTTATGAACTTGGTAATCACCATATTTTTCTGAAATTGTTTTTTCAAATTTCACATTAAAATTTTCAAAATCTTCTTTTGAAAGTAGCCCTTCATTTTTTTGTGAATATTTTAAAATTGAGTTTGCAACATCACCTTTATAAAAAGCATCATGCAATTTATTAAATTTATTATTTCGAGATCCTGTAATCTTTTTCTCGTAATTACCAAGATAATCAATTAAGTTTGCGTAAGCCGAATTTCTGAATAAACTTCCTACTTTTGGAATTTTATTATTTTTTAAATATAATTTAGCAGAATTTTTCCACTCTCTTATAAATTTACCTTTTAGACTTTTTAACCCAAATTTATTTTGGTTTATTATTCCTGTGTGTAAAGGATATCCTTCTTTTGCGTATTCTTTTGCATATTTAGAAATAGTCCTAAAATCTAATGTTCCATATAATTGTAACATTCTAAAAATACTAGAAAATGCTGCTGGAACTCCAGCACATAATACTCCTTCATCTGGAACTTCTGTAAAACCCCTGGTAACTAAATTTAAAAAATTAAATTTTCTTGGCGATAAAGTATTTCCATTTAACACAACAGGGTTTTGGTTTTTGGGTTTTAATATCATCACACCTTCACCACCCATTCCAAACATTTGAGGATTTACAAGACCTTCAACTAACATTGCTCCAGCAGCAGCATCAAATGCATTACCTTTGTCTTGATTTAAAATATTATAGGCTGTCATTGAGGATAAATTTGAATGTGTTGCTACTGCACCATTAGTACCAGAGTAACTAGGTATAAAACTATTAGAGTTATTATCTTCAATTCTATAAGATCTATTCATTACGCATAAAGTTTAGTATTAATAATTAAGTTAAATAGTTTATGAAATTTCATAAAATATTTCTTTTTTTAAAGATTGCATTATAAAGTTATATATGACCTGGAAGTTAATATCAAAATCTTCATATACACAATTACTTGGTGAATTAGAGACAAAATCAGAAAATAATCAGGATAAATATCGAATGTTTGTTACTGAAAAACATCTTAACTCAGGAAAATTTGCACATGGAGGTTTCTTAATGTCTTTTTTAGATAATGTTATGGGCAATGCTGCTTATAAGTCTTTTGGGAATAAACCTTGTGTTACTATATCCATGAACACTCACTTTACATTTTCAGCTCAAAAAGGAGATGAACTAATAGGCTTACCAACTATAGAGAGAATGACTAAAACACTATGTTTTGTTAATTGTAAAGTCTTTTCAAAAAATGAAATTATTGTTTCTGGAAGTGGTATATGGAAATTAGTTAAAATTTCATCTATTAAATCTGTTAAAGACAAAAAAGCAGATGATGATGGTGGTTGGTAGCTATTTAATTAATCGATTTTGAAATTAAAGAGTAATTTTTCAGAGGCTAATGCGTGCAAAGCATTATTTTTCTCAATTTCTTTTTTTGTTGGACTTTGGGCAGTAAGAATACCAGATATAAAAGATCAAATTAATGTCGATTATACAGGTATGGGATATTTGTTTGTAATTTTTTCAATTGGCTCTGTTTTAACTATGATAGTTACACCAAAAATAACACAAATATATCCCTCAAAACAAATCTCACTGTTATCAGGTCTTGCTATAAGCATTCTTTGGCTTTTAATTCCATTTGCTCAATCTTTTATAATTATGGCAATATTGAGTTTTATTTTCGGTATTTGTTACGGACTATTTGAGGTAATTCTTAATGTTCAAGCTACTTCTTTAGAAAAAAGATTTAAAAAACCTATGATGTCAGGATTTCATGCCTTTTGGAGTATTGGATTATTATCTGGATCTTTGTTAACTAGTTTATTTCTGGAATTTAAAATAAGCTTTATAATAAATTCAATTATATTTGTAATAATCTTATCACCATTAATATTTCTAAGTAGTTTAACTATAAAACAAAATAAATCAGACTCTTTATCTATTTTGTCTATATTTTTCAATTGGCCCTTATTTCTTGTAATCTTATTTATTTTATCAATTACAGCAGTATTTTTGGAGGGCGGTACTGACTCTTGGGGTTCTTTATATATGAGAGACTACATTAATGCAGATGGTTTTAATATTGGACTTGCTGCTATAGCATTTAATGGGAGTATGGTTATTGGTAGATTAATTGGAGATAAGTTAAAAGAAATATTTAGTATTTATAATTTTCTTGTTTACTCAGTGATAGGTTCATTAATAGGTTCATTAATTATAGTTTTAAGTAGTTCTCTATCATTAGCAATAATTGGTTTTATTATTGCTGGTTTTAGTGTTTCTTCAATTATTCCTATTTGCTATACCTTTGGGTCTTCTATTAAAAATGTTAATCCTACTGTAGGGATAACTATAATTACAATAGGTGTCTATGGGGTCTTTATGATTGCACCACCAGCTTTAGGTTATGTTGCTGATATCTTCGGTATTGAATTCGTCTATATTCCGATGTTAATACTTTTTATAATATCGAGCATAATAGTAACTTCTCAACAAAAGTTGTTTAAGAATTAATTTCTTTTTAATATTAATATATTTCCGAATAATACAAGAATTGCACCAATATACAAATTTAAGTCCCACTCCAAACCTTCAAATATTGTAGAAATAATTAGAGCAATAAGAGGCATAATAATAGCAATGTATGCAGCATCATTGGCACCAATATTTTTAATTACTGATAGATAAAGAATGAAACCAAATACACTCCCAAAAATAGCCAAATACAATAATGAAAAGACGTATTTGTAGCTAAAATCAAAATTAAGTTCAATACCAGCTACTAAAAGATAAATTAACAGTGTTATTGAGCCATACAACATCCCATATCCTGTAACAGCAACAACATTCAATTTAATTTTAGAGGTATACTCTGAAATTAAGTTTCCAATAGATGCAAAATATGTCGCCAATACACCAAGTAAAATTCCAATACTAGTTCCTTTTGAAAATTCAAAATTGATTATTTCATCATAAAATATGAAAAGTAATCCTAACGTTCCGATAAAACCTCCAACCAAAGTAATAATTTTTGGAAATTTACCTTTAAAAATAATATTATTAACAACATTCATAAATAATATTGATGAAAAACATAAAGCAACAAATCCGCTTATTAAATGAACTGTAGATAGATAAAACAGTACATAATTTATATTGAATAAAGAGACTCCTAGAGCAGCTATGAATAAATGCTCTTTTAATGAAAATCTCAGATTTATTTTTTTTAATACACAAAATACTAAAATAATGATTGAAGATAAGAAAAAGCGATAAAAAACCGATGTCATTGGATCGACAATGCCTAGTTGAAATTTAATTATATACCAGGTTGGTCCCCAAACTATTAGTGTTGAAATAAATAAAAATATTGTATTGTTCAATTATGCCTTCTTTTGATGTTGTCTCATCACCAGATATTCAAGAAATTGATAATGCCATCAATAATACAAAAAGAGAAGTTGATAATAGATTTGACTTTAAGAACACTAATTCAACAATCGAACGAAACGATTTTTCTATTACAATAGAGACAACCGATAATACTAAATTAACTCAATTTAATGATATTTTAAAAAATAATATTGTAAGAAGAAAAATAGATCCAAAATTTATACATCTTAAATCAACTGAAACTGCCTCTGGAAACAGAGTAAGACAATTTATTGATATTTTGAATGGAATATCAAAAGAGGACTCAAAAAAAATAACAAATCTTGTTAAATCATCGAAAGCAAAGGTTCAAGCTTCAATTAATGGAGATGAAGTAAGAATTACTGGAAAGAAAAGAGACGATCTACAATCAATGATCGAATTATTAAAATCAAGTGATATTAAAATTCCTTTACAGTTTCAAAATTTTAGAGATTAGTTACTTCCATAGTCGTAAAATCAATTAATCGCACAGTCGTAATTGTTTTTAGAAATTTAATACATTCCTCTGTTTTTACTTGAATAGTTTTAGTGTTCTCTAATGGGTGAAAATTGCATAATTCATAGTCATTGATTTTTTTATCTAAGTAAAAACTTACATCCTTATCTACATTATTGATTAAAGAGTAGGGACTAACAGAGCCTGGTTTGACTCCAAGTTTATCATATAAATATTCTGCACTTCCAAAAGAGAGATTTCCTTGGCACTGTATAGTGTTTTTAATAATTTTTAGGTCTACTTCAGTGCTATCTAAGCATGAGAGTAAGTAAAAATTTCTCTTTTTGTCCCTCAAAAAAAGATTTTTTGTATGCGCACCTTGCATATTCAAATCTGATTTTAATTTGCTAGACTCCTCGACAGTAAAAAAAGCCTCGTGTTCAAAAAGTTTATATTCAACTTTTTGTTCATTAAGTGCGGCTAATAAACTTTTTGCTTCTAATTTCATTTTTATTTATAAAGTGTTATCTTATTTATATAAAATATGAAAAAAAAAATTAACAGAAGAAATTTTATTAAAAAAGCCTCAATTCCTGTACTCGGTGCAGCTGCACTCTCTAGTTTTAATGTACACGCAAGCACCATAACAGAGTTGAATATGGTTACATCATGGCCAGAGAATTTTCCTGGTATAGGTTTAGGTGCAAACAGGTTGGCTCAGCGAATTGAGAACTTATCTAATAAAAGAATAAAAGTTAATGTTTATTCAGCTGGTGAACTAGTCCCACCGTTTGGCGTGTTTGATGCCGTGTCATCTGGAACAGCTGATTTATATCACTCAGCAGAGTTTTATTGGGGAGGAAAGAACAAAGCCTATCCTTTTTTTGCTGCTGTTCCTTTTGGAATGACTGCCGAGGAATTTAATTCATGGATATATTCTGGCAATGGTCAATTATTATGGGATGAATTAGGTTCTAATTTTAACATTAAACATTTTTTAGTTGGTAATACTGGATCTACATTATTTGGTTGGTTCAAAAACGAATTAAATAGTCTCGAGGATGTTTCTAAACTTAAAATAAGAAGCCCTGGTATGGGAGGAGATCTATTAAAGACTATGGGGGCAACTTCTATAAATATACCAGGAGGTGAAATTCTTCAGTCTTTAGCAAGTGGGGCTATAGATGCTGCAGATTGGTCTAATCCAGTTATGGATTTAGCTTTTGGTTTTTATAAAGTAACAAATTACTGTTATTATCCAGATTTTAAAAAACCTACTGTTTCTATTTCATTAGGAATGAATTTAGATAAATGGAACTCTTTTGATAATGAAGCTAAGAGCATCATCGAGTATGCTTGTCAGTCAGAAAATCAAGAAATGTTGTCTGATTTTATGTATAAAGAGGTTGTGGCTATAGAAAAATTGAGGTCACTTGGTGTAGAATTCAGGCAACTACCTAACGATATTGTCATTGAAGCCAAAAAAAATATCAATGGTGTTTTAGATAATTATTCTGATACCTCTCTTGGGAAAAAAATTAGAGATGATTATTTTCAATTTTTAGGTTTAAGAACTTCATATAAGGACTTTGATATTTCTAACTACTTGAATTTTAGAAAAATTTAATAGTGTGCGGAAGATATTCGCTAAATCTTAAAGATAATCACTCCTCTTTTAAGAGGGAAACTATAAATAACTTCAAATCAATATTTGATTATAAAAATGAAGATATTTGCCCTACCAATAAAGCGCCTATTGTCTTTAATCTAAACTCTAAATTTGTATTTAAACAATCAAGTTGGGGTTTGTCATTTGATTGGCTTCCGAAAGGAAAAACACTTTTCAATATTCGATCAGAGACAGTTCATGAAAAATCTTTCAGTAATAGTCTTATAGCAAATAATCGCTGTTTGGTACCTTTTAGTAGTTATTTTGAATGGTTGAAAACCCAAGAATTGAAAGAAAAATATAAACTATTTACCAAAACTCCTGTCAGTTTTTTTGCAGGTGTATATAAATTAATAGAAGATACTGTTTATTATTCAATTTTAACTAAATCCTCTTTGGAAAATATAGAATTTATTCACAATAGAAATCCAGTCATTATTAATAAAAATAATGTAAGAAAATGGTTTTCGGACGGTTATGAAGAACTACTAAGATCTTCAGATGTCATAAATTATGAGTTATCGAAAAAGTTATTTTCTAAATTTAAAGAAAGATAAAAGCTTTTCGATACCAGAAAAATGTTCCTCTAGTCTAGAATAAACTTTATCTATTTTGTTGATATGACCGTCTAATCTTTCATAGAGGTTATCGATTTTCTTATCAAGTTTGTTTAGCTTACTGTTTAGCTGTTTTACGCTATCAGAGTCGCTTGATTTAGACTGCTTTTTTAACTTAATAACTTTGTTCATAGATAAAATATATTAAATTTCTGATTTGTTTAAAGTATGACAAAACAACGCTTTAGGTAAATCTTAAATCAACTTCAGGTATCCAGTTTTTAAGCTTTTCAATACGATTTTTAGGGGAAGGGTGCGTAGATAGAAACTCTGGTGATGCGTTTCCTTTTTGCGCTTCAGCCATTCGCTGCCAGACTTTATATGACTCATGATTATCGTATTTTGCCATTGTCATAAAGGCCAAGCCTAAATAGTCAGCCTCCGATTCTTGTAATCTGTTAAAAGGTAAAGATAGACCTAAATTTACTAAATAATCATCAGCTGAGGTACTTGAAAGGGCACCCTCTAAAGCAATATCCAAGATAGTAGTGCCAACATTTATTGCTAATGCTTGACTGGCCCTTTCAACACTATGGCGAGCAACCGCATGAGCAATTTCATGTCCCATTATTGAGGCCAAACCATCATTATTTGCAGCAACATCTAAGATCCCTGTGTAAAAAGCTATTTTACCACCAGGCATACACCAAGCATTAAGTGTGTCCTTGTCATCAATTAATATGAATTCCCAATTATAGTTTTTTATCGAGTCTGATTGACCCATTTTTAAAAAATACTCTTCTACTGACTCAGTAACTCTGAGACCTACCTCTCTTACTGCTCTAAAATTTTGCCCAGACTCTATTAAATTTTCTTGTTTTTTGACTTGTTCGTAGGCTTGAAGAGCTTGTTTGTTGATACTTTCATCTGAAATAATAGAGAGTTGTTTACGATTTGTAATAGCTACCTCAGTACAAGAAGGTAAAAATAAGGGCGCACAACACGCACATGATAATTTTTTAATAAAATCTCGTCTTTTAAGATTCATGGTATTAATATAATCAAAAAGATATTCTTATGACAACCTGTTATATTAATGGAAAATATAAACCTCTAAATCAATCGTATGTCAGTGTAACAGATAGAGGTTTTCAATTCTCTGATGGGGTTTATGAGGTCATTGCTGTATTCAAAGGTGAATTAGTAGATTTAAATCTTCATTTAAACAGATTGTTTGTTTCATTAAAAAAAATGAACATGAAAATCAAATTCAATAAAAATCAAATAATTAGTATCACCAATAAAATCAAAAAATTAAATAATTTAAAAATGGGTATAATTTATATTCAAATTACAAGAGGGGATCAAAACCCAAGGGAACATAAATACCCTGATAAACTTAAGCCTAATATTATTATATACTCAATTAATAAAAACTTTGAATATTTAAATAAGTTAGCACTAAAAGGTGTAAAAACATCTCTTTATCCAGATATAAGGTGGCATAGGTCTGATATTAAAAGTATTTCTCTATTAGGTAATGTTCTAGCTGCAAATCATGCAAAAGAAAATAAATCACATGAAGCAGTATTATTTGATAATAGAAATATGATAACTGAGGGTAATTCCTCAAGTATTTGGATTATAAAAAAAAATAAATGTATTACGCACCCTCTTAACTTTAGAATTCTAAAGGGATGTACAAGGCATAAATTAATATCAATTTTAAAAAAAAATAAATTTAAATTTGAGGAAAAAAATTTTTCTATTAAATCTCTTCTTGATGCAGATGAAGCATTCATGACAAGTGCTACTAATTTTGTAATGCCCATAGTTAAAGTTGATAAATTTACTATTTCAAACGGTAAGCCCGGTCTAAATACATTGAAGTTTCGTAATTTATTTATCAATGCAATATGATCTTTAGACTTTTTCTTTTCTTATTTTTGTTACCTATTACAGCTTACGCAAAAATTAATACAATTTACTTAGCTGGTGGGTGTTTTTGGTGTGTTGAAGAGGTTTATGAAAAATTAAAGGGTGTAATTGATGTTCGATCTGGTTATTCAGGAGGTCATGTTGAAAATCCAACTTATCAAGAAGTTGTCAAGGGTGATACAGGCCATATAGAAGTGGCTGAAATTATTTTTGACTCAGATATTGTTAGTTTAGATAAGATCATTAGGGTTTTTTTTGTCAATATTGATCCTTTCGATAGTGTTGGTCAATTTTGTGATAAAGGTTATTCATATAAAAGTGCTCTTTTCAGCAATGACCAAATTGTTATAGATAGATTTAACTTTTACATAGATAAAATTCAGGAAAATCACAAACAGAAGGTTGAAACAATGATCTTACCTTTTAAAAATTTTTATGTTGCAGAAGAGTATCATCAGGATTATTACAAAAAAAATCCAATAAGATATACATATTACAAGTACAATTGCGGAAGAGAGCAGAGGATTAAACAATTAAAAATTAATTTGGGATGATTAAACTCTTATTATTATTTTCAATTGTAGCTATATGTATCTTTGTTTTCTTTGGTAATCAATTATCATCTCGTTATAAAAAATATTTAATTATTTCATTAATAATAATTCTAGGATGTTTTTTAATTTTTTCAGGAAAATTAAATTTTCTACCTGTTGCCTTAGCTCCTGCTTTGCTTTTTTTTCGAAGGATCTCATCATTATTAACTATATTAAACTTGTTTTCGCGATCTTCTTTTGGCAGTAAGTTCAAACCAAAAATTAATACGAAGTATTTACAAATTGAAATTGTTTTACAATCACGTCAAGCTACAATTAATATTAGAGAGGGAGTCTTTAAAGGCCGTTCTTTTTCCTCCCTATCTCAAAATGAGGTATCGAAGCTCTTAGAGGAACTAAAAATAAATGATCCTCGTGGATTTAATATTTTAAATGTAATTATTAGTCAAAATAAACAATCTACATCTTCCTCAGACAAGTCACAAATGACAGAGGAGGAAGCACTATCAGTTTTAGGTCTTAAAAAAGGTGCTTCTGATGATGATATTAAAAAATCATATTATGACTTAATGAAGAAGTTCCACCCTGATAAAGATGGTAATAACTATTTATCTAATTTAATAACTGAAGCAAAAAATAAACTTTTAAATAATTAATTTTAATCTATAAGACACATACTCAATGAACGATATTAAGAATCTTGCAATTATTGCTCATGTTGATCATGGGAAAACCACTCTTATTGATAATTTATTGAAGCAATGTGGAATTTTTAGAGATAATCAAGAAATATCAGAAAGAATTATGGACTCTAATGATTTAGAAAAAGAGAGAGGTATAACTATTTTAGCAAAGCCTACTTCTATAATTTTTCAAGATACTCGAATAAATATAATCGATACACCTGGACATGCAGATTTTGGTGGTGAAGTAGAACGTGTCTTATCAATGGTTGATGGTGTTATCTTACTTATTGACTCTTCTGAAGGTCCAATGCCCCAAACAAAATTTGTTCTAGGTAAGGCTTTAAAACAAGGACTTAAGCCGATAGTAGTAATCAATAAAATCGATAAATCTGACTCAAGACCAGATGATGTGTTAAACGAAGTTTTTGATTTATTTGTCTCACTTGATGCAAATACTCAACAATTAGATTTTCCAGTTTTATACGCATCAGGTAGAAGTGGATGGTGTGTTAATGATTTGTCAGATGATAGATCTAGCCTAACACCTCTGTTAAATAAAATTATCAGTCATGTACCTTCACCAGATGTTGATAATACTAGACCTTTTGCAATGTTATCAACACTTTTAGACTATGATCCATACTTAGGAAGATGTCTAATTGGAAGAGTAGAGCAGGGATCTGCAAAAATAAACGACAGCGTTCATGCTTTAAACTTATCAGGTAAAATCATTGAAACTGGGAGACTTACTAAACTTTTAAAATTTGAGGGAACTGAAAAAATAACCGTTAACTCAGTTAACACTGGAGATATAGTTTGCATAGCAGGTCTGTCAATCACATCAGTATCAGACACCATTTGTTCAACTGATATAGAAACACCAATAAAATCAACACCAATAGATCCTCCTACTATGTCAATAAACATTATGGTTAATGACTCTCCATTAGCTGGGACTGAAGGGAAAAAAGTAACATCAACTTTAATAAGAAATAGATTAATAGCTGAGGCTGAGACAAACGTTGCTATTACCTTCTCAGAAAATCAAAATAAAGATTCATTTGAAATTGGAGGGAGAGGTGAATTGCAATTAGGTGTTTTAATAGAAACGATGAGACGAGAGGGTTTTGAATTATCTCTTTCTAGACCTAAAGTAGTTTACAAAGATATAGAGGGGACAAAATGTGAACCCTATGAAGAAGTAACAATAGATGTAGATGAAGAGTTTTCTAGTATTGTTATTGATAACATGAATCAAAGAAAAGCTGATATGTTAGACATGAGAAAATCTGGAATTGATAAAACTAGGTTATTATTTATTGCGCCTTCTAGGGGGCTAATTGGTTATCAAAGCAAGTTTTTAACGGACACAAGAGGAACTGGTGTATTAAACAGAGTGTTTCACTCGTATAAACCATTTAAAGGGGAGATTACAGAAAGAAGGGCAGGAGCGTTAATTTCAACAGGAAACGGTAAAGCAATAGCTTATGCCATTTGGAAGCTTCAAGATAGAGGTGTAATGTTTGTTAAACACCAAACACCTGTTTATCAAGGTATGGTAGTCGGTGAGCATACCAGAGATAACGATTTAGAGATAAATGTTCTAAAAGGTAAACAATTAACAAACGTCAGAGCATCTGGGTCTGATGAGGCCGTAAATTTAACCGCTCCTAGGATGATGTCACTTGAGGAAATGATGACTTATATCAATTCTGATGAATTATTGGAGGTTACTCCTAAAAATTTAAGATTAAGAAAAAGGTATCTTGATCCAAACGAGAGAAAAAAATTTTCTAAAGTTGGAAATTTATAAATTGTATTATAATTTACATTAAATATTTATAATAAAATATTGTATTTACTAACTATATTTTAATTTATTCTTTATTCTATTTATAAAGAAAAAAACAAATAATCTGACTAAATCAAAAATAAAATAAACATAAAATGAGATATTAAGCATAAATATTTAGAATTAATTAAATTTTGGAGGAATTAAACTAGTATTCACACATTTTTATCTGATTAAATAGAAATTAGAGCACTAAATTAAGTGATAGTTATCATTACTTGCTAATAAAACTATCAAGACAGTTATTCAAATATATGATTTCAAAAAAACTATTAAAAAACATTAAAATCGGACATTTTTAGCTTAAAAACCCTATGTAAATTGCGACACTAGCAAAATTTAGGAAATATTTGGATTTTGAGATGAAAGATTATCAATATTTTTTTTAGTAAATCAATAGTCAAATTCATAAAATTACCTAAGGATTTATACTTAATAAAATTTCAATATACCTAAAAACGCAAAAAAATTGAAAATAGATATTATTTTGAAAGCCATTTTATGGCATCTTCACATCTGTCATCACCCCAAAAAACCTCATTTTCAACGATAAATGTGGGACTTCCAAAAATACCTTTATTTTTAGCCATTTCTGTGTTTTTTAAATATTTTTGTTCAATTTCGTCTGTTTGAGCTTGTTTTATTACATTATCTGAATCAAGTCCAATTTCTTTGAGAGTAGAACTCAGATTTGGTTCTGATCCAGGCTCCAAATGCTCTAAAAACCACTTTTTATATGTTAAAATAGTATATTCTTTGATCCACCCTTGATCTTTTCCCAAAATTGCAACTTTATTAGCTAAATCAAACTCTTTAAGTGGGTAGGGAGCAGGAACTTTTGCATTAAATCCATAGAAGTTAGCTCTTCTTTGAACATCTCGCCACATATAATCAATCTTATCTCTTTTTTTTTCAGCCATAAAAGGGACATTCTCCATTTCAATCATTCTTGATCTTACACTGAAAGGAGACCATTCAAATATAACATCATTTTCAGTCTCTATCTGCGCTAACCTTTGCGTAGAGAGGTAAGTATATGTACTTCCAATTGAGTACCAGAATTCTACTTTTCTCATAGGTTCTACCTTAACTGAAATAATTGAAATTATTATTAAAATAAGTGATCTGGTCACATCTGTCGCATGTATAAAAGGCCATGAAAAACATGTTTATGCAAATTTACAGTGGAGTCATGGACGCTGATTGGAATCCTCTAAGAAAAATACCTAGTGTGGCCCTGAGACACCTCATTATGCAACTTTTAGCATGGATGTGGTGTATCATTTTTTCACTATATTTTGGCTCTTTTTTGATTTTTGGCATCACAGCTAGCGCTCATTTTCTACTTATTTTTGGAACTTTTATGACAGCGGCTACTTTTGCAACTGCTCCAAAAATTGTAAAATCTAAGTATAATAACAGTAAATAATTTACTGTTTTTACTTACTTTTTACATACATCAACTTCAAAAGCACTAGTTAATTCTATAAGCCTTTTTGTTTGAACTTTTACAGAACTATTGGTAGATCCTGCTGCTGGTATAACGATTTCAAAGTTATTTAAGGACTTATCGTAAAATATATCTAATTTATTTGGCAATCCAAAGGGACAAACCCCTCCAATAGGGTGAGAGGTGATTTGCAATGTCTCATCAGCAGTCAACATTTTTGCCTTTTTTTTGAAGAAATTCTTATATTTTTTATTATCGATTTTTACATTTCCAGAAGTCATTAACAAAATTGGTTTTTCTATAATTAAAGCAATTGTTTTGACTATTTGTCCTTTCTCAACATTATGAGCATTTGCAGCTTGTTCAACAGTTGCTGTAGAGTCTTTAAATTCTGATATCTCTAGGTCAGGGGCTATAATACTAAGATGTTCTTTGACTGATTTTATTGACATTTACACATTTATTTGTTGCATAATATATATTATAAGAATCTAGATTGTTATTTTTAATCCGTCGTAAGCTGGATATACACGATTATTAGACAGTTTTTTATATTCAGTGTCATAATCTATATGGGCAGTCATATGACTTAAAAACGTCTGATTTGCATTAACTATTTGAGTCCAATCGATAACTTCTTGATAGGATGCATGCGATGGATGTTCGTCATATCTCAAACAACCAACAAACCAGCATTCAATACCTTTTATCATATCAAAATAGTTCTTATCATAGAAAAACTTTACATCTAAATTGTATGCTATTTTTTCGTCAAAAATGAAACCAAAAGAGTCAATATTTCCATGATTTTGTTTGATAGCTTCAACTTTAAAACCATTTATTTCAAAGAATTTAGTCTCAATTTTATTCGAATTTAGAATAGGTTCATATCCGTGCTTAACATCTTTAGTAAATAGATAAGAAAAACTATTTTTTAAAATATTTAAAGTTATTTCATCGGAGTATATTGGTATTTTTTTTTTGTTTATTAGTGAAATTGCTCTTAAATCATTAATTCCATGTATATGATCTGCATGAGAATGTGTGTATATAACAGAGTCAATATTATCAATTTTATTATCAATTAGCTGTTTTCTTAAATCAGGACTTGTGTCTATTAGTATTGATTTACCTGCTTTTTTTAAAAGTATTGAAGGCCGTGTTCTCTGGTTTTTAGGATTTGATTTATCACAATTACCCCATATGTCATGAGATAAAGGGACTCCAAAACTTGAGCCACATCCTAATACAATTATTTCAGTTTTTTCAATCATTTATTTTAAAAAGCTTTTTGTAATTATAAGTACTAATTTCGCATGTATTAATGTAATCGTTTCCAGTAATTTCACAATATTTTTCAACTATTATTTTTAAGTAGCTTGGTTTATTACTTTTACCTCTTAAAGGGTCTGGCGTAAGATAAGGACTATCAGTTTCAAAAATAATTTTTTTAATTGGTAGTATTTTAATTGTATCTCTTAATTTATTTGTATTTTTGAACGTAATAATGCCTGACAAAGAAAAAAAACAACCTAAATCAATACATTTTTTTGCAAATTCTTCACTTCCAGTGAAACAATGTATAAGAATATTATCTATTTTTTTTGAGTATTTAGTTAAAATTTTAATCATATCCTCTTCAGCATCTCTCATATGAATTATACACGGTAATTTATAAACACTAGCTGCATCTAAATGTATCTCTAAGCTCTCTATTTGCTTATTTTTAGGTATATCATAATGATAATCCAAGCCTGTTTCCCCTATTCCAACAATTCTATCTTTAAAATTTTTAATATTTTCATTTAAAAGAGTCTTTATTTCATCAGGTTTGATATCAAGAGTATTGTTTGGGTGATGACCTAAAGTGATATCGACAAAATTAAAACCTTTAATTAAATTAATATCTTTTTGAAAATCGTGTATATTAGAATTTATACTTAAAATTCGCTCTATGTTATTTTCTAGAGCATCTTTACATATATCTGATACTGAATTTTTAAGTAATTCATGACCAAAATTTACATGACTGTCTATTAAACTACTCAATTTTAGTAAATAAAGGTTCAGGTTGTCGTATTTTTAGAAATTTTAAGTTAATTACCTCTTTAAAATTATCAAAAATATCTAATTTAATATTATTCGTATTTTCGAATAAATTGAATACTTCTGAGGTTTTTGATGGCATAAAAGGAACTAAATATTGACTAACCCTGATAATGCATAGGCAAATATTAGCCAAAACTTTTTTCATTTGTTCAGGATCTGTTTTTTTTAATACCCAGGGAGCAGATTTATCGACATAATTATTTAAATCATTCATAAATAAGAATAATTTTTTTAGGTATTCGTCATATTTGTAATTTTCCATATAGTCAAACAACTCTTTTTCAGAGTCATTAATTTGTTTTAAAATTTCAAAATTGAAATTATCTTTCGTTAAATTAATATTTTGTTCTAAATTTTTACAAATGAAACTAAGTATTCTTTGTATTAAATTTCCATAGTTATTTGCCAATTCACCGTTAATTCTATTTTTGATAGCCACCTTTGAAAAATCACCGTCATTGCCAAATGGGACCTCTCTAAAAAGAAAATATCTTACTGAGTCTAGGCCGTATTCATCAATCAATTCTTTAGGGTCAATTACATTACCAAGACTTTTACTAATTTTTTGACCTTCATTTGTCCACCAACCATGCGCTACGATCTGCTTTGGTGGATCTAACTCTGCAGCCATTAAAAAAGCAGGCCAGAAAATAGCATGAAATCTTATTATATCCTTCCCTACTACATGTATCCCAGGCCAATATTTTTTATATAAATCAGAATTTTTATTTGGATAATCTAAAGCTGAAATATAGTTAGTTAGTGCATCTAACCAAACATAAACAATATGTTTTTCATCTGTAGGGACATCAATTCCCCATTTAAATGTTGTTCTAGAAATGGATAGATCTTTCAACCCTGACTCAACAAATTTAATAACTTCATTAGATCTAGATTTTGGGACTATAAAATTTGGATTATTTTTATAAAAATCTAATAGTTTGTCTTGCCATTTAGAAAGTCTAAAAAAATATGACTCTTCTTCAACCCAAGATAATTCAGATCCAAAACTGTTGTATTTTTTACCATTTTTTTCAACTATTTCATTATCAGCTACAAAAGCTTCATCTCTTACAGAATACCATCCGCTATATTTGGACAAATAAATTTCATCTTTTTCCAACAGAACTCTCCATAGATTTTGAACAGACTTTTTATGTCTTTCTTCTGTTGTTCTTATAAAGTCATCATTAGATAAATTTAATAAATTACTTAAATCTTTAAAATTTTCTGAAACCATATCCGTAAATTTTTGAGGATCAATATTTTTTTCTTGAGCAGCTCTTTCAACTTTTTGTCCATGCTCGTCTGTTCCTGTTAGAAAATAAGAATCAAGACCTCTACAATCATAAAATCTTTTTAATATATCAACAGCAATTGAGGTGTAAGCATGTCCAATATGGGGTTTATCGTTCACATAATAAATTGGAGTTGTAAAATAATTATTAGACATGCTTAATAAGATTAGAATTTAATCTTGTAAAATAGATTGAAATTAAGTCATTTGTTAATGTATTGAATTTTAAACTTTCATCTACATCAGTTAAATAATCTGAATGAAGTTTTAATAGGTACTTGTAAAGTTTTTTATTATTTAAATTACTTCTTAAATAGTGATTGAGTATTTTTAAAAATATTAATGAACATATGCTTATTTGATCTTTATCAAATAATTTAATCTTTTCGAAAAAATCAGTACTTTTTAAATCGATGAATGGGTTAATAAGAGAGTGTATTAATTCCTCTGAAATATTTTGATATTGTCTTACTATGTCTTCTTTCATTGAATTGAAATCACTAAAATTTATCTTTGAATTCAAATCTCTGATAACTCTAGCCCTTGAAATTATTGTTTCAGGTAAACTTATTAAGTTTTTAGAGCAAAAAATAAAATAGGTTTTTGATGGTACTTCTTCAATGATTTTTAAAAGTCCATTTAAAGCATTAATATTTAAATAATTTACCTCTCTAACAAATATTACTTTACTGAGGTTTAATACATTTGTATGTAGGAATTCTTTTTTCATTTTTCTTACTTGATCAATTGTTATAAATTTTGATTTTTCTTCGGGCTCTAGAATAATAAAACTTGAATCTATTTCATATTGTTTCTCATAGAAACTATTTAAAATTTGTTCCTCTAAATATGAAATACTCTCACTATTAGTAGTCTCTAATAAGTAAAAGCCACTACTCTCAGATCTTATAGTATTTACTACTTTATCAATTTGCATTTTTTTAAATTTAATATGATTTTGTCATGTACTTCATTAGCAGATAGTGATGCGTCAATAGCAACAAACTTACGTTCACCTATTTTTATTTTAGAAATTTCTTCATAATTTTTTTGAATTCTTGAGAATTGTCCAAAATATTTTTTATCAAATTTATTTGAATATAATCTTTTATTTTTCCTTCTTATTAAATTTTTTTTATCTAACTTCAAATAAAAAGTTATTTTTGGGATATATTTCTTATCAATTAACTTAATTAAACTGATAATAAGTTTTTTTTCTTTAGAATTATATTTTTGATAAGCATAAGTAGAATCAAAAAATCTATCAAATACAATGAAATCATTCTTTTTAATTGAAGATAATAATGCAAATCTAGATGCAAAGAAAAACATTATTAAACTTAAATTATCGAAATTAGACTTTAAAATTATATTTCTTATCTTTTCAAGAACTTTATTACCTCCAGGCTCTCTAGTAAAAGTAGATTTAATATTATTTTTTATAAAATATTTTTTTAAAAGTTTTATCTGTGTCGATTTTCCAGAGTATTCGAAACCTTCAAAACTGATTATTTTCATTCTATATGATATTATTTAGTTAGATCCTAGAATGATATAATAAATAGCTGAAAATATTCTTGAAAAGAAATTCTTTTGCTCTATGTCCTCACCTGAAAATAAAGGAAATTCAGTATTCTTATCAGCAAACAATATTTGAAGTTTGGCTATTTGGTCGCCTTTTTGAATAGGAGTTGCAATAGGCTCCTCTACTATCACATTAACTTTAGCAGAGGATAATTGTGCTTTTGGAATGCTCACACTTATATCGTTTAAAGCAACTAGGTTTACTTTGTCGTCTTTACCTAGCCAAGTATCAGCTTCTTGAATAACCTCATTTTTTTTATAAAAATCTACTAATTGAAAATTGTTGAAACCCCAATCCATTAATCTTAGTGACTCCTGGGCCCTTGATTTGGAAGAGTCTAGTCCATTTAGAACAATAATCAGGCGCCTTTCCCCTCTTTCAGCAGATCCAACCAAACCGTAGCCAGCTGCTTCTGTATAACCTGTTTTAAAGCCATCAGACCCCTCAAATGTGTATAGGAGTGGATTTCTGTTATCTTGTTTGATCCCGCTGTATGTAAAATCACTTAATTTGTACATTTGATATAATTCATAATGATTTTCAATCGTGTACTGAGCTATTTTAGCAAGATCTTCAGCTGTGGTGTAATGATTGTCATCAGGCCAGCCACTGCTATTTGTAAAATTAGTTTCTGTGAGTCCTATTTTTTTGCCTAAATTATTCATTTCAATAGCAAAAATTTCCTCAGAGCCAGATATTCCCTCTGCTAAAGCAATAGAGGCATCATTTCCGCTCTGAACAATAATTCCAAGTAACAAATCATAAACTTTTACTCTTTTGTCTACCTCTATAAACATCTTTGACCCGCCCATTTTCCATGCCTTTTTACTTACTAAAAACTCTTGATCTAATGATAAAGTACCATTTTTGATTTTTTCAAAGGCTACAAGAGCGGTCATCATCTTGGTCATACTTGATGGATATGTTTTGACTTTAGAGTTTTTTTCTAAAAGAACTTCGTTTGTTGATAAATCAATTACAAGCGCCGTTTTTGCCAAACTTTCAATAGCAAGAGATTGTTTAGGAAATAGAATAATTATTGCTATAAATAATAAATTAAGGGGTTTTTTTTGCATTTAAATATCCGTTTTTAATCAGAAAATCTAGCTTAAGATTTATATCACTCTTTAGAAATGGGCCAGCAAAAACCTTAACTCCCTCTTCATTTTCTTCATAAAATAATCCTAAATTCCTGATTTTATTAGTTTTAAGCTTTGCTAGATTTATATCTTCATAAATTTCAACTAATATAGTGTTTTGTTTCTTAGAATTTTTCATATCTAGAGTTTTAATTTTCTCATAATCAAGTTTTTCACTGATTTCAGTTTGATCTTGATCTAACTGTTCAAATGAAATTTCTGTATCATCCATCTTTATCTTGCTCTCTTCTTTTGAGTCGACAACATTTCTTAGAATTATGGATTCATCTTTTAAATATTCTAAATATACTTTTGTATTTATTGATAATTTATCAATAATCTCTTGACTTAATGAAAGCCTATTTTCAGTATCTAAATTAATATTTCTGACAATAATATTGTTATCTAAGTTACTGGGATCTGACAGTTTTATCACGCTTGGTATAGGCAAATTAGAATGATGGATATTATTGCCGTTAATTCTTTCATCTGTAACAAACTTTTCCATAACACTTAACTCAATATTGTAGTCATCAAGTGGTGATATAATAACTTCTGATTTTTTAAAGTATTCTTGAGTTGCGACTTCTTCTTCAATTTTTTTATTATCTACAGTATCAATAGACGTTATTGTACATGATGATAAAATTAGTAAAAAGAATATTTTATTTATATTATTTAAATTTATCACTTAACAATCCAACAGAAAGACCATAATAATTAGAGCAGTTGTAAGAGAGAATATTTAAATAATTATCATAAACAATAAAGTACCTGTAATCACCCTCTTCCCTCCCCATCTTTAACAGATAACTATTAATATCTAAATTATCTAGAGAATTACCATTCATCTTTTTAAAATTCATTATTCTAAATTCATTTAAAGGTAATTTTTTTGATAATTTTTTTATTGCTAAACAACCTTTTTCTCTTTTTACGAACAATTTAGGTTCTAAAGATTTGACATTTTCTGGTGGGATAACCTCTCTACCCCAAGTGTAATTTGGGTCCCATTTGTTTGAACCTACTCCCTGTAGATATCTTGCTATAGAAGCGAGTGAGTCCTCTGTGTCAGTCCAAATATCTTTCTTACCATCATTATTAAAATCTTGAGCGTAGTTTAAAAAACTTGAAGGCATAAATTGATTTTGGCCCATAGCTCCTGCCCAAGAACCTTTGAAATCAATAACATTAATGTGTCCTTGCTCTAGAATTTTTAAAGCGTTATATAATTCTCTCGTAAAGTAACGTCTTCTTCTTTCATCATATGACATGGTTAAAAGGCTTTCTAATACAGGATAGTTACCTGTAATTTTTCCATATGCTGTTTCTAAACCCCATATAGATAAAATAAATCTAGGTTGAACATTATAATATTTATCAATTTTATTTAATAAATTATTGTATTTACTTTTATTATTAAGTCCATTTTGTATTCTTGTTTCCGAATTTCTTTTTTCAATATATTCGGAAAAAGTTAAAGTAAATTCTGGCTGGCACTTATCATTTTCAATAACTCTTTTGTTTACCTCATATGGCGCAATTAAATTTGATACAAAATCCTCATCTAGCCCAAATTCGTTCGATCTATTTACAACTTCAATTTTCCAGCTTTCAAAACCAGAAAAATCATAGTTCTGAAGCACGTCACAATTTTTTGGATCATGTGCATGCAAATTTAAAGTAAATAAATATATAAATACTGATTTTAATAATAATTTGATGAACATAAGATTCTATTAAACAGTTTACATTATAAAATCTTTAAGATTAGTGACAACGATAGCAACTATAATTTAATTTACTTAAATTTAATATTATTGGTAGAAAGGTCAGATATTTTTTTACAGCCCATCAACTTCATATCTCGTTCCAACTCTGTTTTATAAATACTTAAAGCTTTTTCTACACCTACTTGTCCAGCAGCTGCCAATGCATATAAATAAAGTCTTCCTCCAGCACAAGCTTTTGCACCTAATGACAAAGCTTTAAGCATATGAGTACCTCTTTGGATACCCCCTTCACAAATTACATCTACTCTATCTCCTACTGCCTCAACTATATCAGCTAACTGATCAAAAGGTGATCTCGCCCCATCTAATTGCCTTCCTCCGTGATTAGATACAACGATTCCAGTACATCCAATATCCACTGCTCTTTTTGCATCTTCTACACTTAGTATTCCTTTTAATGCGAAATGACCACCCCAATCAGAACATAATTTTTCAGCATCTTTCCAATTCATATCTTGATCGAGCATAGTTGAAAAGTAATTACCAATTGAGATAGCTGTATTAGTGCCCTCTTTAACATAATCTTGAAGGTGTGGAAGTTCAAATTTACCTTTAGTTATATAATTAATTGCCCATGTTGGTTTAGTAACATAACTGAATATGCTTGATAAAGTAAATTTAGGAGGTGATGTAAAACCAGTTCTTATGTCTCTTTCTCTATTGCCGCCTGTTATAGTATCAACAGTCAAAGCCATAACATCGAAATTAGCATCTTTTGCTCTATGAAGAATTGAATTGTTTAATCCCTTATCTTTGTGATAATAAAATTGAAACATCTTTGGTGTATCCACGAGGTTTGAGATTTCCTCTACACTTACTGTAGCCAAAGAAGACACACCAAACATAGTATTAAATTTTTGAGCTGCCTTAGCTACTGCTCTTTCTCCTTCATAATGAAATATTCTCTGGAGAGCCGTTGGTGAACAATAAAAAGGTAAATCTATTTTTTTTCCAAAAATAGTTGTAGATAAATCAACATCTTTTACACCTCTTAATACGTTTGGTATTAAATCAACATCATCAAAGGCCGAAGTATTTCTTCTAAATGTTACTTCATCATCTGCAGCACCATCGATATAATGGAACACGGGAGATGGAAGTTTTTTTTTGGCTAACTTCCTGAAATCTTTAAAATTTAAGCAGTTATCTAATCTCATAATAATTTTGCTAAAAAGCCTGTATTTGTTATAAATAACATATGATTTTGACTAATACAGGCAAAAAATTTGTTTATTCGGCTATTATTATGATGTTCCTATCCATGGTCCTGCCTTGGGAGTCCTTAGAGGACTACACATATGCCGAGTCAATGGGCTTAACGTTAAATTTTATCCCAGCAATAATTTTTGTTTGTGCAGCAGTCATAGTTGTATTGAAACCCTTAGCTATACTTTTAAGTAAAATTGGAACCAATTACATATTTTTATTACTTTGTCTACTCCAAGCTGTAATTCTATACATAGGTATGCAGTATTATCCTGACACATATACAATTGGTTATCTTTTATTTCCCGCTTCAGTTGTTGTATTTATGTTAGGTGCTATTTACAGCACTAATAGAATAGACGGAACTACTGGTAATTAATTCGTTTCAATTACAAAACGCCATTAATTAAAATTACCCCACTCATCAATAATAACATAATATAAAATAATTTTTTAAATAATGTTTCTGAAACGTATCCTCTGATTATTTTTCCTAAAAAAAAACCTATTAAAACTGGTATGGATACAATTAATGAAGGAATTATTGTGCTCATTTCAATTAGCTTTAAAAATATAAACGAAAAAAATTGCATAAAACTATAAAGTAAAAAAGCCAATCCCATAAATTGAACAGTTTTTTCTTTATCATATTTTAGTGATTGTAATAAAAATACAAAAGGCATGGTATAAATACTTGTTAGACCAATAATAAATCCATTAAAAGATCCTGTTATCGATTGAATTATTGAACTTTTATGATTAGGTATTGAAATAATTCTATTTGATAAAAAAAGTGAAGAATTAATAAATAGTAAAATAGCTATAAATATTAAAATTAAATCTGATTGCAGTGTTTTAAGTAAAATTACTCCTGGAATGATGATTAGAGTTGAAAAAATTAAAAAAAATTTTGTATCAATTAAAATTTTCCTTAAATTATTTCCATTTATCATTTGAAAAAAACTTGTAATAATTGTTGGTATTATCACAAGAGCTATTGTTTCTTTAACGTCGACAACAAATGAGAGTAAAGAAATTACAACAGTGATTAATCCAACACCAAGTATACCTTGGGTTATGCCACCAATAAAATATGCTAATAAAATATAAAAAAAAGTTAATGTTGGAAGATTGCTTAAAATCACTCAAAAACATAACACGAGTGGCCAAAGAATATATCAACTAATAATATAAAATTACGATTGATTTAAAAATAACGTAATATATACATTCTAGACGTTTATGACATCGGAAGGATGGCTGAGCGGTTGAAAGCACCGGTCTTGAAAACCGGCAAAGGGGCAACTCTTTCCTGGGTTCGAATCCCAGTCCTTCCGCCATTTGATCTATTTTCAATTTTCAAAATGTATAATTATTATTAATTTTATTTAAAAGGAGAAAAAATGACTGATCGTGTATGCATAAATCTTTCCTATTCTGTACCAAATGATAAAGCTGATGAAGTTGAAAATATTTTTAGCACCCATGGAAAATGGATGACTGAATTTTATTCTGATGGAACTGATCATTTATTAAATGCTTATTTTACTAAAGCACCAGAGTTCAAAGACCCTACCGATCCTAGTAAGGGCGAAACTGGAAACACATTATTTACAATAAATGAACAATTTGCATCTATGGAGAGTGTTCAAAGACATGTCGAAAATGCCAGTAAAAATGATTATTTCCCAGATTTTGCAAAGTTATTAGAGGACTACGGAAAAGTTTTAAGTATGGGTGGTAGTGTATATGTTTCTATAAGATAAAAAGGGAAGAAATAAAAAAAAGACAGAAATTAAATAGACAAACAGTTTGAATATTATTTATATGTTAAAATTTATCTTTTAAAGTTCTCATTATGTCTAAATGCTCAGTTAAAGCCTCAAAAGATACAGCTAGTTCATATACAAGAGTGACTAATGCCAATAATACTAAAATAAGATGAATACCAAAACTTATAGCAGAGATGAAGCTGTGATTTAATAACAAAAATAATAAGCTTGTGCACAATGCTATCCCTCCAAAAAGAGATAAGTAAAGAGTGTAACGTAATAATTTAAGTCTTTTTTCATAATGCAAGATATGAAAAGAATATTCACTTTGACTTTTAAATCTTAATTTATTTGTTTCAATATTAGATCGAGAGTCTCTAATTAATTTTGCAAGAGTTGCATACCTAGCTATAACCAATGTTATATAAATAGTGCAAGCAAAGAACATTGTCCCTAACATATTACTACTTAATAATATCTCGTGATTTACTATGTCCATTGATGAAAAATAGGTGATATTTACTTAAATTACTACCTCAAAACCTTCAAACTGTGGGTGATCCAAATATACTGTTTTATGTTCACCAGCATTTTTATGAGCCATCCTAAAAGCTTCTGACTTAGTCCAATTTATAAAATCTTGTTTTGACCCCCACTCACTATGCGATGCATACAGTGTATATTCTTCATTAGACTCACTTTTAATTAAATTAAATTTCTTAAAACCAGGGACTTGGTTTAAATGAGTATCCCTATTTCTCCAAATATCTTCAAAATGTTTCTCTTCTCCTAATTTTACTTTGAATCTATTCATTGCAATAAACATTTATTATCTCCTATGAGCTATTCTGAAATTATAATTCTTGTGTTGGTTCCTATTGCAATAGTAACTCTAGAACCAATGGGTATTTGTTCTGCACCTGATTGAACTATTGAAATATCATCATCTGTGTCATCAACATCTACAACATATTGAAATCCTGTATGATCCCCTAATGACGAGCCAGCAACATAACCTACTATAGCACCACCTATAGTTCCCACTACAGCTGCAGCATCTCTGCAGTCATCGTCAAAAATACCCTCTCCACATCCTACAACAAAACCTACTAAACCTCCTGTAAGAGCACCAATACCAGAGCTTTCACCAGTAATTTTGACTGGTTCAGCTGCAACGAGTGTTCCATATTTAACTGTGTTAACTTTTTGAGTATCTGATTTTTTTACCCCTGTATTAAAACCACCACACGCTGTTATCAATGCGAATAATAATAAAAAAGGTAATTTAGGCAGGTCTGTCATATTCAACAAATTTTTTAAGTGAATTAGTGAGAAAATTTTCATAATTATCAATATTATAATTGATATTTTCATTAATATCCAAATATTTTGGATCTAATATGAAATCAAATGATGGCTCAAAAAAGAAAGGTATTGATACTCGCTCCTCTTGATTAAATAATACTCTGTGATTAGTTGCTTTCATTTTACCATTTGTTAAACACTCTAAAGCTAAACCTGTATTAATAACGAAAGCATTTGGGTCATGAGGAACATCATACCACTCTAAAGAATGTCTATTTTGAACTTGCAAACCACCTTTTTTGTCCTGATATAAGATAGTCATTATCCCACTATCTACATGGGTTTCACAACCTAAAGCAACACCGTCTTGTGAAGAGACTTCAACAGGTTTATCTTGTTTGGGATAGTAATTAAATCTCAAAGTAGAGAGTGTTTTGGGTCTTTGAAAAGCCTTTTCAGCTAAAGATAAATCTGAGGAAAATGAAGATATGATAGATTTAAATATGGTAATTCCTAAGTTATGAAGATCATCAAAATAATTATTTATAGTAATTTGCCACTCTGGATCTAAAAAAGACATATCGTGATTAACTTCAAATTTTTCCTTTTTTAACAAATCAACCATATTTTGCTTTAAAAGCGGATCTCCTATATCTAAACCCTCTTTACCATTTACAGAACTAGGAAAATAACCTCTATAAACAGTATTAGTATTGGGGTTCCATTTTTTAGGAGCTATTTTTAGTTTCTCTTCGTCTTTTAAGTAAAAAAATTTTTTACAAGTTTTTAAAAGATTATTTATTTTTGAAATTGGAATACCGTGATTTGTAACTGTAAAAAAACCAATTTCTTCAGATGCTTTTTTTATATTCTTTGATACTTGTTTAGCAGCATCACTATTAAGATTTTTATCAATAATATTAGATAAATCTATATTTGGAATATAATTACTCTGCATCGCCAATTTTAAAATATAGTTTTTTGATATATTTCTGTTTCCTTTTTATAGGGAGCTCATAAAATTCATCTATTGAAATTGGTTCACCTATTTTTTTTTGATTTTCAGTAAGTTCGGCTATTATAGATTCATAATAGTTTGCCCACTCTGCATTAGTTTTTGGGAGTTGTTGATCTTCCATCATTTTAATCCTAACTTTTTATAGAAAAGATTTATAGTGTAAAATAAGTCCTTACTGTCATTATTTTTGATCTGAATAGAACTAGAACTTTGCATTTTAATAATATTTTCTTGTGCCATTTGAATTAAATCATCTAGTGTTTTTTGACTTGCTTTTTTAAAAGTAATATCAATAAAATTTCTTTTTATATTTATTTTTGAAATACCAAGAGTAAGAGATTTAATTTTAATAGTTAGTAAATTAAATAAATTAGTAACTTCAACTGGGTAATTACCATATCGATCATATATCTCATCTAAAACATTCTTGAGCTCTTGAATATTCTTTGAATTAGTAAATTTACGATAAATAATCAACCTGGAAATATCATCAGATATGTAATTCTTTGGAATGTAATACTCAAAAAATGCATCAAATTCAAATTCATCATAATCATCTTCAGTTTCTGCATTATTATTTTTTTGTCTTTCCACCTCTTCTTTTAACATACTTTGGTAAAGCTCTATTCCAATATCTTTCACATGACCACTTTGCTCATCACCAAGTAAATTACCCGCTCCTCTTATTTCTAAATCCTCATTAGCTAACTGAAAATTTGATCCTAGATTTTCATAGTTAGCTAAAACTTGAAGTTTCTTTAGAGCTGTTTTATTGATTAATTTTTCACTGTCATGAAATAAATAGGCATATGCTCTTTTATTTGAACGGCCTACCCTACCTCGCAATTGATATAATTGAGATAAACCAAATAAATTAGAATTAAAAATTATTAGTGTGTTTGCATTTTTAATATCTATTCCAGACTCAATAATATTTGTAGAAATAAGGCACTGTATCTCACCTTTTGTAAAAGATATGAACACATCCTCAATATCTTTTTCTTTCATTTTACTGTGACCTACTCCGTAAGAAAGATCTATACTTAATTTTTTAATTTCATTTTCGACAAAAGGAATATGACTTATTCTTGGTACAACAATAAAAATTTGTCCATTCCTTTCTAATTCATTCTTTATTGCTGAAATAAGGGCAACAGACTCATATTTTTGAACATAAGTTCTTATACTAATTCTATTTGATGGAGGTGTTCCAATAATACTTAAATCTTTTAAGCCTAATAAAGACATCTGAAGTGTTCTAGGAATAGGTGTGGCAGACAATGAAAATAAATGAATAGTTGGGTATTTGTTGATCAAATATTCCTTTTGATCGACACCAAATTTTTGTTCCTCATCTATTACCAGTGTGCCTAAATTATTAAATTCTATATCTTTTTTAAAAAGACTATGTGTTGCAATAAGAATTTGAATATCACCTGACTTTAATGAAATTAAAATTTCTTTTTTTTCTTTTGACGAAGTAAATCTAGATAGACATGCAACCTTAATGTTAAAAACTGAAAACCTCTCGCTAAACGTATTAGTGTGTTGCATTGCTAGTAATGTGGTGGGAACGACTATTACAAATTGAAAACCTGATAAATATGTTGCACATGCAATTCTTAAAGCCACTTCAGTTTTACCAAATCCTACATCGCCGCATATAAGGCGATTAGATGGTTTATCTTGTTTTAAATCATTTAAAGATTGTTCAATTGAGTTTAATTGGTCTTCAGTTTCAACAAATGGAAATTGTTGATTAAATTTCTCAAGATCAGAATTGTTATATTGAAACTCTTTGATGTTTATAGTGGATCTCTTTGCTGCATTTTTTAAAAGTTTATTAGCTAGAAAACGAATTTTCTTCTTAACTGAAGATTTTCTTAAAATCCAATCATTCGTGCCTAATTTATCAAGAAGTAGATTATTATCATCAAACCCATATCTTGAAATATAGTTTAAATTTTCAATTGGTAGTAAAAGCTTGTCGTTACCGCGGTAAATTAATCTAATAAACTCCCTAATTCGATTATTAATTTCAATATTGTCAATGGATATAAATCTACCAATACCATGCTTTTGATGAACAACTGCATCTCCTAATGAAAGATCATTAAAATTGATTATAGTGTCTAAATTCGTTTTTTTCGTAGTATGAGTGTTTTTATTGAGGTGTACGATTCCATCAAATAGATAATCTTTTGAGATTACAGATTTATAGAAATATAAATTATTACCATAATTTGGTTCAATATTTTTCTTTTGAAGAAATTCGTTTTCTATTGAGGAGGAATTTTTTCCACTATGAAAATATATTTTATTACTCATTTTAGAAAATTCATCTAAAGAGGTATTTAATGTAATTTTTAATGATTTAGGTGAGCTAGATAATATATTTGTAAATTTAAAATTTTTTATTTTGTTATCTTCTAAATAATAATTTGAAAAAGGGATCTCAGGTTGAACTTGATCAAAAATTGTTTTAAGAAAATTTAGCTTTTCCTTTAATATTATGTCACTTCTATTAATTGTATAAATGGAATATCCCATAAAGATATCCTCAAAATAACTATCTTTATTACTTGGCTCTAATAACTCAATATTAGGGTTAAATATATCAATCCTCTCTTTCTCATCTTTAAAAGTAAGTTGTGTTTGAGGATTGAATTCTTTTATTGTTTCAATCACATTATCAAAGAATGAAATTCTATAAGGATTATTATTACTGTTATAAATATCTAAAATATCCCCTCTTAGAGAAAATTCGAGTTTATTATAAGCATTTGCTTGGTTTGAATGATTAAATTCAACTAATTTTTCTAAAATTGTATTAGCTTCAATAATTTGATTTTTAGTTAATGTTAAAAAATGATTAGCATCTTCATTTATCTGAAATTTTTTTAAAAGATTATTGCAAGTTATTATTATTATATCATTATGAGTTAATTTCTGTAATTTTTCTGACCTATCAAGTAAAATATCAGATGATGAACTTTCAGAACTGAACGGTAAAGAGTCATGTGCTGGAAAATAACATATTTTCTTATGGGGGTAATGTATCTTTAGAATATTTTCATAGTCTAGAGCTACCTTATCATCTTCACATAATAAAATTGATTTATTGCCAAATTTAGAAATAGGATTTTCCAATATTATTTTGTTAAATTTATAATTTTAAGGTACTTAATTCTATCTTCTTTGAAAGACTCATTAAAAAATACATCAAATATGTATTGTGTTTCATTTTTTAATAAATCATCTAATTGATCAATTAGAGCCTCATCATTAGTCTTTTCAAGTTTTGAATAAATTCTCTCAAAAATTACATCTAATTCTTTTATACCTAATGTTTGACATCGATATTTTATTTTTTTTAATTTATCTTTGTAGTTATTATTCATGAACGACAATAGTTTCGATTTTTTATATCAGAATGTAGAAAAACTTAAAGGAATAGGTCCAAAGAAAGCGTCCTATTTTAAAAATCTAAATATAAACACAGTTATTGATATATTTTATAATTTACCGACTAGATCAATAGATCGTACTCAGGATATTGACTTTAAAAATCTTGAAAAAGGACAAACTATCACCACTCTCGTTAAGGTAAAAAAACATCATTTTCCTTTCAATCCTAAACTACCCTACGTAATTGAATGTGAAAAAGGATCTTTAATTATAAACATAATTTATTTCTCAATAAGAGGGAATTTTCTTAGAAAAAAATATCCTGAAAACAAAGAATTAATTATTAGTGGAAAAGTATCATTTTATAAAAGCAATCTTAGTGTAGCACACCCTGATTACATAGAAGAGATAGAAAATGAGGATAAGTTAAGAACTTTTGAAAATATTTATCCTTTAACAAGGGGTATCACATTAAAAGATATCAGAATAGTGTTAAATGACGCAAAAAATCATTTGAATAAATTTGATGAATGGTTGAATGAAAATATTATTAAAAAATATAATTTTTCAAGTTTCAATGCATCATTAATAAAAATGCATTTTCCCTCCGTAAAAGAAGATATTGAAAATAGAGAGAATTTTAGAAAAAGGTTGGCAGTTGATGAATTAGTATCGAATTATTTTGCTATTAGATACTTAAAAGAAAAAACAAAAAGAAAAAATGAAAGTTTAAATCTTAAATTTAATTTACAAGAAAAATTGATAAATGAGCTACCTTTTGAGTTGACAAAAAATCAATATAAAATAATAAACGATATAAATAATTATAATAATACTCAATATCGAGAAACAGTACTATTACAAGGTGATGTAGGTTCAGGCAAAACTATTGTATCCTTATTAACAGCAATCCCTTTTATTCAAAAACATAAACAAGTTGCGTATATGGCGCCTACAGAAATATTAGCTAATCAAATTTACAGTAATGTATTAAATCATGTAGATAGTGAAGAAGTTAAGCCTATATTGCTCACTGGTAGTACTAAAAATAAAAGTAAAATTTATGAAAAAATAGAAAAAGGTATTTTTAATTTTATTATTGGTACTCATGCAATTTTTCAAGAAAATTTAAATTTCTCATCCTTGGCATATGTAATAATCGATGAACAACATCGATTTGGTGTTCAACAAAGACTGTATTTAGCTGAAAAAGGAGTAAATACAAATATTCTATTAATGTCTGCCACACCTATTCCAAGAACACTTGCATTAGCTCAATATGGTGAAATAGAACAGGTAATACTAAAAGAAAAGCCAGCTTTTCAAAAACCGATAATAACTAAAGTATCGAGCATTGACAAAATTAAAGATATAGAAATTTTGTTAAAGAAAAAAATTTCAAATGTGTCTCAAGTTTACTGGATTTGCCCTTTAGTTGAGGCATCAGAGACTCAAAAGTATAAAGATGTAGAAACACGATTTAAGTCTTTGAAAAATATATTTGGTTCAGAAGTTGAAATGTTGCATGGCAAAATTAAGAGTGATCAAAAAGAAAGAATTATTCAAAATTTTCAAAAAGGAAATATAAAAATATTAGTTGCTACTACTGTAGTAGAGGTAGGCATAGATAATAAAAATGCAGATTATATTGTAATTGAAAATGCAGAAAAATTTGGCTTATCTCAATTACATCAGTTAAGAGGAAGAGTAGGAAGAGGTAACAATCAAGGTTATTGTTTTGCTTTATATGGCAAGGATTTACCTGATAATACGATAAATCGACTAAAAATATTCAAAGAAAACTTAGATGGTTTTAAATTATCCGAAAAAGATCTCGAAATTAGAGGCACTGGTGACATATTAGGATATCGTCAAAGTGGTGACTCATTATTCAAGTTTGTAAATGTTTATCATGATCAAGAACTAATAATAGATGCACTTCAATATGTAAAAAAATTGATTGAAAAAAAAGAGTATGAAAATGAAAAATTTAAAAAAGATATATATAAGTTACTTATGTTTTTTAAGCAGCAAGAAGCAATTAAACTATTATTTAGTTAACTTTTTAATTTTTTTCTTTTTAGGAAGAGCTTTTTTAATTTCCGGAGCTTTGGGTGTAACTAGTCCTGCAGAAATGATGTATTTGATTGCTTGATCGACAGACATATTAAGTTTGGTACATTTTGATAATGGTACAAACATCAGGAAACCTGTAGTTGGATTAGGTGTAGATGGCATGAAAACATTTATCATCTTTTGATTTTTTCTTTTTGCTATTTCCCCTTTTGTTTCACTTGTTAAAAATGCAAGGGCAAAAATATCTTTTTGAGGATATTCAATAAGAACAACCTCTTTAAAAGCATTAGACTGTGTCGTAGCAAATGTATCAATAATCTGTTTTACTGTATTATAGATTGAGTTTAAGCCGGGAATTTTGGATAAAACAGCATCAACTACTCGATGATAAAGTTTTCCAAAAAAACTTCCAGCTATGGCTCCTAAAATTGTAAAAAATAAAAAAGCAACTATTAAACCAACACCAGGTATTTCAGATGGAATACCAAATTTATTTAGAGGTATGAAAGGTCTAAATATTTTATCTGCAATACCAACTACTAACCATGCAACGTAAATAGATAAAGCTAATGGTGCAACAATTAATATGCCACTAATAAAATGATTTTGAATTTTTTTCATTTATATTAATTGTTTATTTTATCTTCAAACTCAAAAACATTCTTATTATTAATTTCAAAAGATACTTTTATCGATAGATCCTTTACATCAGGGTTATTTTCAATGAATTGATTAAGTTCTTGTTGTGAGCTAATCCCTAACCTTTTGAGAAATTTTCTGACTTTTAATTGTGTTTCATCATCCATGAAGTTGATAATATGGATTTTTTTTCATATTTGAAGGCTTTTAAATAATCAAAAACTATAAATGATAGTTAGGATAGTTTTCAATTCTAAGATAGTTGTAGATATGCCTATTACTACGATTAATCTAGCTAAAAAAGATAGTATTTTATTGCCTTTATATTTTTGAGAACTTCTCCAAACACCAATGCAAGATGTAAAGTAATAGATTAGATTTAATACAAGATATAATGAAAATGTATAAATAAAATTTTGTATATGTATTTTTGTGACGAGCAATAGAGGTGCCGAAATAAGGAAATTAACAAGAACGTAATAAATCCAATAACTTTTGTATAAAGGTAAATTGCCTTTAAAAAGCTCCATAAGGTTATTTTCAATTTTAAATATGAAATTCATATTTTAATTCTTCCCCATTGAATTTTATTCCAGACTCTCTCATGAATGTAATAAATTAATATACCGTTCATTATTTCATAAATGACAATGGATTTTGTCCAATCTAAGTTTGATGTAATAAACATAGCAGAAATAAATGTTATTGTAGATGCGGCTAATCTCCATGTGAGTGCCTTGAAAAATGATCTGAGTCTAATTACTTTTTGATTAAATCTGCCATATTTGTATAAATTCCATACTCTTTCATGAAAATAGTATGTAATCATTTTTAAAATGAAAACAATTAAAGCTACATAGAAAGGAGAAGTTGCATCAAAGTTTTCTGAACCATAAGAAATAACAAAAAAACTTATCAGAAAAGTATTTATAAAACCAACTATTCTATAACTTATAGTTTTTAAGATTGATCTATTTTTTGTTACTTTCATTATTGAAGAATTTCATATTCTTTCAAATGAAGATTAGCTTTAAATTTTTTTGAATTAATTCTAAATTTAGCAGGAATTTTAATTATTTCTTTTTCAAATGAATAAACCGTTATAACTTCTAAATTATTTTTTTTATTCTCTTTATAAAGACCTTTAAAAAAAGGAAATACTAAATCTATAACTTCAGTGTTTCCCTTGTATATTGAAGGATTATTAGATTTTAAGTTTTCAGTATTTTTTGTAATGGATGATAATTCATAAATGTTAATTCCATCAATAATTAACCTTTTTGAATCTGTTTGGAAAATAAAATATTGAACTAATTGTGATATCGGATCAGTAAAAAATTTATAATCATTAATTAAAGTATTTTGCAAATTAATTTGATCACTAGAGAGTTCTTTTGAAATTTCAATATTTGATATAGTACCATTCTTGTTAAAAATAATATTTTCAAATCTATCCTGTTTAGAGCTTTTTGTTTTACTTTTGTAAATTATGGGATTGAAGCTATCATCTTTAATTTCTCCACTAACTTTTGTAATAGACTCATACCCATAAATTTTGTCAGTCACACCATAACTTTTAATTGTGAAATCAATTTCATATAAATTATCTTCAATTTTAATTTTCCAGAATAAGTCTGCTAGGTGAATTGATTTCCAATCAATTTCATATTTTAGATTTATTACTTTAGAGTTCAGGTAATATGGATATATTATTAAAAAAATTATGAAAAATATGCGCATCAATAAAACATCGTATAAAAGTACTACTATCGATGATTATAATACTATAATTGATGTAAGAACCCCATTAGAGTTTGTTGAAGACCATATCCCAAGATCAGTAAATTATCCCGTATTAACAAATAAACAACGTCATGAAATAGGATTAAAATATAAAGAGAATTCTTTTTTAGCTAAAAAAGAAGGAGCTAGTATTATTAGTGCAAATATTTCCAAAATTATTAATAAAATAAAATTTGATAAAAAAAATAAAACATTAATTTATTGTTGGAGAGGTGGTCTTAGATCACTTAGTTTATATTTAGTTCTTAAACAAATAGGTTACGACGTAACATTATTAGAGGGTGGATATAAGACTTACAGAGGTTATGTAGTAGATTTTTTTGAAAATAATACTGATAAATTTAAATTTAACCAAATTATGGGTGTAACGGGTGTAGGGAAAACACTTTTCATTAAAGAATTATCAAAAAAATATCAAGTGATCGATTTTGAAGGTTTGGCCAAACATAAAGGCTCTATTTTGGGAAATATACCAAATACTGTTCAACCATCACAAAAATTATTTGAAACATTAATTTATGAAAAACTTCACTCTTTCAATTCAAGAAAAAATATATGGGTTGAAGCAGAAAGTATTAAAGTGGGTAAGTTAAGTATTCCAAGTAAAATTTGGAAAAAAATGCCTTTGGGTAAAAATGTAAAAATAAAGAGTAATTTAACAGAGAGGGTGAAATTCATTTTAAAAGATTACAAATATTTTACTAATTCACCAGATCTAATGAAAAATGCGCTTATTGTATTAAAGAAAATTATTCCAAAAGAGGAATTTAAACTTATTGAAGTAAATTTAAAAAAAAAGGAGTATTTTAAGTTTGTGAAATCATTAATTGAATATCATTACGATAGAGCTTATAAAAAGACTCGAGCTGAAAATGACAGTAATATTTATAAAGAGATATATTTAAATAAAATCAACTTAATAAATATTAAAAGAGTTATTAAAGAGAGTAATTATTTTTAAAATGGTCAAATTTTTTTACTTTGGCAAGATTAAATTTTTTTAGATTTACACCCTTTCCTTTTTCTACACTTCCAATACATATAATTCTAATACCCCTTTCAATTAAAAGTTTTTTTTTATTTAAATATAATAAGTTTATAGGTGAGGTAAAAACTGGAACATACTCCTCCCCACTGGATAAAATAAGTGAAATATATTTTTCTTCTTCAAAAAACTTACAAAGCTTAGAATTAACAGAGTTGAGATTATTTAATTTAATTTTTTTTTTGGATTTCAACGAAATAGTTTCTAATGTTGATAAAAGACTATCTGATAAATCCATACAACTTGTAATATTTAGATGCCTAAATATATCTTGATAAATATACATTTTAGGTTTTAAAAATTGTTTTACTGATAAATTTTTTAAATTATTAGGTAATTTAAACTTACTATATAAACTTAGGTATCCTAGTTTTGAATATCCAATACCTGAAAATGTATAAATTTTATCATCAACCTTAGCATTAGATCTCTTTGTTATTTTAGTATTATTAATTTTATCGCTAATAATTGTTAAAGATAAAAATATTTTCTCAGAAGAAGTAGTATCCCCGCCTATTATCTCAATCTTATTTCTTAGGCATATTCTATGAAAATTAGTTATTATTTGTTGCACAAAATTATAGTTTTTATTTGGGAAACTAATATTTAGTAGAACATATTTAGGTACGCCACCTGAGGATTGAATATCACTATAATTTGAAAGAAAAAGTCTGTGAGCTATGTTTTGAGGAGTAAAATACTTTAGATCAAAATGCTTATTTTCAACTAAAGTATCAGAAGAGATTAATTGTTTTGTTGAGTTTATATAAGCACAATCATCACCTATTTTCTTATAATTCTTTTCAAAATAATTAATAATTTTTTGCTCATATGACATTAAGTAAATATAATTGAATATGAATTCAAAAACAGAGATATTTAACTAATTTTTTTTCTTACCAAAGGAAATGAGTCTCTTTTTTTAGTTAAAACTAGTTGGAAAATCACATTATCGCCTTTAGTAAAAGATAATTCACTTAAATTTAAATAAGCTTCCCACATTCTTATAAATCTATCATCATATAATTTAAGAACTTCTTTTTCTTCTTTTTTAAAATTTTTAAACCAATGAGAAAGTGTTTTAGCATAATGTAATCTAAGAACCTCTATATCTGAGATTATAAGTCCAGATTTTTCAACAGCTGGCATTACCTCAGACAAAGATGGTATATAGCCGCCAGGAAAAATATATTTCCTAATAAATGCAGGGGTCATTTTCGGAACTCTAATGTTACCAATTGTATGTACTACCGCTATGCCATCATCAGATAATAAATTATATATTTTTTTAAAATATGTTTTGTAGAAGGGTTTTCCTACATGCTCAAACATTCCAACAGAAACTATTTTTGTATAAGAATTCTCTTCATCTCTATAATCTTGTAAAGAATAGGATAAATTTTCTTTTTTATCTGACTTTTTAATTTGGTCATTACAGTATTTAATTTGTTCTTCAGATAATGAAACACCCTTTACCTTACAGTTATGATGATCTGCAAAATGTCTACTAAGTGACCCCCACCCACAACCTATGTCTAAAACTCTATCATTAGAATTTAATAACAATTTGTCAGCTAATCTGCTCATTTTGTTAGTTTGTGCTTGTGATAATGTATCGTTTTCATTTTCAAAGTATGCACATGAATATTGCCTAGTCTCATCCAAAAATAAGTCATACAACCTATCAGATAAGTCGTAGTGACTTGCGACATTACTTTTTGAACTCTTTACGAAATTTAGCTGAAATAGTGGATTGATAATTAAAATAATTCTGAATATTAGGGTATTTGATATTTTTTCAAGGTATTTATTATAATTTTCAATAAGTAATTCAGAAAACTCATAAAAAGTCGAATTGTTTAACTCGTAATCTTTATCCATATATCCTTCTGTGAGCACGAGAGAAGGCGCATAAAAAATTTTATTTAAAAATTTCTTATTATTAATCTGTAAAATTAATGGATCTGTGCCGTTGTCAATAAGATGGTCATTTCCGTCTAATTTTATAATAACAGATCTTGTTTTGATTAAGTGTTTAATTAAAAATTTAAGTACCCTAAAAGACATAATTTTCTTATAAATATCTAAATATACAAAATTTATAAAATTTTATCATATATTGATTGATAAAATGAATTAAAATATCAATTAAATAGTTGAACTTTTGATATTAAGCTAACGTAATTAAAAATATGCATACCAAAGAAAAAATTGAATTTATATCAAATTGGATAAAAGATTATGCACATTCGAACAATGTTGATGCTCTAGTTATCGGTATTTCAGGAGGTATAGACTCCGCTGTTACAAGTACGTTGTCAGCAAAAACAGGCTTGAAAACGTTTGTTGCGAACATGCCTATACTTGATCACAAAACAACTAATGAAAGAGGTATAAATCACATAGACTGGTTAAAAAAGAATTTTAGTAATGTAACGGACTTTAAAATAGACCTCTCTCTTGTATTTGAAAGTTTTAAGTCAGCTCTTGATAAAAATGACTCAGAACACGGTTATGCAAATTCACAGGCTCGATTAAGGATGATGACTTTGTATCAAATAGCAGCTAGCAATAACGGAATCGTTGTTGGTACAGGTAATAAAGTTGAAGACTTTGGAATTGGTTTCTATACAAAATACGGCGATGGAGGAGTTGATATTTCTCCAATCGCAGATTGTCTCAAAACAGAAGTATGGGATATGGGGAAGGAATTAAATATAAACCAAGACATAATAGATGCAGCCCCGACAGACGGTTTATGGACTGATGGAAGGTCTGATGAGGATCAAGTTGGTTTGAGTTACTCTGAAATCGAAGAGGCAATGCTTAATGAGAAATCATCAAATAGGAAAAAGTATCTTGAGATTAGAAAAAATAACATTCATAAAATGAACCCAATTCCAGTTTGTATTATACCTAAATAATTAAATTTTATTTTAAATTTTTGAGTAAAATTAGTAGTCTGATATTAACACTCTAACATTGAAAATAATAACTTTAATAATCCTTCTTTTTTTAAGTAATAATGCATCTTCCATTGAAGTTAATTTTCATGCCTGGGGTGGATCAAATAATATAAATAACTATATAGATAATTTAAGAGAGGATCTTGTCGACTCTGGTATTGATTTAAAACACACAAAAATAAGTGACACTGAGTCTAGTGTAAATTTAATTCTATCAGAAAGTATTAATCAAAAAAGTAAAGTTGACTTGATTTGGATAAATGGAGAAAATTTTCAAAAATTAAAACTCAACAATTTACTATATGGGCCTATTAATGATCTTAATAACTTAAAATTTATAAATCTAGAAGATGAAACACTCATAAATGATTTTGGTATACCGACAGAAAATTATGAAATTCCTTGGGGGAGATCTCAATTTGTATTTTTATATGATAAAGAACTTATTGAAAGTCCACCAAAAGATATATTTGATCTAAAGAAATTTATTATTATGAATCCTGGTCGTTTTACTTATCCAAAATTACCAAACTTTCATGGAACAACTTTTTTAAAACAAATTTTGTACGAATTAGGTCATTATAACTTGATGACTAAAAAGTTTAACTCAGAGAATGATGATCATAAAAATGCAATTAAAGAACTATTGAATTTTGTGAATGAAATTAATCCATATTTGTGGAGTGAAGGCAAAAGATATCCAAAAAATAATATGGAAATGATGAAAATGCTTGCAAATAGAGAGATCTTTATATCTTTATCGTTTAATCCTAATGAAGCGAGCGCTCAAATAATCAATGGTAACTTAAGGGAAAACACAGGTACGTTTATATTTAATAATGGAACTATTGCTAATACTCATTATCTAGCAATACCAAAATATTCAAATAATATTGAAGGGAGTTTGATAGTTATTAATGAACTTTTAAATCCAAAATATCAGGCTCTAAAAATGAATCCACATATTTGGGGTGATCCAACAGTATTAGATTTAAAAAAGTTAAATAAAGATCAACTAAGTCTATTTAAATTTGATTATCAAAATAACAATTTAGATAATAACGTAAAAAAAATGTTGGAACCTCATATTTCATGGACAGAAGTTATTGAAAAATATTGGATTGAAAACTTTAATTAACTCTATTTTAATTTTAATAATTGTCACGATACTTTGTGTAATACTTAATTTTATTAGTAAAATCTTTTTTATAGAAACTTTATCCAAGATACCAAACCTATTTTATCAATATATAAACTCAATAAAATTAACTTTTATTTTAAATACTAGTGTTATTTTACTCACAGTAATCTTTGGTTTCTTAATATCTATTTATTTTTTTGTAAATAAAAAAAACACAATACTTAAATATTTTATTCCATATCCACATATTTCATTTGCGATTGGTATTTTATTTTTTTTTTCAACAAGTGGTTTATTAAATAGATTTTTGAATTTTTATAATAAATCTGAAATACCGCTAATTGACTATATGAACAACAATGAATATTCAATCCTATATATAGTAAGCTTAACAATGAGAGAGCTACCATTTTTTATATTAGTAAGTATTATGATTTTGAATAAAATAAATTTTCTTTTTTTACAAAAACACTCAGAAAATCTTAAACTTAAAAAGTTTAATTTTTATTTATCGGTTATTTTTCCCTTATGGATAAAAAGAATGCTTTTACCAATATTAATTATAATATCTTTCTCTTATAGTAATTATGAATATAGCTTCATATTAGGTACACAATTTCCTGAATTACT
>CACIBB010000008.1:0-53274 GCA_902584795.1 uncultured Alphaproteobacteria bacterium
AAGGAAATTATTTTGCATCAAAAGAATTACTATCAGGTTTAATGGGAATAGATCTATCTATACCCTTTACAATTTTTTTTTCTTTATCGTAAAAAGGTAAATCCACAACAACTCCGGTGTGTGAAGAATTATCTGGGAGAATTATTTCTATCTCTTTATTCATATAATCATTTGGTTCATAAAATCTTACATAACCAATTCCTTGTTGGAGAGTTGGAGACGGTACACCAGCTGTTATGTAACCGACTTGTTTATCATTAATTTTTATTTTACTTCCAGCTTTAGGAACTACTGTTTTACAAGTTATTCCAAATAAACAAGTCCTTTTATCTTTTTTAATTAAAGCATCTTTACCGATAAAATCTTTATCCATATTCACAAAATACCCAAGGCCAGCTTCAAAAGGAGTAATTGTTGTATCTATATCAGTTAAATTTCCAAAAATACCACCCTCAATTCTTCTAATTGTCATGGCTCTAGAGGCAGAAAATTGCATACCATATGGTTTACCACATTCAATAAGATAGTCCCATAGAGCCAAATGGTCTGTTTTAAAACCATCACAAAAAATTTCAAATCCTAATTCATTTGTAAAACCTGTTCTTGAGACATATAAAGTTTGCCCTCCTAGATCAAAAAAATTAGATGTAAAATAAGGCATATTTTCATCAATCTTTCCATTAGAAGCTAACTTCATGATATCGATTGATGCCGGACCTTGAATTTGAAGAACTCTAGATTTAGGGTCTTTTATTTGAACATCATAATTTGAGCTATGAGCAATAAGCCAATCTTCAAATGGGCCATCTGCTTGAACGTACCAAAACTTTTCTTCATCAAATCTAAATAAAACTCCATCCATGAAAATTCCACCTTTTGGTGTACAGGCAAGTGCATAATAACCTCTGAAAATTTTTGTTTTTGAAATATCTCTTGTCAGCACTTTATTCAAAAAAGAAACTGAGTCTTTTCCTGATATTTCTATCGGTTTTTCTGGAACATCAAACAAAAGAGCTTTTTGTCTTAAAAGCCAATATTTTTCTGAAGGATCTTCATCAATTTTCATAGGAAAGTATCTTCCTGCATAAACACCTCTGACCATGTTCGAAGTATTAGTTCGCTGAATAAATGGAGACTCTTCAAATCTACGCGCACTAATTTGAATTGTTTGGTTTAGATCAGCTTCTTCTTGTAAATTTCCCATTTATTTATCAATGACTCTATTAGATTTATAATCACGAATAATAACAGGAGGGTCAAATGCAGTCACAGGTGAAATTTTATCTTTAACCAATTCTACTTCGATGAGACATGAGTGTGCTATAGGACCTTGACCTAATTTTGAGGTTCCTTTGTCTTTTGTAAGGACATTAGGGTTACCATGTTTACAGATAGTTTTTAAATTTTTAGAGTCCTCAGGGTCGTACCATGCACCTGTACTAATTTGAACAACTCCAGGGCGAATATTATCATTAATGTTTACACCAGCTAAACAGGCACCTCTGTCATTAAAAAGTTTTACTATATCTCCCTCATTTATTCCTCGACTGCTCGCATCAACACTATTCATTTCAATTGGTTCACGATCTTTAATTTTAAAAGATTTACTATAGCCTCCGTGATCCATTTGACTATGTAATTTATTTTTTGGTTGATTAGATATTAAATGTAAAGGATAGTTTTTATTTTTACTTCCAAGCCATTCACAGGGTTCTAACCAGGTTGGATGACCAGGACAATCATCATAATTAAAACTATCTACTGTTTTAGAATATATTTCTATTTTTCCACTTGGAGTTGAGAGCGGGAATTTAGTAGGATCTTCTCTGAAATCTTTTAACATTATTGTATTTTCTTTTGGTGGTGGAACTTTAAACCACCCTATTTTTCTAAACTCCTGATAGCTAGGAAAATCAATATTTTTTAATGACTTTGATTTGACTGATGTTTCTTGATAAATCCATTTTTGCCAATCTTCTTCATCTCTTCCTTCAGTAAAAAGATTTTCGACATCCAATTTTTTTGCAATTCCTTTAAAAATATCAAAATCACTTTTAGCCTCTTTAAAAGGTTCAACTAATTTTGACATTGAAATTACATAAGGATCTCTTGGGGTAAGCATTATATCTTGTCTTTCAAGTGGAGTGGTACAAGGTAAGATAATATCTGAATATTTAGCTAAAGAATTCCAACACCATTCATTAGAAATGATAGTTTCAGGTTTTTGCCAAGCTAGCAAAAGTCTATTAATATCTTGATGATGATGAAAAGGATTTCCACCTGCCCAATAAATTAATTTAATATCAGGATATTCATACTCCTTGCCATCAAAATGAAAAGTTTCACCCGGTTTTAAAAGTAAATCACTAATCCTTGCAACTGGGATAAAATTATCAATTTTATTGTCAGATTGTGGAAAAGCAGCGCCAGGAATAATAGAAAACTGCCCACCAATGTGATTTGTTGCACTATAACCAAATCCAAAACCACCACCTGGTAAGCCTATTTGACCCAACATTGATGCCAACATAATTGCTGCCCAAAAAGGCTGTTCACCATGATCTTGGCGAGTTAAAGACCAACTAACAGATATCATAGTTCGCTTTGAGGACATGTCTCTTGCCAAAGAAATAATTTCATCTGATGAGATTTCACTTATTTCTGAAGCCCAATTAGCATCTTTTACAACTCCATCTAAATCTCCTAAAAGATATGGTAGGAAAATATCAAAACCTTCTGTGTATTTTTCTATAAATATTTCACTATATAAATTTTCTTTGTATAGAGTGTGTGCTAGACCGAGCATAATTGCTACATCAGTATTAGGTCTTAAAGGTAACCACTTTCCTTTAACCTCATCTAACAAGTCACTTTTCAATGGACTCAAATTTACAAATCTTATGCCAGCTTTAGCAGAACTAATAAGTTTTTCTTTTTGATTATGACTTCCAGTACCACCTTGAGCTATTTGACCATTTTTTAAAGGAACTCCTCCAAAACATACAAATAGTTCTGTGTTTTCTTCGATTGAGTCCCAACTAGTGCAAGTATCAAGATAGGCTCTATAACTTCCAAGTATATGGGGAACCATTGCTTCTGCTGCTGCAAAACTATAAGTAAACTTTGATCTTGTGTAGCCACCAATGCAATTTAAAAAACGATGTAGTTGACTTTGAGCATGATGAAATCTTCCAGCACTAGCCCAGCCATAAGATCCACCAAATATTGAGGAATTACCAAAGTTTTCTCTTACTCTATTTAATTCTTTGGCCACTATATTTTCAGCTTCATCCCAAGATACAGCTACAAAAGGATCAATCCCTCTTAAGTTATTGTTTGTTCCTGGTCCATTATCAATCCAACTTTTTCTTATCATAGGTTTATCAATTCGCGTTTTATTATCGTGAATGTCTACAATACCTGGACCTATTGGTGATGGATCTTTATCATTTTCCCATCCAATTAATTCTGTAACTTTCCCATTATTTACTTTTGCTCTATAAGTTCCCCAATGCGAACTAGTTAAGGGAAGATCTTTCTTAAAACCCATTAGGACTTATCTAATCCAAGGGCTTGTCTTTGCTTCTTAGTCCAGGCGTGGGTTATCCTATCTATGATAATAGCAAGAAGAACGATAGCCAAACCCGCTGATAGACCTCTACCTGTATCTGATCTTTGAAGTGCATTAAATACTTGGAGTCCTAGACCTTTTCCTCCAATCAATGGTGTAACAATTTGCATTGCAAAAGCCATAATTACAGTTTGATTAAAACCCATAACGAGACTTGGTACAGCTAATGGAAATTTTACTTTATTTAAAGTTTGAATTCCTGTTCCTCCAAAAGATTTAGATACCTCTGAATAGCTTCCTGACACTTGTGACAAACCAAGAGCTGTTAATCTTATTATTGGTGGTACAGAATATATAACAGTTGCAATAACTGCAGATACTATATTTCCACCAAAAAACATTAAAACAGGAATTAAATAGCAAAAATAAGGCAAAGTTTGCATTGCATCTAAAACAACATTTTGGATATCTCTGTACCATTTATTGTAGGATGCTATTACTCCAAGCGGTACCCCTATAACAAAGCAAATTAAAACTGAAACCAATACTGAAGATAACGTAATCATTGAATGCACCCACATACCTGTAGCTCCAATAAAGGCTAATAATATCGCAGTAATTGTGGCAAACTTTATTCCTACAGTCACATATCCAATAAGTATGAAAACAATCATTGTATACCACCAAGGTATCTGAGTTAGAAATAAATTTAATGGGTTTAGTAAATACAAGTAAACGAAATACTTCATACCTTTCGCAAATGATATAAAACCAGGATCAAGAGTCATTGCCTTAACAGTATCTTCTATTGGTTTTTGGATATCAATTGTCCATGTTTCTGGGAAAGTTCCTATACTATAAATGTATGCATCAAAAATAAAAATGAATATAAAAATTAAAAATGATGAGAATAAAAAATATCGTTGATTTATAAAATTTTTAATTGAATTATTATTAGATTTATTAAAAAGAGAAATTAAGCTAGCAATTATATTAGCAAAAACATTAATAATAGTTCTAAAAAATATATTGATAAGCTTTACAGATATTCTCAAGGGTAATTCAATTAAGTTTGCGATGGGGTTTCTGTGTAAATTTTGCGGTAATAAGTAAAATTTTTTTACATCATCTGGTAAGGTTTCTTTTTCTTTACTAATAGCGCTACTTATTCTGTCAAACATTATTGCCATAAATAAAATACACAAGCCCCCTTCCATTGCCCAACCAACATCTAATTTTCTAATTGCTTGCCATACTTGACCGCCTAAACCTTCAGCACCAATAAAAGTTGCAAGTACAACTAAAGCTAATGCCATCATAATTGTTTGATTAACACCCATCATAATACTTGGTAAGGCCATTGGAATTTTAATTTTAAATAAAAGCTGAAATTTATTAGATCCAAAAGACTCAGCTGACTCTATTGTTTCTTTAGATACTTGTCTTATTCCTAAATTTGTTAACCTAATAATTGGAGGCATAGCATAAATTAATGTAGCAAGTATTGCTGGAGCACCACCAATTCCAAAAAAGAACATAGCGGGAAATAAATATACAAAGGCTGGCATTACTTGCATGGTGTCTAAAATAGGTTTTAGAAAATTTTCAAATCTATCACTTTGAGAACTGAGTATTCCTAAGATAACTCCAAAAATTACAGATAAAATTACTGATAAGCCCATTAATGCTAATGTTTGCATTGAGACTTCCCACATATCCACAGCTCCCCAAAAATAAACTGTAAACATACAAAATAAGGCTAGTTTTATACCTCCATATGCTAAAGCTGGAAGAGCCATTAAAGACATTATTAAAATCCATGGAGACTCAACAAAGAAATTTTCCAAGGCCATGTAACCAGCTTGTAAAAAAGATGCAAATAATCTCGTTATCCATCTATAGTTATCTTTTAAATAATCCTCTCCGGCATTTATCCATGCAGTAAATTTAAATTCATCAGTAATAGATTTAGGAAATACTGTAGGGTCTTCATTAATAATCGACAGATAATATGCTACTGCCCCAATAATAAAAATACTTATGTAAAAGATTATATTTTTATTTAATTTATTTTTAATGGCTATATTTTGATCTAAAGACATATTAATTTATATTTAATCAACTATATAAGAATTTATAAAAATAATTTTATTTTAATAGTATTAATTCACAATTATAATAGCCTTAAAACTGAATAATATGGATAAAATTATTTGCTCAAATATATGGAAAATTTTTGGCAATGATGAAAAAAGAATTTTAGACAATTTAGATCCAAATTTAAGTAGAGACGAAGTCCAAGAAAAAACTGGACATGTAGTAGCTGTAAAAGATGTCAGCTTTTCCATTCAAAAAGGTGAAACTTTTGTTGTAATGGGATTATCAGGTAGTGGAAAATCAACTTTAGTAAGATGTTTAACTAGATTAATTGAACCTACTTCTGGATCGGTAATTATTGATGATACTGACATTACAAAAATAAGTAGAAATAGCCTCCTTGATCTTAGAAGAAATAAAATGAGTATGGTATTTCAACACTTTGGTCTTTTTCCACATCGGACAGTTCTTGAAAACATTTCTTATGGTTTAGAAATTAGGGGAGAAAAGAAACAAGAAAGATTAGACAAGGCTACAGAGTCTTTAAATCTTGTTGGTTTAAAAGGTTGGCATAATAATTATCCAAGAGAACTCTCGGGCGGAATGCAACAAAGAGTTGGTTTAGCACGAGCGATGGCAGTTGAACCAGAAATCTTAATATTTGATGAGCCATTTTCTGCTTTAGACCCATTAATTAGACGAGAAATGCAAGACGAGCTATTAGACATTCAAAAAAAATTGCAACGCACTATGGTATTTATTACTCATGATTTTTTAGAGGCAATAAAAATGGGCGATCATATTGCTATCATGAAAGATGGAGAGATTTCTCAAGTTGGAACACCTGAAGAAATTGTGGCAAATCCAGTTGACAAATACGTTAAAGATTTTTGCGAAGATGTTCCAAAATATAAAGTATTGAGTGCTGGAAAAGTTATGCGTAAGGAATGTTCTGATGAGTCAAAGAAATTATTTTCAGATAAAACTAAATGCATAGATGAAAATGCTAAAATTGAAACATTAATTGACCAGATATGTGAGGATGATACAGCCTACCCTATAATAAATGCACAATCTGGTGAGTTAGTTGGAGAAATTGATCGAACCATAGTCATGAAGTCTATGAAATCTAAATGATATAAAAATTTAGTTTGGTTTATTAATTTTCTTATTTTTATCTCTCCAAATAATAATCATTCCAGCGAAAACTATTAATAAAACTCCAGGGAAAAGTTGATCAAAAGGTGCTTCACCAAAAAATATCCATGCTAGAATAAAAGATGATGGTATTGCTAAATATTCAAAAACTGCGATTTTACTAGCTGCTATTAACCTATAAGAGTAAATAAATAGAATTGCAGCTGTTCCTCCAAAAATACCAATTAATGATAAAATTAAAAAGTCAGTATTGCTCTCAATATATGTATGACCAGTTGTAAAAAAAATAAATATTAATGAACCAAGAAAAGATGAAAAGAGAGAATAGAATTGAATTTTTCCTGTAGAAAAATTATCTGGTATAAATTTTAGTACTATCACTTGGACAGCCCATAAGAAAGCAACTAGTATTGGTAAAATAGAATAATAAGAAAAAATACTACTATTAGGTTTCATAATCATTACAACTCCAACAAAGCCAATTATAACAGCTGACCATCTATATATACCCACTCTGTCTCCTAAAAAGAAGATTGATAAAATTACTATAAAAAATGTAGAGGAAAAAGTTAGTGTAGATGCTGTAGCAAATTCCATATTATTTATTGCAATGTAATACAAGATATTAATAGCCAAAAAACAAGAACCTCTGATAAAACAAAATAAAATAAATTTTTTATTTAAATTTTTAAAAAGGTCTGAGCTTTCTTTATTATAAATTAGTAAAAGTATTAGGGGGATTATCGCAAAAGTATTTCTAAAAAGAGCTAGTTGAATTGTAGAATACTCACCTCCTAAATATTTTACAATCAATCCATGTATATCTATGAATATAACTCCAATAACCATTGCAAAGATTGCAAGAAATGTATTTTTTTGATTATAAATAAAATTAATCATTTCATATCACTATTAACTTGTTATAAACTTTATTATTCTAAATGAAAAACTTTAAACTAAACGAAAAAGATATCCTCTCTAACCAAGACTGGACTTTTCCGACAACCACATATTACGGACCAGGAAGATTTAATGAAATTGCAAAATTTTGTGAGGAATTTGATATTAAAAATCCTCTTATTGTAACAGATAGTGGCAGCAAGGATCTTCCTTTTATTAAGAAGTTAATAGCATTATTATCTAAAAATAATATTAAATCAGATTTATTTTATAATATATCGCCTAACCCACGAGATGATGAGATATCAAAAGGATGTGACCAGTTTAAAAATGGAAGTCACGACTCAATCATAGCTATTGGTGGTGGGAGTGCTATGGATGGTGGTAAGTCTATATGTTTAACTGTTAATAGTGAAACCCCATTATGGGATTTTGAGTTTGAACAACCAGTACCAAAAATAACAAAAGAAAATGCATTTCCAAAAATAATAACTGTCCCAACAACTGCAGGAACCGGGGCTGAAACAGAAATAACAGCAATGGTTACACATTTAGAAAAAGGAATGAAATTTTGCATCTGGCATCCAGATGTAAGACCTATATTCACACTAGTAGATCCAGAGTTAACATTAGAATTACCTCCAAAATTAACAGCGTGGACAGGTGTCGATGCTCTTGTACATAGTATCGAGGGATACTGTGTGCCAGGTTTTCATCCACTTTGTGATGGAGCTGCTTTGGAAAGTCTTAATTTAATTTCAAAATCTCTTGTTTTAGCTGTAGAAGAACCAAATAATTTGTTGGCAAGAGGTGCAATGATCATAGGATCATATTTGGGAGGAATATCCTTTTTAAAGGGATTAGGTAATGTTCATTCAATATCCCACATGGTTGGAGCAGAATTTAATACTCATCATGGTTTAACGAATGCTATTGTTTTACCACCTGTTCTTCATTTCAATTTACCAGGTATGGATGAAAAAGTTCAAAGAATGTCAGAAGCCATGCAATTTGAAAATCATACAGTAAATGAATTTACTCAAAATATTGAATTGTTACTTGATAGATTAAATATCCCTAAAAGTTTAAGTGAAATTGATGTTCCTGAAGACTGTGCTGAAAGGATTGCAAAAAAAGCTATGCAGGATCAAGCCTATGCAACAAATCCAAAAGAAGCATCATTGTTGCAAATGAAAGACATTGTTACTCAAAGTATAAAACAAGCTCGCTAAGCCTATATGCTTGAGGATCAATCTGTTGAAGAAATAATACACAATATAAATCAGCGACAAATATCTATTAAAGAGGTAATGGAATACTATTTGGATAGAATTGAAAAATTTAATCCAGATTTAAATGCAATAGTGCTTCTCAAGGATAGAGGGGATCTTATAAAAGAAGCTATATATAAAGATAATTCAACTCAATCTGAGAAGACTTTAGATGGAATTCCCATAGCTATTAAAGATTTAAGTGATGTAGTTGGCATTAAAACAACATATGGCTATCCTGGAACAAAAGATTATTTTCCCAAAAAAAATTCATTGTTTGTTGAACGTCTTATTAAAAGCGGAGCTATTATAATTGGAAAGACTAACACAGCAGAATTAGGTGTTGGTGGACATACAATAAACAGATTGTTTGGCCCAACTTCTAATTATTATGATAATACAAAATCTGCAGCAGGATCAAGTGGAGGAGCCAGTACTGCTGTAGCAGCAGGACTAATACCATTTGCAGACGGCACTGATCAAATGGGATCATGCAGAGGACCAGCAGCATATGCAAATATTTATGGATACAGACCTACACCTGGCTTAATTTCAGTTGATAGAGGGAACCAATTATCAAAAATTCCCATACTCACAACACCTGGTTGTTTAGCAAAATCACCAGGTGATATGGCATTTTTATTAGATGAAATGATTGGAAGTGATACAAGGGATAACTATTCTTTTGATTTAAAAGAACTTTTTAAAAATCAAAAAATAAAAGATGAAGATTTAACCAATATCAAAATAGGTTGGTTATCTAACATGAATAATAATTATAAAATTGAAACAAAAATTTTAGATATGTGTGAGTCTCAACTTAAAAAATTAGAAAACTTGTATGTAAAAATTGAAAGATTAAAACCAGATTTTGATAATGAAGCTCTATGGAATAGTTGGATTACGTTTAGATCAAAAAGTATTTACGAAGATACTTTAGCAATGAACATAAAAGATATTAATACAATGACTTACCAAGCTATATGGGAGTACAATAACGGAAAAAATATAAATAATGAAGACTTAGATAGTGCTTATAAACAAAAAAAAAGGTGTGAAGAACAAATTGAAAATATTTTTAAAAACTTTGATTTTCTTGCTTTACCCTCTGCACAACTATTTCCGTTTGATAAAAATCAACAGTTTCCTGAAAAAATAAATTCTTTTCAGTTAGATACTTACCACCGTTGGTTAGAAATTTTTATATTGTCTAGTCTTCTTGAATTACCGACATTCACTATCCCTGTCGGATTTGATGAACTTGGTATGCCAATGGGTATGCAGATAATTGGAAAAAGGAAAAGTGATTTACAATTATTTGCTTTTGCAAAAAAATATGAGGAAATATTTAACTTTAGTAAGTTTAAACCTCTGTTAGATTAATAATAATGAGGCACCCTCATCATTATAAAATAGCAGCTGCCCTTGCTATATCAGCTGGATCATGGGGTATATATTGGTTACCACAAAGAATATTAGAAGACGGTGGTCTTACTGGTGGTTGGGGAACCATCGCACAAATGATTATTGGAGTTTTAATTTTATCTCCAATTGCAGTGTGGCGTAAAATTAATGGAAGAACTTTTGGTTTAGAGCTACCGATAACAGGCTTACTCTGTGGGGGCGGCTTTATTTGTTATGCGTTGAGTTTTCTTTTAACTGATGTAGTTCGAGCATTAATACTTTTTTACATGACACCAATATGGACTACTATTTTTGAAATTTTATTTTTGAAAAAAAGACCTGGTATAGAAAGAGCTATAACACTTGGTTTAGCTTTAGGTGGGCTATGGGTAGTATTTAGTAAGCAAACGATAATCCCTTTACCAGAGAATGCTGGTGATTGGTTAGCTTTTGCTGGAGGGGCATTATTCGCTGGCGGGATGATAAAATTAGAAATCGCAAAGACAGATGGTGTATTCCCAACAATTTTTTCTTTCTTTTTTTATGGAACTTTATTTAACATTGTCGCTGGCATCTTTTTGAAAGATTATTTAGGACCTATGCCTACAATGGACTCTTTCGTTTCAATGTCTTCATTTCTTTTCTTTATATCTGTTTTTTATTTTATACCCACAGGTATAGTAATATTCTGGTCTCCTAGCAAATTAGGTGCGGGTTTGTGTTCCATTCTTTTTTTATCAGAAATACTTGTTGGTGTGACCAGTTCTAGTATTTTGACAGATGAGCCTTTTGGCTGGCGTGAAATAATAGGAAGTTCAATGATTGTGCTTGGTGGAATTTTAGCAGTAGTACTAGCGCCAAACACAAAAAAATCATGATTTATAAAGAAAAATTAAATAACAATTCAAAAATTTTCCTCGATGGTGGAAATGGTTCTGAGATTGCTAAATTAGGTGGTGATATGAGCCCTGCTTTTGCAGCATTATCAACAATTACATCTCCTGATATTGTTGTAAAAGTTCATGAAAACTTCATTAATGCTGGATGTGATATCATTACCGCTAACACTTTTGCAACCAGTAGACACGTTTTAAAAAGTTTAAATCGTGAAAATGAAACTATAGAATTTTTAACTGGATCTGTCGAATTAGCAAGAAAAGCATTAAAAAACTGTAATAAGGAAAATCAAGTTGCTATAGCTGGAAGTCTCTCCAATTTTTTTGCTTTAAAGGAAAATGAATTTGTACCTGATCCAAGGTTTATTCCGTCATTTAAACAAGAAGAAGAGAATTATATAGAGGCAGCTAACACATTAAAAAATTCTGGTGTAGATATTTTAATATTAGAAATGTTATTAGACATAGACCATTCACAATTATTATTGAATGCTGCTTTACAAACTGGTTTACCCGTATGGGTTGGATTAAGTTGTTGTGTAAGTAAATATGATAATACGATAGTTGGAAGAAATTTTAGAGCTGAAAAAGAAAAATCACTAATTTATGATGAAAAGATATATCAAGAACAACCGAAATTTTTACCTGAAGATGATATAATTTTATTTGAAGATATTATAAAAACACTAACAAATATTGGTGGAGATGTTTATGGTATTATGCACACGTGGTTTCAAGATAGCTATGGTGGATTGAAAATTATAAAAGATCATTGGAGTGGCCCTATGATGTATTATCCAGAAATACATAAATTTGATACAAGCACACATGAAGCTATTACTACATGTAATGAAGATGAATTTGCAAATTCTTGCCTAGAATTTATTGATGATCAAATACAAATCATTGGTGGATGCTGTGGTGTAAGTGACAATCATTTAAAGAAATTAATTGAAAGATTTTAAATAATGACATTTATAAGAAAAGTGGAGACATGGATAACTAATTCAAAACAAACTGAAGATGGATGGTCGCAAATAAAACCATTTATATTTTTAAAATTAACTAACTCTGATGGTTTTGAGGGCTGGGGTGAGGCTTTTTCATTACCTGCAAGAGAAAAAGGAATTGTTGAAATTATTCATAATTTAATGAGCTCTTTATCTCAAGTAAAAGACATAACACCAGATAGATTTCATACAGAGTCAAATATAATAGCTGATGGACATCGTGGAATTGACTTTTCCGCTGCAACAAGTGCTATAGAAATGAGTCTTTGGGATATAGAGGGGAAGAAAGAAAAAAAACCTCTTTATAAAATATTATCAAAGGATTATAGAGAAAAAGTTCCTGTTTATGCAACAATATGGAGTGAGGATTTTAAAAATGATGAAAATTTATCATCAAGATGTATAGAAACACTAAGCGATGGTTATGGAGGAATTAAAATATATCCACTTCAAAATAGAACTGTTGAACAAGCAGCAAAATGTGTTTCAAAAATTAGAGATGTTTTAGGCTATAAAATACCTCTTATGTTAGATCTAGCCTGTCCTAAAGATACAAATATATCATTAAAACTAGCTTCACTTGTTGAGGAATTTAGACCTTATTGGTATGAAGAACCAGTTGATGGTGAAGCAACAAGAGCACTTAAAGATATTAGAGAGAAAACAAGTTTGAGAATTGTTTCAGGTGAAAAGCAATGTGGATTAAATCATTTTATTGAAACTTTAGCTTTGGATGCAGTTGATATTTTCAATCCAGATATTTCAGGTGTTGGTGGAATTATTGATATGATAAAAATAATCAAATTATCTCATGAAAAAAAAGTTACAGTTTCTCCTCATTGTTGGAATTCTATGTCAATTGCAGCATCTGCGATGGTACATGTATGTATGAGTTTTACAAATACAGAAATGGCAGAATTTTTTCCTGAATATATTCCATACTCATTAAAATTTAGTAATCAAAACTATGAAATAAAAGATGGATTTGTCAAAATAGAGGACAATGAAGGTTTAGGTATAAATATTGATACTAAATTGTTAATTGAAGATACATTTTCTTACAGAGAAACAGAATTAACTTAAAAATTAATTCTTTAAAACTGATAATGCTTTAATATGACTAGGGCTGACTCCACAGCAACCACCTATAATTTGTGCTCCGCTCTCAACCCATAATTTAGCTTCTTCATAATACTCTTGTGGAGAAATACTCTCTACCACATTCCAATGTGGTTTTTTAAAAAAACCGTTATTCGGATATGCCCCAATAATACCATTATAATTACTTTTAATTGTTTGAATTCCTTGATTTATAACCTTTATATCGGAATGAGCTATTAATATAGGACCATCATGAATTTTTTTAAATTCATTAATAGAATTTTCAAAATCATCGTAAAAAAATGCTTCAGAATTACTTATACTTTCTTGATATCCAAGCATAAGTTTATCTCTATCTCTATCCAATGCACATGATATTGAAAGCCATACAGATATATCAAATTCATTAGAACAATCTAATAATGTCTCGATTGTTCTTGTCGATGAAGTCATTGCTTCAAGGATAATTAAATCAACACCTGCTTCATATAAAATACTTAATTGTTTTAAAAAACCTGGTTTTAAGAATTTTGGTTCTATTCTATCCCAACTACCATATGTGGAAACTGAACCAGCTACGCATATATTAGAATTAGAATTATCAATAACTTTTTTAGCTATTTTTACACTCGCTTTGTTCCATTCTTCAATATGGTTTTCATAGCCATATTCTTTCATTGAAATTGGAGTACTAGCGTAAGTATTAGTCGTAATTATATCTGAGCCTGATTGGATAAAATTTTGATGGGCTTTGTATACGATTTCAGGATTATCTACAGAACATCTGCCAGACCAAAGATTATTATCCATAGATGCTCCGAGTTTTTCTAGCTCAGCACCCATCCCACCATCAAGAATAATAATTTTTCCTGAGTTCAATTTATTTTCAATATCAGAATAAGACATAAAAATAAAATAAATCTCTATTTATTAAGGTAAGTGTAACCACAAATTTTGTTGCCATCTAAATCTCTGATATAAGAATAATACTCACCTTCATATCTCTCACCTGGGGCGCCTTCATCTTTTGCACCTAAACTTATTGCAGTAGAATGAAATAAATCGACAGCTTCTTTATTATTTATATAAAAAGAAATTTGAGTTCCGTTACCAAATGTTGCTTTTTCTTTGTTGTGAGGAATAGTTACATAAAATTCTATTGCTTCACTATTTGATTTTGGAGCATAGGACCCATATGTATCTGTTTTTTCAACTCTTTTTAAATCGATTATTTTGAGAATAGTGTCATAAAAATTAATGGCTCTGTCTAAATCGTTTGTCCCAACCATGACAAAACCTATCATTTACTTCCAACCACTAATTACTTTAACTTCTAAGTATTCATGTAGACCCCATGTACCACCCTCACGACCATTTCCAGATTGGTTGTATCCACCAAAAGGTGTCCCAGAGTCAGGAGCATTACCATTAATTTGAACTACACCAGCTCTTAGTTGTTTTGATACTCTTCTAGCTCTCTCTTTATCTTCAGTTTGCAAAAAATTACCAAGACCATAATCGGTATCATTAGTAATAGAGATAGCTTCTTCTTCAGAGTCAAAAGGTATAATAGACAGTACTGGTCCAAAAATTTCCTCTTTAGCTATTCTCATATCATTTTTAACATTTGTAAATACTGTTGGTTTAACGTAGTAACCTTTTTCAAAATTAGATGGTCTACCAGCTCCACCAGCTACAAGAGTAGCACCTTCATCAATACCACTTTGAATTAATGACTGAATTTTATCAAATTGTGATTTATTAATAACAGGGCCGATGTGGTCACCTGATTTAGATGGTAAATCTACACCTATCTTACTTGCCTCATCTGCAGCTTCTTGAACAGCTTTTTCATAGATAGATTTTTCAACTAACATTCGAGTTGGTGCATCACATGATTGACCAGAATTACTCATAATATTTCTTACACCATCTCTAACAGCACCTGGGTAAGCATCTGCAAAAATTATATTACCACCCTTTCCACCAAGTTCTAAACAAACTCTTTTGATTGTATCGGCAGCATTTTTAGAAATTAGTTTTCCAGCACGAGTTGAACCAGTAAAAGAAACCATGTCTATGTTTGGATGGCCTGAAATTTGTGATCCAACACCAGCTCCATCTCCATTTACTAGATTGAAAACACCAGCAGGAAAACCAGCATCATGTATCATTTCAGCAAACAATAAACCTGATAATGGAGCCATTTCAGATGGTTTTAAAATCATAGTGCAACCAGTAGCTAAGGCAGGTATGACTTTTAAAGCAATTTGATTAATTGGCCAATTCCAGGGAGTTATTAGACCACATACTCCTATTGGTTCATAAACAATGTAGTTATTAGAGTCCTCATCAAAATTTTTTTCAAATTTAAATTCTTTTAATCTTTTAATGAAGTCTTCTATATGAGCCTCACCAGAACCCATCTGAGCAGATGATGCCCAATCAACAGGTGCCCCAAGTTCTTTTGATATTGCATTTGTCATTTCTTTAGACCGGTCTCTATAAATTTTCAAAAGTTTTTCTAAAAGATTAATTCGCTCTTCTTTAGAACTATTTTTCCATATTAAAAAAGAATTTTTAGCAGCCTCAACAGCTTTATTTGTATCCTCTACACTTCCTAGAGAGATAGTGACGTATGGTTCTTCTGTTGATGGATCAATTACGATATAATCATCTTTATATACAGGATCTACCCAATTACCATTTATATAAAATTTTTTTTTATCAATCATAGGAAGGTTTTTGATATAATATATTCAATGTTAAAAAATTTACAATATTATTATATCTTAGGTGTTTAATATTTTACAAAGTAAATTAAAAAATTAAAAATAATAATTTATAATTAAGTTAAAGCAAAAGATTTAACAGATGATATTGTACCAGAAAAATATATATTGATTTTTTCAGATTATTAAAATGCAATTCAAAAACAAAAGAATACTTATTACAGGTGCTGCTGGTTTTTTTGGAAGTCATATAGCCTCAAGAGCATTGTCAGAGGGTTCTGAAATCGTAATTATTGATATTTTAAATAATGAAACTAGCCCAAAGTCACAAAAAAAGAAAAATATTAAAAATTTAAAAATAAATAATCCCAATAATAAACAGAACTTTAATTTTTATAATATAGATATTACTGATAAAACTTCTGTAAAAAAAATTGTACAAAAATTTAAGCCACATATCACAATTCATGTAGCAGCATTAACGATGGACCGAAGAAGTATGAATGCAGCTAAAGAATTTATAAACACAAATGTTTATGGAACGCAAGTATTGTTAGACTCTTTGTCTAACATTAAAGAGCATGAAATGCTTATTTTTATCTCAACTAGAAGTGCAATTGGTGAAGTTAAACATCCAAATTCAGCTATTATTGAAACTAATAATTTTAGACCAATTAATCCATATGGAGCTAGTAAAGCCGCAGCTGAGAGTTTTATTTATTCTTGGCATAATGATACAAAAAAAAGTGTAAATATTTGTAGGATGCAACCTTTATATGGTCCAAGATGCAGAAGAGACATGTTACCATTTAGAGTATTCTACTCGATTCTAAAAAATATTGAATTTACAAAATATGGCGATGGAGAAGCGACAAGAGACTGGCTTTATGTTGAAGACGCAGTTGATGCAATATTTAAAATTATAAATCATAATAAAGCATTTGATATATTTAATATTGGTACTGGAAAACCAACATCTACGAATAATATTATTTCTACATGTGAGAAAGTAGCAAAAAAGAAATTAAAAATTTGTGAAATATCATCTATACGTGGAGATGCATATTTTGCAGGTGTCGCAGATACAACAAAAATTTTTAAACAAACGGGATGGAAATACAAAACAGAATTAGAAGATGGTTTAAAAAAAACTTTTGATTACATGAAAAAAATTTACTAGAAGAATGTCTAAAAAAGATGGTATCTTTGAAGATAATAAACCTATAAAAGTTGGTATTATTGGATATGGCAATATAGGAAAAGTTCACTGTAAAATATTAAATAAATTTGGTGCGAATATAAATTCAGTTATATGTTCATCATTTGAGTCGGGTATAAAGGCCTCTAAAAATATTCATAAGTTGTACGGTTATAAACCCAAAACATTTATAAATATTAAAAACATGATAAATACAAACAAACCAGACTGTATTTTTATTTGTACACCACCCGAAAGACACTTCAATGATATCATTAATTCACTTCAACATAGGATACCTATTTTTTGTGAGAAACCACTTATATGGAGTCAAAAATGTAAAAAAGAAAAAATTATCGGTGATTTAAATACAATAAAGCAGCTTAAAAAATCGAATATTTTTTGTAATTATGCAAATAATAATTTACTTGAATCTCTTATTAAGAAAGCTCGAATTACAAAAAATATTAATTACTTTAAATTTTTATTTCATACAAATGGTATATATAGAAATAGGAATATAGGAGTTGATCTTTTGCCTCATGGAATAGCAATGTTAACTCATCTAATTGGCAACAAATATAAAATTAAAAATTATATTGAAAAATTTGAAAAAAATATGTTCAGATGTAATTTTAAATTTAAAGATATTGAAGTATTTTTTGATTTCGCTCAATCAAATTTTCTTAAAAAAAAGTTTCAAATTCAACTAAATAAACGGAGATTTACAAGAAATGATAATAATGAAAAAAATGGTATTTATAAAGTTTGGTTTAATGAAAATGGTAAAACTTATCTAATGGATAATCCATTTGAAACAGAAGTAGTAAAATTTTTGAGAGTAATCAAAAATGAAAATACTACTAAAGATAATTTTATTGAGGCTTTCAACAATACTAAAATATTAAGTGATATACTTTTAAAATAATAATTTTTTTATCTGCAAAACCTAATGAGACTGATTTTGTTTTACAAATATCACTCACCTAAAAAAGTGGTGAGCCCAGCAGGATTCGAACCTGCGACACCCTGATTAAAAGTCAGGTGCTCTACCGGCTGAGCTATGGGCCCATATAAAATAATTTTGAACATTTCAAATTTTTGTTAAAAAATCAAGGACTGGTTTTGGTACACTTTTGGAAATATCCCCACCCAATTTATGTATCTCTTTTATGAATCTTGAAGATATAAAATGATATTTTTCTGAGGACATTAAAAAAATAGTTTCAATGTCTTTATCGATTGATCTATTCATACCAGTCATTAAAAATTCATACTCAAAATCTGAAACAGCTCTTAAACCTCGAATAATTAATGAAGCATTTTTTGATTTTACATAGTGTACTAGTAAATTATCAAATTTTTCTACTTTAATTTTTGATAAATCTTCCTCTGGAAGAGATAAAATTGATTGATTTATTAAATTTAATCTATCATCAATAGAGATTAGGTGATTTTTAGACTTATTATTTGAAACAGCTATAACTAATTCATCAACTACACTTAAACTCCTTTGAATAATATCGAGATGTCCATAAGTGATTGGATCGAATGAACCGGGATATATACCAATTTTTGACATTTTAATCTTCTAATCTTGCTACAGAGACAATTTTTTCATTTGCATCTACTTTAAATACAGAGACACCTTGGGAAACTCTTCCAACTACTCTGATATTATCTCCAACATTACACCTTAATAGTTTACCAGTATCTGAAATTAAAGCTATATTATCATCCAAATTTACTTTTAATGATTGAATAACTCTTCCATTTTTAGGGGTAACAGTAATATTAGTAACTCCCGATCCACCTCTATTAGTAATTCTGTATTCATAAGCAGAACTTAACTTACCATAACCATTTTCGGTAATTGATAAGAGATATTCTTCTGTATTTGCAAGTTCTTTAAATTTATTGTTTATTTTTGATATATCTTTTTTAGCCTCATTTTTTGCTTTTAAATAAGACTCTCTGACATCTATAGATATTTTATTATGAAGTAAACTGCATACAGATACAACTTTATCATCTTTAGCTAGTTTAATTCCCCTTACACCAGCAGAGCCTAATCCTGAAAACTCTCTTAAATCTTTTGTAGCAAATCTGATTGATTTACCATTTGTTGTTGCAAGCTGTACATCATCATTTTCTATAACAGAAATTACACCAATTAACCTATCTCCTGTTTTAAGTTTAATGGCAGTCTTGCCTGTTCTAGATAATTTTCTTGAACCACTCATTGCAACATCTTTTAGTTTATTTTTTCTTATGTTCCCAAGGCTTGTAGCAAAAACTAAATTATAATTCTCAAAATCATCAATATCTTTTGGCAATGTAAGAATAGAAGAAATTTTTTCGTTTTTTGTTATTGGAATAAGATTGACTATTGCTTTTCCCCTCGATGTAGGTGTGCCAGCAGGTAATTCATAGGCTTTCATAGAATAAACTTTTCCAACTGAAGTAAAAAATAATATTGTATCACGAGTAGTGGCTGCAAATACTTGTTCAAGAAAATCTTCATCTCGTGTAGTCATAGCTTTTTTACCTTTACCACCTCTTTTTTGAACTTTGTAAGAGGATTTTAAAACTCTTTTTATGTAACCTTGATGGGAAACTGTGACTACAACATCTTCTTCGATTATTAGATCTTCTGTATCTATGTCTTCAATATCATGTTTTTGAATTTCAGTTTTTCGATCTGTAGAAAAATTATCTTTTATTTCTGTCAATTCACTTTTTAATACTTTTAATAATTGCTTATCTGAATTTAATATTTTGAGATATGTATTTATGTCTTCTACAAGTGATTTTAAATTATTAAATAAATCGTCTCTTTCTAAAGCTGTTAACTTTTGAAGTCTTAATTCAAGAATAGCCTTAGCTTGTTCCTCATCTAACAGTATCTTAGATCCTGATAGCTGAAAAGAAGGGTTTATTAACTTAATGTATTGAGTAACATTAGATTTTACTGTCCATTTTGTTGATAATAATTTTTCTTTAGCCTCTGATGGAGTTTTAGATTTTTTAATAAGGTTAATTACTGAATCAATATTATTAACAGCAATTGATAATCCAATTAAAATATTAGCTTTTTCTCTTGCTTTGTTAAGTTTATATACAGTCCTTTTAGTAATAACATCTTTTCTAAAATTAATAAAATAAGTGAGGCCATCTTTTAAATTAAGTGTTAAAGGCTTTGTTTCTTTTAATGCAAGCATATTACTGCTGAATGATGTTTTTAAGGGAGTGTATTGAAATAGCTGATTTTTTATTATTTCAGGCACAGCAGATGATTTTAATTCAACTACAATTCTAACGCCCTCTTTATTCGACTCATCTCGAATATCGTTAATACCCTCTATAGTTTTATTGTTAACTACGTCAGCAATACGCTCTATAAGTTTTGACTTATTTTGCAAGTAAGGAATTTCTGTAATTATAATTGCATTTCTACTTTTAATTTTTTCTTCATGAAGTTTAGATAAGACTGTAACGCTTCCCCTACCTGTTTCATACATTGAGCTTAGACCAGCAGTGCCAGATATAATTCCTCCAGTTGGAAAATCTGGCCCTTTAACGATCTTATGAAGTTGTTTAGAAGTTGTATCTGGTTCATCTACTAGGAGTAAAGTAGCGTCTATAATTTCACCAAGATTATGAGGAGGAATATTTGTTGCCATTCCTACTGCAATACCACTGGCACCATTTACAAAAATATTTGGAAATCTTGATGGTAAAACTTTTGGTTCTGTTAATGTCTCATCGTAATTTGCTCTAAGTTGAACTGTTTCATACTCTAATTCTTCTAACATAAAAGATGAGATTTTATCTAATCTAGCTTCGGTGTAACGCATAGCTGCAGCAGGATCTCCGTCCATAGAACCATAATTTCCCTGGCCATCTATTAAGGGGAGACGCATTGTAAAATCTTGTGCCATTCTAACCATAGACTCATATATTGCAGAGTCACCATGAGGGTGATATTTACCCATCACATCTCCAACTATTCTTGCAGATTTTTTATAAGGTTTGTTGTGATGGTACGAAGACTCATACATAGAGTAAAGTATTCTTCTGTGAACTGGTTTTAATCCATCCCTAACGTCAGGTAAAGCTCTAGAGACTATGACACTCATAGCATAATCTAAATAACTTTTTTCTAATTCATCTGTAATATCTATGTTTGGATATATTTTAGTATCCAAAACATCTAACTGTTTTGGTTTAGTTTTTTTCTTTTTAGCCAATGATTTTATTAAAAAGGAATGTCATCATCGAGTTGTTCAGCTGTAGATGTTTCTGAACCACCCATTGCTTCATCTGCTGCTGAGTCTAATTGATTACTATTATTTTCATCACTAACAGATGATTGAGAACGAGTATCTAACATCGTTAATACTCCAGAATAATTTGGAATAACTACTTCAGTGGTGTATTTATCAACACCATTATTATCAGTCCATTTCCTTGTTTGAAGTTGACCTTCTATGTATATCTTTGAACCTTTCCTTAAATATTTTTCACAAATATCAGCTAACTTATCATTAAAAACAACAACTCTGTGCCATTCAGTCTTATCCTCTAACTGTTGAGTATCTTTGTTTCGATATTTCGTAGAGGTAGCGATTGAAAAACTCGCAAGTCTCGATCCAGCTGTTGTAGCTCTAATATCAGGATCTTTACCTAAGTTACCTAGAAGAATTACTTTATTTACTGATCCAGCCATGAATATTTTTATTAAAAGGTAATATTAATATATATTAAAAGCCCTTTAATTGATATCTAATTTAATGGACAAACATTCACCACTTACTCACATTATTGTTCATAATGCCCATGAACATAATTTAAAAAATATAAATTTAAACTTACCAAAAAACAAACTCGTTGTAATAACTGGTGTGAGTGGGTCTGGAAAATCAACATTAGCCTTCGATACAATTTATGCAGAAGGACAGAGAAAGTATATCGAATCACTAAGTGCTTATGCCCGTCAGTTTTTAGATATGATGGATAAACCCAAGGTTGATAAAATAGAAGGTTTATCTCCAGCTATTTCAATCGATCAAAAAACAACTTCCAAAAACCCTAGATCAACGGTAGGAACAGTAACTGAAATTTATGATTATCTAAGAGTTCTATTCTCAAGAGTTGGTGTACCCTACTCACCCGCAACTGGAAAACCAATCAAAGGCTTAACTAGCTCAGAAATGATAGATGAAGTTAATTTAAAATTTAATTCAAAAAAAATAATGATTATGTCTCCATTAATTAAAGGGAGAAAAGGAGAGTATAAAAAACTCTTTGAAGAGTATTTTAAAAAAGGTTACGAGAGATTTTTGATTAATAACAAACTTTATCAAAAAGAAGATCTACCTGAATTAAGCAAAAATTTTAAACATTCTATAAGTGTTGTAATTGATAGAATAATACCGTCAAAAGATAATAGAGATAGATTAGCAAATAGTATTGAAATTAGTTTAAAAGAAAGTGAAGGAAGTGTAGAGGTATTTAATATTGATGATAATGAAATAATTACATTGTCTGATAAATTCATGTGTCCCGTAAGCGGATTTAGTATTGATGAGATAGAACCCAGATTATTTAGTTTTAATAATCCATATGGAGCTTGTAAAACATGTGACGGTCTTGGTGAGATAGATACATTTGATGAAGATATATTGATACCAGATAAAAATTTATCATTTAATGATGGAGCAATAAATTTTTGGTCAGAAAGATCAAAATCAAGAATATTTCCAAAGCTAAAAAAAATGTTTAATGCAAAAAAATTAGAAAATGTTATTTGGTCAAAAATACCTAAATCTTTTCAAAATGAGGTTCTTTTTGGTGGAAGACAATTTGATGGTTTAATAAATATTATGGACGATATCTATGATGGCTCTTCAAGTTGGTGGAGGCAATGGGAGCTTGAAAAATTTAGAAACTCAAAAACTTGTAATGACTGTAATGGAAAAAGACTTAATGAAAAAGCACTATGTGTTAAGATTAATAACATAACTATTTCAGACTTTACTTCTCTAAGCATAGCTAATTCTTTAAAGTGGATTAATGAATTTGAAAATGAATTAAATGATCAGGAAAAACTAATAGCAGCTCCATTAAAAAAAGAAATCTTTTCTAGATTAAATTTTTTAAATGAAGTTGGTTTGAATTACCTAAGTTTATCAAGAAAAAGTTCTACTCTATCTGGTGGAGAGTCTCAAAGAATTCGATTAGCAAGTCAAATTGGGTCTGGTTTAACTGGAGTTACATATGTATTAGATGAACCTTCAATAGGACTTCATCAAAGAGATAATCAAAAACTCATAAATACTCTTAAGAATTTAAGAGATTTAGGTAACACAATAATAGTCGTTGAGCATGATGAGGATATTATAAGAGAGGCAGATTATGTAGTTGATATCGGTAAGCATGCGGGTATCAATGGTGGATCCATTGTAGCTAACGGAGAATTCAACAAAATACTAAATAGTAAAGATAGTTTAACTAGTAGCTATATAAGGGGTTTAATTGGTAGGTATCCACCAACTCTTAATAAAAATCCATCAAAACAATTTATTGAAATTAAAAAGGCAAATGGGAATAATTTAAAAGATGTGAGTGTAAAATTTCCTTTAAGTAAGTTTATAACTATTACAGGTGTTTCTGGAAGTGGAAAGTCAACATTAATTAATGAGACTTTGTATGGAGCTACTAATAACAGAATTTATGAAAAAATTATAAAAACACTCCCTTATGAGGACATTAAAGGTATAGAAAATATTGATAAAGTTATAAATATCGATCAATCACCGATTGGAAGAACACCTAGATCAAACCCAGCTACTTATGTTGGGCTTTTTACACCAATAAGAGAATGGTTTGCAAATTTACCAGAGGCTAAAGTTAAAGGTTTTAAACCTGGCAGATTTTCATTTAATGTTAAAGGAGGTAGGTGTGAGAGTTGTGAGGGTGATGGATTAAAAAAAATTGAAATGCATTTTTTAGCACCCGTATATGTTAAATGTGAAGTTTGTAACGGAAAAAGATATAATAAGGAAACATTAAGCATACAATATAATAAAAAAAATATTAATGATATTTTATCAATGACAGTAGATGATGCTGAAGAATTTTTTATTAATAATCCACAAGTATATTCAAAGCTTAAAACACTAAAAGATGTTGGTTTAGGGTATATTTCTATTGGTCAATCAGCAACAACACTATCCGGTGGAGAAGCTCAAAGGATTAAACTTTCTAAAGAATTATCAAAACGTCAAACTGGAAAAACACTTTATATTTTAGACGAACCTACAACTGGACTTCACTTTGATGATATAAAGAAACTTTTAGAAATACTTCATAAATTAGTGTCTTACGGAAATACTGTAATTGTAATAGAACACAACTTAGATGTTATTAACACGAGTGATTGGATTATAGATTTAGGACCTGAGGGTGGAGAAAAAGGTGGGAATATTTTATTTGAAGGTAAACCAAAGGATCTAATTAAGAATAAAAATAATCAAACAGGTATTTATTTAAGAAAATATCAAGAGTCTCTTGCTTTAAGCACTGCTTCATAATTCAAATCCCCCACTATTCCAAGCACCAGAAATAAAGAAGAAAAAGTTCCAATCAAAACCCCAAAAATAAAAACTATTGGCATTTCAGTTAAATTGACAGGTGCAAGAAAAACTAGACATAATAATGCCAAAATAGTTGTGAAACTTGTCAATATAGTTCTTCGAAGATTTAATTTAATTGAGTTGTTAACATTAGTTTCAAAATTATCTTTATTTTCCTCGTTTGAAGTTAAACTTCTAAGTCGATCAAATAAAACTATAGTATCGTTTATGCTGTAGCCTGCAATTAGTAGCAAAGCTGCGATCATCGTTAAATTAAATTCAATATTAAATAATGACATAAAGCCTATAGCTACAAAAACGTCATGTAATAATGCGAATATACCTGATGCTGCAAACTGCCAATCAAACCTTATCCAAACATAAACAGCTATTACCAACAAAGAAGATGCTAAAGCATAAATAGAATTTTTTATAAGTTCTTCACTAAAAGTTGGTTCTATGTACTCAGAGAGTAATATTTCAATATCAGGGTTTTGATCAATTATATTTTTTATTTCTTCAATAAAAACAGGATTATTATCACCTGACTCTATTCTGATACTGAAAACATCACTGCCAACCTCTCTTTTAATTAAGACTTCTCTGTCAGTGTCTATAAAATCAAAGTATTTATTAAGCTGATTAGTTGTTAAGTTTGATTTTATCTCAAAGTTCAATCCACCTTTGAAATCAATTCCTAAATTCAATCCTTTAAAAAAAATAATTATAATTGTTAGTATTATGAGAGTAAGTGAGACTAAATATGATTTATTTTTAAAAGAGTAAAAATTAATCATCTTTGAAGTCCAAGGTATTTTATTGAAGTTATATTAATAAATAATTTAAGTATTATGTAAGTAACTATCAGAGAGGATATAATTCCAATAATTAATGAAATTGAGAAACCTCTAATAGGCCCAAAACCAAAAGCAAATAAAAAAATAGCTGCGAATAATGTTGTTAAATTAGAGTCAAGAATAGTTACATAAGCAGAATTGAATCCATGATTTTTAGGATCTTCGATATTATGTTTAAAATTTTCTCGAATTCTTTCAAAAATTAAAACATTTGCATCTACACACATTCCTATTGTTAATACTATTCCAATAACACCAGGTAGAGTTAATGTTGTGTTTAATAAGGACATCATTGCAAAAAGTAAAGACAGACAACTAATGATTGTGATAACTGTAAAAAATCCTGAAATTTTATAATAAATAATCATAAAAAGAGTAATAGCTATCAGAGCTATTATTGATGCTATAACTCCTTTCTCTACACCTTCTTGTCCAAGAGTTGGGCCTATTTGTTTTTCTTGAATTATTTTTATTTGAGTTGGTAAAGATCCAGACTTTAAAATGATTGCAAGATTATTAGCAGTTTCATTTGTAAAACCTCCGGATATTTGACCACTACCGCCAGTAATTGACTCTCTTATAACGGGAGCAGTAATTAAAGAACCGTCAAGAACTATTGCAAATCTAGAACCAACATTTTCAGAGGTCATTTTCGCAAAAAGATCTGAACCCTCTTTATTAAAAGAAAAAGCAACAACTGGTTCATTTTGATTATATTGAAGTGACGCATCTTGAATAAAGTCACCAGTTATATTTGGAATTTCTTGAACTCTAACTTGTTCACCAGTTTCTTCATTTATAAAAGTCTTAGAACCAACTATATTATTTTTTTCTAGGTGCAATGTTAATTTAGCTGTTTTAGAGATTACTTCTTTAACGTTATTATCCAGATCACCAGGTATTTCTAATAAAATTTTATTTAATCCTACTTTTTGTATAGATAATTCTTTATTACCAAGAAAATCAACTCTTGACCTTACAATTTCGACTGCATTTAAGGTCATATCTGACAATGATTTATTAAAACTTTGTTTAGAAAAAATATAACTATTTTCCTTATCTGATTTTTCATTAATTTCTAAACCTAAATTTTGTATAACAATATTTGTAAGAGCATCTAAATTTTGGTTTTTAGATATTACAATTTCTCCATTATCTATATCGGATGAAATAGAATAAGTATTTTCAATATATTGAGATGTTTTAACTAAAAGATTGCTGAGATATTCTTCCTCATTCAATTCTAGTAAATATGAAAACCCTCCTTGAATATCTAATCCAAAATTAATTTTGCTTTCAGATGTTTGACTTTCAAAATTAGGTTTAATAAATATATAGCTTCCTATTAACAGTAATAAAGATACCCATAATCTCCACTGTTTAAAAATAATCATTATGTTAATTTAGTTTATTAAGCTATTTAGCTGCTATATCAGCTATCATACCCTTAGCCACTTTGACTTGTACGTTATCTGCTATTTCTACAGAGAGAGTACCATCATCATTTACATAATGGATGTTGCCTATAATTCCGCCTTGGGTCACAACTCGATCACCTTTTTTTAAATTTGCGATCATATTTTTGTGATCTTTTAATTTCTTTTGTTGGGGCCTAATAAGTAAAAAGTAGAAAACGACAAAAATTAATATAAGTGGTAGAATTCCTGCGAGTTGTTCCATGATTTAAATCCTTTAAATTAATAAAATAAGCACTAAAATCTCACAATCATCAATGAAGTCAACATAAAATTGAAAAATAAATATTTACTCTGTTGGAATAGATCAAAAAATTCTTTAGATAAAATACCATTCAATAAAGTCCTTGATTTAGAGCTTTTGTATGGTGTTGATCAACAAATAAAAAAAATAGAGGAAAATACAAAAAACTTTTTAGAGGGTTTAGCTTTTAATCATGGTCTTTTATGGGGTGTACGTGGAAGTGGCAAAAGTAGTATTATAAGGGGTATATTAAAAAATTATGCTCATAAATATGATAAATTTGAAACATTAGAAATTAATAGTGAAGATTTATCAGATTTACCAAATATTTTTTTAAATTATAAGTTCGACAAAAAAATCATAATATTTATTGACGATCTATCATTTGAACAAAATGATAGGAGGTATATTCAATTTAAATCGTTTCTTGAAGGATCTTTTTACAACTCAAACTACGAATTTCTAGTATATGTCACAAGTAACAGAAGGCATTTAATGAAGAGAGATATGTTAGATAATGAGAGATCATCTGCTATATCTCAAGATGAGGGGATTGAAGAAAAATTATCTTTATCTGATCGATTTGGATTATGGATTAGTTTTCATAACTTAAGTAAGAAAGACTTTATCTTAATAATTAAAAATTATTGTAAATTTTATAAAGTAGAATTTGATAATGAGATTGAAAATAGTGCACTCAAATGGATCTTTTCAAGAGGAAATAGAACAGGTAGGTCTGCTTACCAATTTTTTAAATATTATTGTTCTGGTAAGAATATAATTATTTAGAGATTTTATCTAAATTCCCCATGTATGGTTTCAGGACCTGTGGAATACTAATACTACCATCCTCATTTTGATAGTTTTCCAAAATTGCTATTAATGTCCTCCCTACTGCTAGACCAGATCCATTTAAAGTGTGAACAAATTTATTTTGATCTGAGTCTTTATAACGAGCATTCATTCTCCTAGCTTGAAAAGAATTACAATTACTGCAGGAAGATATTTCTCTATATTTTCCCTCGCCAGGTAACCACACTTCAATATCATAAGTTTTTTCTGCAGAAAAACCCATATCACCAGAAGATAATAAAATAACTTGGTAAGGAATTTTTAAATCATCTAGTATAGAAGTTGCACAATTTAACATCCTTTCCAACTCTTTTTCCGACTCATCCTCTTTAGTTATGCTAACTAATTCGACTTTAGAAAATTGATGCTGTCTTATCATACCCCTTGTGTCTCTTCCTGCTGCTCCAGCTTCAGATCTATAACATGGTGTCCAAGCTGTGTACCTCAGGGGCAAATTTTTATCAGATACGATTGTATCTAATACTAAATTAGTCAAAGGTACCTCAGCAGTTGGTATCAACCAATGATTTGTGTTAGTTTTAAATAAATCTTCTGAAAATTTTGGCAATTGCCCAGTTCCATAAGCTGCAGCATCTCTAACTAAGTTAGGTGGAGTAATTTCTGTATAATTAAATTCATTTGTGTGTTTATCCAACATAAAATTAGCTATAGCTCTTTCTAATTGTGCTATATGTTTCTTTAAATATACAAACCTTGTACCTGATACTTTCCCAGCTTGATCAAAATCAATCATTTCTAAATTTTCTCCAAGTTCATAGTGGGATTTCGGTGTAAAACTAAATGAAGGAATTTTTCCAACTTGTTTTATTAATTTGTTTGAGGTTTCATCTTTTCCCACAGGTACATCTTTATGTGGGAGGTTTGGCAGACTAGATAAATTATTTTTTAATTGCTCATCTATTATTGAAATATCGTTTTCTAGTTCATCAATCTTGTTTTTAATTAATTGTACCTTTTTTTGTAAATCAGCTTTATCACTGTCGTTAAGATTTGCAAAAGAAGATGATAAATTCTTTCTCTCTGCTCTTAATTCTTGAGATTTAGTTAAAATGTCTCTTTTTTTTTTATCAAGAGAGATAATTTCATTTGATTTTGGATCAATAAATCTCTTTTTTAAAAATTCATCAAATAAATCAGGATTTTCTCTTATAAAAGTAATATCATGCATAACAATTTCTATTAATTATTCTCATCCTTATTAATCTGTCGCTTAGCCATAAATTTAGATACAAGGATAGATATTTCATACAAAATTATTATAGGCAACGCTAGAGAAATTTGTGAAAATGGATCAGGTGGTGTTACTATTGCAGCAAATACAAATGACAAAACAATTGCATATTTTCTAAATGAAATTAATTGACTTATAGTGAGCACACCAAATTTAACAAGTAAAAGTAAAATAACAGGTAATTGAAAAGCAAGTCCAAAAGCAAAAATAAATGTCATCATAAGTGACAAATATTCATTCATTTTTGCTTGAAGAGTAATATTGATACCGTCTGCTTGTGAGGTTTGAAAACTTAAAAAAAACTTCCAAGCTATGGGTGATATCACGTAATAGACAACAGCGGCACCTAAAACAAACAAAAATGGGATAGCTATTAAAGTTGGTAATGAAATTTGTTTCTCTTTTTTAAGTAATCCTGGGGATACAAAAGACCAAATTTGAATAGATAAAAAAGGAAATGAAATAAAAGCAGCTGTAAAAAATGCAACTTTAACGTTTGTTAAAAAAGCTTCTTGAAGAGCTGTATAAATTAATCCATTGCCATCTCCTAATATTGAAGTTAACGGTTTAGCAAGGAATTCAAATATTGATTGAGAAAAATAAAAAGAAACTATAAATGTTATAATGAAAAAAATTATGACATAAATTAGTTTTTGTCTTAATTCCTTTATATGATCGAAGAAATTCATTGAACTTTCAACTTCGGTCATTTTTTTCACCTTTCATTATTTCATCATTACTTTTTTCAATAAATTCGTCTAATTCTTTTCCTTCTTTTACAATTGACTCTTTTGTATCTAAAATATCCTTTTTAATATCTTTCACCTCCTCTAAATGAGATATCTCATTTACAGTAGATTTAAACTCTCTAGAAATTTTTCCTAGGCCTGAGGTTATTCCTTTAATAAATTTAATAACAGTTGGTATTTCCTTAGGTCCTACAACTATCACAGTTATGATTAGGATGATGGATATCTCCATCCAACCTAAAGAAAACATTACTGGTCCTTATTTTGATTGTCTTTATTGTCTTGATCTGGGTTAGCAGGTTTTTCATCTTCAGCCATGTTGCTCTTAAAAGACTTAATTCCTTTTGCCATATCTGCCATTAAAGATGGTATTTTACCTTTTCCAAATAATAAAAGAACGATAATTAAAACAATTATCCAATGCCATATGCTAAATGTACCCATTTTTGTAATCTACTACATTATTGATGTCTTATCTAGGAAAAATAAATACGTGGTTTAGATCTAGTGAAAAAGAAACTGAACTAGCAGGAGCAGGTAAAAACTCTCCAATTAACTTGCTATGTACGTGGTGTTTTTTATTATTGCTATCATTCACTGTCATATGAATCATGGCGCTATTTCCGAGAAATTTAGAGTCAACAACAACTCCTGAGTTAGGACTTGTCAAAGGAGACTTTTCAACATTCAATTTAATAGCCTCAGGTCTAACTACTACATTTACTTGTTGGTTATCTTTAAAGTCTTTTGTATCTAGTATACCTAAAGGAGTTTCACATTTATTATTTAAAATCTTTGTCTTAAAAATATTTACCTCTCCAAACAAAGAGGCAACATAAACATTAGAAGGATTAAAGTAAATTTCACGAGGTTTTCCTATCTGAACTATTCTTCCCTTTTCCATTACAATAATAACATTGCTAAGAAACATAGCCTCTTCTGCATTGTGTGTTACTACAATAGCAGAGGAGTCCAAGCTATTGATTAAGTGTAGTGTGTCATCAATAATTTCCTTTTTTAAATTAGAATCTAAATCAGAAAATGGTTCATCTAAAAGTAATAGTCGTGGTTGAACAGCTATTGACCTTGCTAATGCTACTCTTTGCTGTTCTCCTCCACTAAGAGCATGAGGATATTTATCCAGAAAATTTTCAACTTTCGCTAATTTTATTACTTGTTCAATTAATTGTTTTTTATTTACTTTAGTGCTTGCTGCAAAACTAATATTTTCTTTTACGTTCATATGAGGAAATAATGCAAAGTCTTGAAAAACGTAAGAGATTGATCTTTGCTCAGGGGGAGTATTAAATTTTTCATTTGCAACTAATTTACCCTCAAAAGATATTTGCCCCTTTTGAATTTCTTCCAAACCAGCTATTAATCGAATTAAAGTAGTTTTTCCACAGCCAGAGGGACCCAAAATAGAAACAATCGAATTATGCTCTATTGAAAAACTAAGTTTATTTATAGCATTTATCTCACCGAAAGAATGGTGAAGATCTCTCACATCAAGTATCATTATTTTGCGTTAATTGACTTTTTGAAAACTCATCGAGAGTTTCTGCTTGATCGTCATCATCTATGAAGGCTTCATCCTTATTTAAATCATCTGAAACCTCTTGGATATTCATTGAAGAAAAATTTTCATCCAATATTCCAGAGTTTTTCATTTCCTCTATACCAGGAAGATTATCTAATGTACCTAAACCAAAATGTAAAAGAAAGTCTTCAGTAGTGCCCCAAAGAATAGGTCTACCTGGAACTTCTTTTCGACCTCCTGGTGCTATCCAGCCAAACTCCATTAATTGATCAAATATTCCTTGCCCTATCACAACTCCTCTAATGCTTTCAATTTCTGATTTTGTTATAGGTTGATGATAAACAACTATAGCCAATGTCTCTATTGCTTGTTTTGAAAGTCTTTTTTGTATTTCTTTTTTTTCATGAAAAATCTCACTGACTTCTGTATTTGTTAAGAAAATCCACTTATTCGATATTTTTTTTAGATTTATACCTCTATGTTGATAAGCAGTCTCTAAATTAGACATGACTTCAGAAATATCCTCATGAATATCTAATCTTTTTTTAATTTCATTCTCTGAAACTGGCTTACTTGATGCAAATATTAAAGCTTCAATTTTTTGTGAAGTTTCACTCATCTTTTTTTAAATATATATCAGAAAATGGCAAAGATTGCTTAATTACTATTTTTTTTTCTTCATTTTTATCTTCTTTTGCCATGTGAAGGCTGGCATTAAATGTGCTAGAAAAAAATGATTTATTCAAAATATCCGATTTTAAATTATCAGGTATTAAACTCTTCAATGTAAACCAATCTTGGTTAGATAAAATTTCCTTAGAAATTACGTTTTGACCATCCTTGATCGTAAATAATTTAGTAGAGCTAAACTTTAAAGTGTATTGTTGATTTCTTTTATGAATATTTGCATAAGCTTTTAAAAGATCAATGAGCTTGTCTTTAATCACAAAGTTTTTTTCAATTTTTAATTTATGTTTTTGTGTATTTGGAAAAAATTCCTGTTTGAATTTAGGAAGCTCGAATAACTTAATACTATTTTTATTTACAAGTTCTAATATCGTTAATCGATTTGTAAGAAATCTTGTTACTTTTTTAACATCCTCTTCTTTGTCTTTATTAACTAAGTATTTAGATTTTAAAAAAACCATAATAGCAGCCATTAGTAAATATTCTGATGCTATCTCTATGCTAACCTTTTTTAAATCTACAATAAAAGCAATATATTGGTTACAAAGACTAAGTATTGGTAGATTTTTTAAATCAAATTTATTTTTATGAACAAGTTCTAAAAGAACATCTAAAGGTCCGTTGTAGTCTTTAATATCTATATTAAGGTTAGAATCCATTAATTTTTAACAATTGATTATACAATTCATGATAGTGATTAATATTAATAGATTTAAAGTCTAATTTTTTCTTATATTGCTCAAGTTTATTGGATTTATGAACATTTACATAATTATTTGAAACATTAAACGAATTTATAATTTCACTATATTTATCCAAATCAGAGCTACAATCTAAAATAATATCTAATTTAGAAAAGTTTGCTAACTTAATAGCATCCTTAATATTATAAATATTAGCATTCATTTCTAGATCATCAGATATAATTAAACCTTTGAACCCAATTTTTTTTCTAATGATATTATCAATAATATAACTTGAAAAAGTAGCGATGTTATTTTTATCCCACGACAGATATTTAATATGTGCAGTCATTGCTAAAGGTATTTTATTAAAATATTTAAATATTTTAATGTGGTCCTGAAGAGAAGATTTACTTAATTTTGTTATTGGCAAAGTTAAATGTGAGTCTTTATTTGTTACACCATGACCTGGGATATGTTTCATTATTGGAATTAGTCCAAAGTAACTTAAATTATCTATTAATATTTTCTGCAAAATTATATTGACATTAATATTTGGTCCAAAAGTTCTTTTTTTAATCATTAAGATTGTATTTTTAATTGGTAAATCTAGGACTGGAACAGTATTAATATCAAAATTGAGTTTTTTTAGATAATACGATGTTATGAAGGATTTCAAAAAAACTAACTGCTTTGATAATGAAGGGTATCTTAAATAAATTTTATAAAGCTCAAAATTATCTAAAAAATTAAATTCTTTAAATTTTTTAAATCTATTTACAATGCCACCCTCTTGATCAATAAATATTAATGTATTTTTACTTAATGATTTAATTGATTCATTTAATTTTGATATTTGAGGAATATTACTGATATTTCTTGTAAAAATTATTACCCCAAAAGGTTTTATCTTCGAAATAAATTTTTTTTCTTGTTTAGATAAAGAAATACTTTTAATGGATATAATTATTGGAAAGTTCATTTTATAAAATCAAATTCATCAGCAGTAATAGTTATAAAATTATCAAAAAAAATATACTTCAAGTAATTATCAAAAAACAGATAGGAAAATAATAAAATCAGTATTAAAAAAAAAATAATTATTACTATTTTTAGATTTTTCACATTTGTAATTTAGGCTTTATGCCTAAAATTTTTAATCCTTCGTCTAAGACATTTTGATAATTATGTAATAACTTAATTAGATTAGAGGAAATATTATTCTCATTATCTAAAAATTTTACTGATGGATTATTTTTTGAAGAGGACCATAATGTATGGAAATATGAAGACAAACTCTCTAAGTAGTGTGCTATTAAATGAACTTCTTTTTTTAGATATGCAGATTTTACTACATTATCCCACTCCAATAATTTTTTATATAAGTTTTTTAATTCTGAAGTAATTATAAAGGGAGTATCAACAACTTTATTTACCTTATTTAAAATGGATTGTGTTCGTGCATAAGAATACTGAATATAATAAATAGGATTTTCCTTATTCTCTCTCTTAATTAAATCTATGTCTAAATCCATGTGAGTATCATTTTTTCTGTAAGACATAAAATATCTAAAATTATCAATTCCTATTTCATCTATTAAATTTTTAAGTTCAAAAATGTTACCCTCTCTTTTTGATAGTTTTTGTATTTTATTATCTCGTTTTAAATTGACAATTTGACAAAAAACAACTGAAAAATCAATTTTTGGGTGTAAAGTAGTTATCGCTGATGTCAATCTTTTGAGATATCCTAAATGATCAGCGCCCCATATATTTATTAGTTTATTAAATCCTCTTTGAAATTTATCTTCATGGTAAGCAATATCATTTGCAAAATAAGTGGGAGTACCATCATTTTTAGTTAATGCTCTATCTTCATCATCTTCAAAAAGAGTTGATTTAAATATTGTTAGCTGATTATCCTTTAAAGTGCCCGTAAAATCTTTAGGGGCATTTAATTGACCTTCGTATGTTAGATTTTTTTGCTTGAATTTTTCAAGAATTAATGGGAGATGACCCTTGTCCATAATGTTTGTTTCATATGAAATTTGATCGAATTTAATACCTGCTGTGCCAAGTGTTTGAAGCGTCTGATTGACGAGATTTTCTATAGCATAATTTACTATATTGTTTTTCTCATCGAAACTTAGCTTATTATCAAATAATGGTTTAAATTTTTCGTAACAGTTCTTTGCTATATCATTAATGTAATCACCTTTGTAAAATTGTTTTTCATTAAGATTTAGATTATGTGTATGTGAAATAGAATAAAGTATTGAAGATAGAAATTCATTAATTTGATTACCTGTGTTATTTACATAATATTCACGAGTTACAGGATGTCCAAAATACTCAAATAAATTAGATAAAATATCTCCAACAACTGCTCCTCTTCCATGTGCTAGGTGTAATGGGCCTGTTGGATTTGCAGATACAAATTCGATATTTACCTTTTCATTTTCTTTAAATTCTTTTTCGTTATTGAATAATTGAGGATTAAAACTTTCATCCTTAAGAAAAAAATTTATAAAGCCAGGTCCAGCAATTTGTACTTTTTCAAAATTATTTAAATTAATAGCCTTTAAAATAATGTCTGCTAATTGATTTGGATTTTTTCCAAATATTTTTGCAAATTTTAGAGCAGCATTAGTTGTAAAATCTCCTTTTTTGTCAAAAAGTGTTTCAACTTCAATATCTTCAAAATTAATACTAACGTTCTTATCAATTTTAATTAATATTTCAAAAAGAGATTTTTTTAATTTATGTAACATATTTTTTATAGAAATTTATAGCATACTGATCTGTCATACCACATACATAATCGACTATTATTTGTTGCTTATCTGTATCATATTGTAATTTTTCTCTCCATTTAGATGGAAGCATAGAGGTATCATTATTTAATAATTTAATTATAGATACTAAAATTTTTTCAGCTTGCGTTCTATTTTTATATACAAAATCAGATGTGTAAAAAAATTCGAATAGAAAATTTTTAAGAAATTTTACTTTATCTAATACTGGAGGACTAAACTTAACCAAAAAATTTGTGTTTATTATAACATCTTCAATTGATCGTATTTGTGAATTATTAGAAAGAGTATTTTCAGTTTCGTTAAGAAGATCCAAAATTAAGTAGTTCATAATGGATCTTGAAAAATAATTTCTTGCAATACTTTTATCTAAGTTTGCAATGTATGAAAAATCTATAAAATTAAATTGTTCTTTATTTTCAGCTAAAGTTGATATTGTCAGAATACCTGATCTTAAAGCGTCATCGAAATCATGAGCTATGTAAGCTATATCATCAGACAAGGATGCGATTTGAGCCTCTAATGAGGGATTCTTATTTAAATCAAATTTAAAATTTTTTGATAAGTCGTAGTTTCTATTTGTTTCTTGTATTTTTCCATTATGCTTTATTAAACCATCTATTGTTTCCCAAGTTAAATTTAAACCATCAAAATTTATATATCTCTTTTCTAATAATGTAATTTGTCTAAAAGATTGATAATTATGGTTAAAATTTGCATCTAATTCTTGAGTAATTATTTCTTCGCCCACATGACCAAAAGGACTATGACCTAAATCATGAGATAGTGCTATACATTCAGTGAGATCTTCATTTAAAGACAATTTTCTACTTATAGATCTTGCTATTTGAGATACCTCAAGAGTATGTGTTAGTCTATTTCTATAATAATCACCTTTTTCAAACATAAATACTTGTGTTTTATCTTTTAGTTTTCTAAAGGCTGTTGAATGATAAATTCTGTCTCTATCTCTTTCGTAAAGTGATCGATGATCATTTATTTCATCGTAAAGTCTTCCTTTTGAATTTTCTGGTAAAGCTGATAAATTACTGAACATATGGGAAGTATTAATATAACAGATAAAGCTATAAATAAAATTCAAGAAGTTCTAAAAGATCAAAATATGAAATATTTTAGAATCAAAGTCAAAGGTGGTGGATGTTCTGGATTCCAGTACGTATTTAAAAGTGAAAATGTAATTAATGAAACCAAAGATCATGTATTTAATTTTAAAGATTTACAAATTTTGATTGATAAAAATTCTATGACTTTCATAAATGAGTCTGAATTAGATTATAAAGATGAATTGATAGGCTCTAGTTTCTCTATTTCAAATCCTAATGCTAAAAATTCTTGCGGCTGTGGCACATCATTTAGTGTTTAATTGTGAAAATAATTAGTTGGAATGTAAATTCTTTAAGAGCTCGAGAACCACTTATAGAAAAAATAATAAAAACAGAAGCTCCAGATATATTTTGCTTACAAGAACTGAAGATATTAGATAAAGAATACGTAGAAAATTTTTTTAATCAATTTTCATTGAAAACAGTGGCTGAAACTCAAAAAAGCTATAATGGGGTAAGTGTTTCTTGTAAAAGTGAGATTGTATTAAATGAAAATCCCTTAAAAAGGTTAAATATGACACAAGCAAGAAACAATACAGTTATTATAAAAGATAAAAATTTAGCAATCCTCAATTGTTATTTCCCTAATGGAAATCCTATAGATACAGACAAATTTACAAATAAGCTTGAATGGATGAAATTACTTTATAAAGAAATAGAAATACTTAAAAAAGAATATGAAGTTTTATTAATGGGAGATTTTAATGTTATTCCAGATGATGAAGATGCTCATGATATTAAAAAATATAAAAATGATGCTCTAGCACAACCTGAGTCCAGAAAAGAATTTTATAAATTAATAAATCTAGATCTAATTGATGTGTTTAAGACTACTCCAAAAAAACAAAGTTATACTTTTTTTGATTATAAAACTTACAAATTTGGAAAAGAGGAAGGAATAAGAATAGACTTCTTTCTATTATCTCCATTTTTGAAAAGTAAAATAATGAAACTAAAAGTATTAAAAGAATACCGTGATATGGATAGACCCTCTGATCATTGCCCTATTCTTATAGATTTAAATATCTGAATAAGTCTTTTTTTCTAATTTACCACCAGGGTGTGTAACTGCCCCTAGGTTTGCAGGTCCAACAGTTTTCATATATTTCCATAAAGTACCTGACATAAACTCTGGTTCTTTATTAACCCATTTAGTTTTTCTATCGGATAACGTTTTTTCGTCTACATTCAAATTTAGTATATTTTTCTCTGCATCAATTTCTATTTCATCACCATCTTCAACTAAAGCTATAGGCCCACAATCATAAGCCTCTGGACCTACATGGCCGATACAAAAACCTCGTGTACCTCCAGAGAACCTCCCGTCAGTAATTAAAGCTACCTCTTCGCCAAGATCTTGTCCATAAAGGGCACTAGTGGTAGATAGCATTTCTCTCATACCTGGCCCTCCTTTTGGGCCCTCGTATCTTATAATCACAACATGACCAGGTTTAATTTTACCATTTAAGACAGCGTCTAGAGCATGTTCTTCTCTATCAAAGCAAATTGCCTTTCCTTTGAACTGTAATTTTTTAAGTCCAGCTATTTTTACAATCGCACCATCAGGAGCAAGTGAACCTTTCAAACCTACCACGCCACCTGTTTTAGTAATTGGACTACTAACAGGATATACAACATCTTGATTTTTTGGTAACTCCACTTCTTTTACATTTTCAGCTAACGTTTTTCCAGTAACAGTCATGCATGATCCATCAATCAACCCGCCATCAATGAGTGCTTTAATTAGAACAGGAACGCCACCAACTTCATATAAATCTTTAGCTACATACTTCCCCCCCGGGGCTAAATTACCTATATAAGGTGTTGATTGGAAAATATTACAAACATCTTCCAAAGTAAATTCAATACCAGCTTCATGAGCCATAGCAGGTAGATGTAAACCTGCGTTGGTTGATCCACCTGATGCTGAAACAACCACAGCCGCATTTATTAGTGATTGTTTTGTAACAATATCCCTAGGTCTCAAGTTTTTTTCAATTAATTCCATAACTACTTTTCCACTTTCATAAGCATATTTATCTCTACTTTCATAAGGAGCTGGTGTCATAGCTGAACCTGGAAGAGCTAAACCAATAGTCTCTGAAACGCATGCCATGGTATTTGCGGTAAACTGTCCGCCACAGGATCCAGCAGATGGACAGGCAACACACTCAATGTCATGGAGTTCTTGGTCTGAAATCTTTCCTGTTGAATGTTTTCCAACAGCTTCAAAAACATCTACTATTGTTACGTCCTTATCCTTATAAACACCTGGTAATATAGATCCACCGTACATAAATACAGATGGCACATTAAGTCTTAGCATTGCCATCATTAAACCTGGCAAAGATTTATCACACCCAGCTAAACCAACTAAGGCATCATAACAGTGCCCTCTTACAGAAAGTTCAGTTGAGTCAGCGATAATCTCCCTACTAGTTAAAGAAGATTTCATTCCCTCATGACCCATAGCAATACCATCAGTAACAGTAATTGTGGTGAATTCTCTTGGTGTACCTTTTGCATCCCAAACACCTTTTTTGGCTGATTGAGCTTGGCGAGAAAGTGAAATATTGCAAGGGGCAGACTCATTCCATGTGGTTACTACACCGACAAAAGGTTGTTTAATCTGTTCTTCGGTAATGCCCATAGCATAATAAAAAGCTCTATGTGGTGCACTTTTAGGACCTACAGAAACATGTCTACTTGGTAATTTGCTTTTATCAACCATTATTGAATATTAATTAATATACTATCAATTTTAGACAATTCCATATTAATTGAACTTTGTCTCTCTTTATTTTTATCAATTAGATCTTTTGGAGCTTTTGATACAAAATTTTCATTTGATAAATTTTTATCAATCGTATTTTTTTCTTTTTCCAAAGAGCTTTTATTTTCTTGAAGTTTTTCTTTGATTTTAGATTTATCAATTTGGCTAGTGGAAATTTCAAAATCAAACTCTTTAAAAGGTAAAGTAACACTATTGTCTTTATGGGATGATGAAAGTTTTTTTCTTGTTAAAAATTCAAATGTTTTTTTATTATCTTCTAAAATTGTTTGAATTAATTGGTTTTTAGAAAAAATTTCTACAGTATCTTCTTTTTTGATTTCAAAAAGTTTTTCTATTGACCTGTATTCCTCTATAAAATCAATAAATAATTTTGTTTTAGATACATGTTCACTCTCAGTTTTTAGATCAACATAGTCCCACTGATGACTCATCAAGATATCTTTATTATTTTTACCCCACAATTTTTCAGTGATAAAAGGAATCACTGGATGTAAAAGTTGCAATAAAGAATTAAATACTAAATGAAAAGTTTGTTTGGTTTCATCTCTAAATTGATTGTCGTCCAAAAGATTTTTAGAAAGTTCAATATACCAGTCACAAAAAGTATGCCATGTAAAATGATATAGTTGATTAGCTACTTCATGAAAATAGTATTTCTCATAATTTTCTTGAACTTTTTTATATAACTCTTGAAACTCATTTATAATCCAAATATTAAAAATATGGTTAGGGTTAACTTTGCCATTATCTGTAAATGGATAAATTCCTTTAAATTTAGCAAACTTATAGGCATTGGTGATTTTAGTAACGAAGTTTCTATAACCAGCTATGCGTTGCTCACTTAACCTTACATCCCTTCCAGGTGTATTTAATGATGTTAGAGTAAAGCGAAGTGTATCTGCACCATACTTGTCAATTATCTCTAAAGGATCTATGACATTACCTTTTGATTTTGACATTTTTTGACCTTTTTCATCACGAACGAGAGCATGAACATAAACAGTTTTAAAAGGTGTTTCTGACATAAATTTATTACCCATCATCATCATGCGAGCAACCCAGAAAAAGATGATATCAAAACCCGTAACTAGTACAGAATTAGGGTAAAATGTATCTAATGTTTGTTCTTTGTTGGGCCATCCCAATGTAGAGAAAGGCCAAAGAGCTGAGGAGAACCAGGTGTCTAAGACGTCTTGATCTCTTTTTAAAATTATTTTATCCGCTTTATAAAAGTCTACAGCTAAATTTTTCGCTTCTTCTTCGGTTTCTGCACAAAATTCTTTTCCATCAGGACCATACCAAACTGGAATTTGATGTCCCCACCATATTTGTCGAGAAATACACCATGGTCTTATATTTTCCATCCATTGAAAGTATGTTTTCTCCCAATTTGAGGGAAAAAATTTTGTATCACCGTCTTTTACAACTTTCATTGCCTGTTTTGCTAATTCTTCAGCATTACAAAACCACTGATGAGTTAAAAAAGGTTCTACAACAGTGTTCGAGCGATCACCATATGGTATTGTAGTTTTATAATCTTCAATTTTTTCTAAAAAACCTTTTTCTTTTAGCAATTGAACAACTTTTTTTCTTGCCTCAAATCGATCTAAACCCTGAAATTCTTTTGGACAATTTTCGTTCAATGTTCCGTCCTCGTTTAGAATATTTAATAGTTCTAAGTTGTGCCTTTTACCGATTTCAAAATCGTTGAAATCGTGTGCCGGGGTAATTTTAACTGCACCACTTCCCATTTCCGGATCAGAATATTCATCAAATATAAGTGGAATAGATCTTGATGTTAAAGGAATAGTAAAAGTTTCTTTTTTTAATGAAGTATATCTACTGTCATTGGGGTTAACTGCTATAGCAACATCACCAAAAATTGTTTCTGGCCTAACTGTTGCAACAGTTATACTCTCAGAATTAGAGCTTGGATATTTTATATAGTAAATTTGGGTGCTTACATCCGTAGGAACAACTTCTAAATCAGAAATAGCTGTTTTAAATTTGGTATCCCAATTAACAAGAGCTTGATCTTTATATATCAACCCCTCTGTATATAATTTAACAAAAACCTTTCTAACTGCAGATGATAATCCGTCATCCATCGTAAATCTTTCCCTTGACCAATCACATGAACTACCAAGCCTTTTTAATTGATTTATGATTGTGGAACCCGAATATTCTTTCCACTCCCATATTTTTTCAATGAACTCTTCTCTTGTGAGATCTTTACGATAAATATTTTTCTCAGCTAAGTTTCTTTCCACAACCATTTGTGTCGCTATGCCTGCATGGTCTGTTCCAGGTTGCCAAAGAGTATTAAATCCATTCATTCGGTGAAATCTTGTTAAAATATCCTGAATAGTGTTATTAAGTGCATGTCCCATATGCAACGACCCTGTTACATTTGGGGGAGGTATACAAATAGAAAAGTTTTTATCAAAATTGTATTTAGGTTTAAAACATTCTTTGTCTAACCAAAGCTGATAAATTTCATTTTCATATTCTTTTTTATTTTGAAATTCATCCATTTGCTAAAAAACAAATGGTTCGAATTGAACATATTTATAAATATAAGAAGAAGAAGCTTCATCTATAACAAACTTATTCGATTTGCCTCCTACTTTTATATATTTAACAATCTTATGTTTAAAATCTTGGTTATCAATTATACAAACTATCTCTGCATTATCAGATGCATTTTTAATTATATTTATGGGCTCTTCATCAAGTGAACCATTAATAATAATCTTTTGGTATTTTTTAATATTTGGCTTTTTGTTATTGAAAAATTCCTCTATCGTTAAATCTAATAAAGAGGCATTGAACAAACCGTCTTTTATACTATTTTTGAAAACTTCATTCATTTGCATAGAAGACTCTATACAGTCAATATTAGAGGAAAATTTATTTATAATAGATGTTGATGTACCAAATCCAGAACCAATTTCTAAAATACTCTCATCATCAATCTCTCCCAAAGCTTGTAATAAATGAAATGATGTTAAAGGAGGTAGAATAAAGCGACCATCATCTAAAAATATAATCTTATCAGAGTAAGCCAAATGTTTATAAGATTTTGGATACAAGTTTTCTCTTGGAAATAATTCAATTTTTTCAATTAAAGATGAGTTTTTTATACGATTAGCTCTTAGTTGATTAAGAACCATATTTGTTCTTGCTTGTTCAAAATTCATGATAAAGTTTGATTTATAACAAAATTAATTGTTTTTCATAGATCATATTCGCCTCATATAAAATAATAGTGTAAATTAAAATATGAAATTTTTTAGTGTTTTTATTTTAATTACCTTTTGTTCATTATCCTATGCTCATCAACCTGTAATAAACGACTCAAACCCAAATAAACCTAATGTGGCATATCTAATAGAAAAACCAGAAATATCAAAAGCAATATACTCTAAATTAAATGGTGATCCACATTATTACTTAATAAATTCTGATCAGAAATTTAATTTTTATGTTGGTATTACTGTTCCAAAAATTGATGATTGTAATACATTTAGAAAGTTCTCATTTAGTATTTTAGAAGGTAAAGACCTTGAGTTAAGTGTCATCGAGGAAGTTGATGGTCAAAATTTTGAGTGGTGGGAATGGTATGAGCCTTATGGTAAAAAATGGTATTGGATAGGACCACAAATAGGTGAAGATTTTAAAAGTACAGTAACTTACGAACCAGGTTCATACTACATTAAAGTTTTCAATGAAATTAATATGGGTAATTACGTTCTTGCAACTGGAGATATAGAAAAATTTGGACCTACTGTTATTGCTAAACTGCCATTAATAATGCCAAAGGTTAATAAATTTTGGGACAATGAACATTATGTAAAATAAAGTTTTCATAATATTCACAAATTAAAAAATACAAAATCCAATTTATTTGATAAGATAGAATCACCTAGAGGATAGGTTTAAGGATGGAGGTTAAAAAGATGAAGCCACCAAAGTAAGTAATTTAAGACATTACTTAACTAAATTTTCTCATTATCTATTGCTTCTTTTACCTTTTAACATAACTAATCCTAATAAATTTTTTTATTTATATTGCTGTAATCTTTGAACAACTCTTGAATTTTTTATTTTAATTTTTATTAAATTTAAGGATTTAAATTTTCAATATAATTTAAGCGACCCAAGATTTCATCTCTGTCCATATAATAACCTTGAAGGTGCCTTTCTCCAGAATTGGCATCATATTCTTTTCTACCATGTAACACTCTTCTATTATTAAAACTAAAAATATCTCCGGCTTGCATACGAAAGTTAATTTCAAACCTCTGGTCATGAAGTAAGCTTAAAAGCTTTCTGTATGCTGAGTAAAAATGATCCATTTGATCAGGATGGCAGTCCATAACTCCCATGTAAGCAACGCTGAACCTAATATCATTATAATCATTATTGTGATCGAGAGTTATTATAGGTTTATGCATTACTCTAATTGTATTAGTTGTGTAGTCTCTATTTACAAATTTTACAGACGTATTAAGTAGTACGTCATAATCATTTGGGTGATTATTTTTTAAATAATCAATTACCTTAAAACCATCTACAGCAACTGACTCACCCCCAGTAGCATTATTTATTAAGCAGTGAAGAAACTGATATCCTGGAGCTATCTCATAATATGGTAAATCAATATGATTTCTTAGACCTGCAGCAGTATAAGCTGAATTATTAGGGTTAGGTATATCAATGACCTCGAATGGTGTTTTAAAAAAAGTTTCTCGAGTGTGACTTATATTTTTCAGGATATCAAAACCAGAATTTACATCTGTTGGAGCATTTTTAACAATTGAAATACCAAAAAAATGTAGTTGCTGTAACCACTTTTTTAAACCATCATCACTACTAATTATTTCGCTGTAATCTATTTGAATATCAGTAAATGTATCTTGCATGGATTTATCCCAAATCCTATATGGTGAAACGTACTCTCGACTGTGTTTTAAAGAATAACAATTATGTCTCAACCAATCTCTCTCATAAACACTTTTATGCCCTCCCTCACTCCATTCAATCTCAAGATTACCTTCACTATTTAGAGAGTAATTTTTAGGGTGAATATCTTCAGATACATCAAGCAAATTAAAAGTTCGTTCACGAGCTGTTGGATGCACTTCAGAGGGACAATTATCTCTCAACCATAAGAAATTATATTTACTTTTAAAACCATCACTCCAATCGACCAAAATAGACTTGTTATTTTTATCGATTGTTTTAATTGAAAGATTTTCGCTCATATTAAAATTTATTAAATGTTTTATTCCAATTAGGAAAATTATTTCTTTGATATTTATTCAAAGTTTTCATGATTTCAATCAAAAAAATATCTCTTTGCACCTCTAGATCTTTAATAGTGTATTTTCCTGCCTGTTTTTTTGCGCCTGAAATCATTAATTTTTTTAGTTTTGCATCAAGTTTTGGCGCCTTTAATTTAGTCCAAGGTAATTTAAGAGCAGGTCCAAACTGCTCTAACATGTGTTTCATACCAGTTTGCCCTCCTGCAAGATGAAAAGTTAGACAAACACCCATAAAAGACCATCGTAATCCAGGTCCATAAACAATCGCATCGTCAACATCTTTAGTCGAAGCAATGCCATCTTTAATCATGTGAAGTGCCTCTCTCCAAAGAGCCTCCTGTAAGCGATCAGATATATAGCCCTCAATTTCTTTTTTTACAATCAAAGGCTTCATTCCTATTTCCTCGTAAAACTTCTTAGCTCTGGTAATTGTGTTTTTCTTTGTTTGCTTTCCTGATACCAACTCGACAAGAGGTAATAAATATACAGGGTTAAATGGATGTCCTATACAAACTCTTTCTGGATAATTACATAAAGATTGAATTCTTGTAGGCAAAAGTCCTGATGAACTAGACGCAATGATTATATTTTTTGGCAATAATTTATCTATATCTTTGAGAAGTTTCTTCTTTAACTTTTCATTCTCTGGAGCATTTTCTTGGACAAAGGTGGTTGAATGAAGAGACTCTCTGAGATCAGAATAAATTTTCAAATTACTAAGTTTTGCATTTTTATTTAAACCTAATCTTTGAAGGCTCTTTAAAGCTGTTTTGGTATTTAATAATAGTTGCTTTCTTGCCTTAACACTTGGGTCATAAGCGTTAACTATTAGACCACATGCTAGCATTCTAGCAGCCCATCCAGCTCCAATAACGCCAGCACCGACTATTGTGACAATCTTTTTTTTAATCAACTTTTAAAAATATATTAACTCATAAATATTAAATTATGATATTTTTTTTGTATGATTATATACATTTGTAAGTTTCTTCATCTTATATCTCTGTTTATTGCTGGGGGAGGAGGTATTGGTAGTGCTGTTATACAATCTATATATAAAAAAGAAGGTAAAGTGCCTGAGCCTCATTTGGCCAAAGGTTTTAAGGTTTTAGCATTTTTATCTTTATTAGCTATCATCACAATGTGGGTTACTGGAATTATTTTGCTATTGGTAATATACGGCTCATTTAATTTAGGTTGGACTTTTCATATGAAATTATTTGGAGCTAGCTTAATTCTAATAACAGCCATATTTTTAAATATGCATTTATATGTATCAGCTAAAAAAAACCTATCACCCAATCAAAAATATATTAAAAATTCTGGGTCTTTATCTAGATTGGGCCTGATTCTTGCCATAGCTGGTGCAATAGGATCTTTTGTCTGACCTTATTTATTTTTTTTTAGTTTATGGTATTTTTTTGTAAATGAAAGTTGACTTAGACAAATGGCATCATTGTGACGTTGATAAAGAAGAATTTGTAAAGCTTCTTAAGAAGTCGGATTATCAAGGTTTTAAACACATGTTTATTTTCTTTGGGTCTTTAACTGTATTCGGTGTTTTAGCTTATATGACATGGGGTACTTGGTGGTCTTTATTATTTTTTTTAATTTATGGAAATATATGGAATTGCGCAGATCCTATTTGGCACGAAACTGGACATAAAACAGCTTTTAAAACGAACTATTGGAATAACTTTTTTTATCAAATTGGTAGTTATATGAATGGTTTTGAACCAGTAAGATGGAGATGGTCACATTTTCGTCATCATGGTTATACTTACTTTGATGATCCTCTTGATTTTGAAATTGCAATTAGAAGACCAACTGATGTTTTTTACTTTTTCAGTTTATTCATACCTTTCTTTGACATAATTAATTTTAAAAAAACAACTCAATACGAAACTATTCTTCATGCTTTAGGCAAAAAAACAGAAGTAATGAAACAAGTTATTCCTGAAAAAGAACATCAAAAATGTATAAACTCCTCAAGATTACATGTTGGTATTTGGATCTTATTAATAACAATATCAATTGGTTTTCAGTCTTGGTTACCGGTTTTATATTTTTTACTTCCAAACTTTTATGGGATAACACTCAAAAGACTTTTTGGATTAACTCAACACACTGGGTTAAAAGATAATATTAAAGATCACAGATATAGCACTAGAACAATGCATTTAAACCCGATCTTCAGTTTTTTATATTGGCAGATGGAATATCATATTGAACACCATATGTTCCCAACTGTGCCTTCGCATAACTTGCCTAAACTGCACCAATTAGTTAAAGATCAGATGCCACCAGCCAAGAAAGGTCTCTGGGGTGCTTACTCTGAAATAATACCTACTATATTTAAACAGGCAAAAGACCCTTCTTACGAATTAAATGTAGCTGTTCCGAATAATCAAAATGCGTAATAGACCAAGTGTCTATGACCTTTGGAGCCAAAAAGGAAAAAAAAAATGGGCACAAACTCATATCGATACAGATAAAGAAGCAGAGGCAGCATATAAATCTGGTATAGAAATTATATCTTGTGAACCAGATAATTATTTCAAAAAAGTTAGAGAAGTTGCGCCAAATGCTTTTCTCTCGGTAGGTTTAAAACATGGAACAGTCAGTTCCAAAAAAGAAGCCATTAAAAAAGGTTTTGAAATCTTAGATATGGGTGGTGATGCTGTTTATTGTTCACATTCTATTGATTGGATAGAAGGAATGGCAAAAGAAGGGATACCTGTTACAGCTCATGTTGGGTTAGTCCCAAATAGAGCTACCTGGACAAACTTTCGCGCTGTAGGAAAAACAGCAGAGGAAGCAATAAAAGTTTATCAAAATGTTAAAGATTTAGAAAACGCTGGAGCAGCCTTTGTTGAAGTAGAAGTTGTGCCTGTTGAACTAGCTGATTTTATTACTAAAAATACAAAGATGATCACAATGGGTATGGGTTGTGGAGATGTTTGTGATACTCAATATTTATTTTGCAATGATATATTAGGTATTAATTCAGGTCATTACCCAAGGCATGCTAAGAAGTATGTAGATATAAAAAAAGAAGAAGAAAAATTACAACAATTACGAGAAAAAGGATTTAAAATGTTTTTAGAAGATATTAAAAGTGGTAACTATCCTGAAGACAAACATCTTATAAAAATGGATTTATCTGAATTTGAAAAATTCCAAAGTAAAATCAAATAGCATTTAAATACAAATCAATATCTAACTCTGAGACTGTACTTGCTACTTTTTGATATTCCATTTCTTTAATAGCGATAAAGGCCTTATGTAGATCTTGTCCTAATGTTTCCTTTAAAAATTTAGATTTTTTTGCGAAGATAATAGCAGAGCTCCAATCATGAGGCATTTTTATGTTTGAATTTTGCTTTTGTTTGTAAGCATTTCCTTTAGTTTGCTCAGGGGGTTTAATTTTATTTTTCATTCCATAACGTATGGCCGACAAGACAGTCAAAGCTACTAGATAGGGATTTGCGTCTACACCTGAAACACGGTGTTCTATTCTTCTATTCTTATTAGAGCTACTTGGAATTCTAAATGCTACTGATCTATTATCTAAACCCCAATTTGGTCTCACAGGAGCATATGATCCCAAAACAAGTCTTCTCCAACTATTCGCATGTGGAGCAAAAACTAACATACTTTCACCCATTGTTTGCGATAAACCACCAATTGCATTTAAAAGATTTGGGTTAATTTTACCTTTATTATTTTCTGAAAATAAATTTATACCTTTTTTGTCATACATTGAGATATGAAAATGCATGCCAGAGCCAGATACGTTCTCCATTGGTTTAGCCATAAAACAAGCTGTAATTCCATGAGATCTCGATTGAGCCCTAACTATTCTTTTAAGTCGTATTATATCATCCGCTGATTTCAAAAGATTACTCTGATGTTTCAATGTTAATTCAAATTGACCGGGTGCATACTCAGAGATAACAGTCTCTACATCTAATCCAGCAACTTTAGCTGCTTCATAAATATCATTAAATAAAGGGATCATTTCATGAAGTTTGTCCACTGAATAAACATCAGTTTTTCTGTGTGATCTTTTTTTTCCGATAATTGATTTTGCTGGTTGAAGTTTGCCATATTGATCTAAGTTATTTGAAACAAGAAAAAACTCTAATTCAAATACTCCAAATAACTTAATTCCTTCTTTTTCATATTGATCAATTAAAGACTCTAAAACATTTCTCGGATCGATATTAAGTTTATTTCCCTCAATATCTGACATTGTCATAAATAGCTCTCCTCTTGGAGGGTTGCTATTATAAATAGATTTTAAAGATGAAACTATTGGCCAAGCTTTTATATCGCCATCTCCCTGCTCTAAAATTAATCCAGTATCAGGAACATCCTCTCCAGTAATATCCATCCCAAGCACAGAAAGAGGAAACTGTCTTCCTGACTCATAGAGATTTAAAAGTTCATGTCTCCTAATTATTTTTCCCCTACCCACTCCATTTACATCATGGAATACAATATCAATGGATTTTATTTTAGGGTTTTTTTTAAGAAAAGATTGCGCCTCAGTTAGATTTTTAGTTAAAATTTTTTTCATTTAATAAGATTATCATATCGATATTTATATATGTTGGGCAAGGGATTTTCTGCTTTAGTATTCGGCAAGATTGTTCTTTATTTACAAACTGAAATTGAAATTTATTACATACATACTCTTCAATTTTAAAAATAAGAATATTGTTAACATGATTTTTAATTTCTACTAGCTCATGGTACAGGATTTGTTACATTAAAACATAAAGGAGAAAATTATGGGCAAAGGATATTTGATAGCACATCTTAAAGAACACGATCAAGAAGGTATGGATAAGTTTAAACAAATGTCTGGACCAACTATTGAAGAGCACGGTGGCAAAGTTCTTGTTCGTGAACCTAGTCCTGACGTAAGAGAAGGTGAAAATTTAGGTACTGTTGTATTAATTGAATTTGAAAGCATTAATGCTGCTCGTAAATTCTATGAGTCAGAAAAATATCAAGCGGCTAAAGCGATTAGAGAATTAGCGGCCAAAGCTCATTTAGTTTTAGTTGAGGGGAATTAAAACTCAGCTTTTAATGGAGTGTAAATAATTTAATTGATTTCATTTTTGTTTTTTTTCTTAGCTTCTTCAATTTAAAAAACCTGCTATAAATAACAGTTAAGGCCCGCTGGCAGATTGGTTATGCAGAGGACTGCAAATCCTTGTAGCTCGGTTCGATTCCGGGGTGGGCCTCCACTACTTCATTTCATCAATTATTTTTTTTAAGGTTCTTGATGAAAGATCTAGAATTCTTTTTCCTTTATCAGCAGAGGATTTTGTAGGATTACCAATTATACCTGTCTTGGACAAATCTTTTGTATTCCAAGCTCTTTTAATTGTTCTTTCATAAGAAATTATTTTTTTAGATTTAAAGTCAGATGAGAGTTTGTTTCTTTTAATTTTATTTAATTTTATCAATTCTGGATAAAGGTGGAGCATTATTGATGTTTCAAATTCACCTCCATGATATCCATAAAGTAATTCCTTTTTTGGAATAATTTTTTCAAAACCTTTAAATAAAAAATAATGAGCCTTAACAATATCGACAGCTTTATATCTACTTTTAATTTCTTTAGCAGCTATATCTAAGTGACTAATTTGTCCGCCATGACTATTTAAAAAGATAAATTTTTTATATCTACGAATACATAACTCACCAACTATGCTGATAATATAATCAATATAATTTGTAGAGTTCGAAGATAGAGTGCCCTCAAAGCTATTATGCTCACTCGCAGAACCTATAGAGATGTTTGGTAGAATTAAATATTTATTAAGTTTGGGATATTTCTTAACAAAAGAATTTAAAATTCCATCTAATATCAATTTATCAGTACCTGATGGAAGGTGTTCTCCATGTTGTTCTACAGATGAAAATGGGAGAATAAGTATTTTATTTTTACCTAATTTACTAATATCTGCTGATGTTAAATCGGACCAAAACTTTGATAGCATAAATGATATTTAACATTTATATAATTATTATGGAAACTTATTCTCTATGGCTTAAGAATGAAAATAAACCAATTATTAAGAAAAAAATACTAAGCTATAAAAAAAATTCTAAAACTGTTCTTGTAAAAACTCTTTATTCAGGAATTAGTAAGGGTACTGAGAGATTAGTAGCATCTGGTAATATTAGCAAAGATCAGTTCGATATAATGAAATCTCCTTTTCAAGAGGGTTCTTTTTCTTTTCCAATTAAATACGGTTACATTAATGTTGGCAAAATAGTTGAAGGCCCAAAAAAGTATTTAAATAAAAATACATTCTGCCTTTACCCTCATCAGTCACTATTTAAGATTGATATAAATAATGTGAATATTTTAAAAGGTAATGGTGATATTCGAAAATATTTACTAACAGCAAATATGGAAACAGCTATTAATATCTTTTGGGATACTCAAGCAAAATTAAATAACAAAATATTGATAATAGGGATGGGCTCTGTTGGTATTTTAACTGCCTACTATTATAAATTACTAAAATTTAAAAATGTCTTTATTACTGACATAAATATTAAAAAAAAGAAATTTGCTAATACTTTAGGACTAAAATTTATTAATTTTAAAAAAATTAAAGATTTAGATGTTATAATTAATACAACATCTAATTATGATGTATTAAATCAATCACTAAAAAAATTAAATTTAGAGGGAAAATTTATTGAGGCTAGTTGGTATGGAAATAGAAAAGGTCATATAAATTTAGGAGGTAATTTTCACTCAAAGAGATTAAAAATTATTAGTTCTCAAGTTTCAAATATTCCAGAATATTTATCAAAAAAATATGATTATAAAAAGAGATTGAATTTAGCAATTAATGCTTTATCTAATAACCAACTTCTTATATTAATAAACACTGAAAGTGACTTTCAGGACTTAGAGAAAGATTATATTTCAATATTAAATAATCCAGAAAGTATAATGCATGCTATAAAGTATTAATATGTATTCAATTACTGTTCGAAATAATATTTTAATTGCACATTCTCTCCCGGGTGAGGTTTTTGGACCAGCACAAAATATGCATGGAGCGACCTATATAGTTGATGCTGAGTTTTATGCAAAAGAAATTAACAAATATAACATTATTATGGATCTCGGGGTTGTAACAGAAATTCTCTCCGACGTATTAAAATTTTATAGTTATAAAAATTTAGACGAAGTTGAAGAATTTAAAAATATTATTACCTCTACGGAATTTCTTGCTAAAGATATTTTTGATAGAATATGCGATAAATTACAAAAAGATTACATAGAAGATTTTAACAAGTTGCATAAAATTAAAATTATTTTAACTGAGTCAAATGTAGCTTGGGCTTCTTATGAACAAGAGATTAGTAATACACAATAAATCTTATTATTTTATTTATCCGGGTGATATTAATACAAAAACAGGCGGTTACATTTATGAAAAAAATATATTAAAAAGAGCAAAAAAAACTAAATTCAATTTAAATGCTATCAAACTTGCTAACAGCTTTCCCTTTCCTAAAGAAAATGACTTAAAAAATCTAAAAAAAACTTTAGAAAAATTACCTGATAATGCAGTACTAATATTTGATGGATTAGTTTTTGAGTGTATTAATAGTATAATAAACTATTTAGATAGATTTGTAGTAATAGCTCTTATACACCACCCTCTTTATCTAGAATTTAATGGTAATCAGAGTCAATTTTTTCTTAAGAACGCTAAAAAATTATATAAGAAAACGAAAAAAATAATTGTCACTTCAAATGATACAAAACAACTAATTTTTGAAAAATTTAAAATTAATAAGCGAAAAATTCAAGTTGTAGAGCCTGGAATAGAAAAATTAAAAAAATATAAATTAAAA
>CACIBB010000009.1:0-41532 GCA_902584795.1 uncultured Alphaproteobacteria bacterium
CTCACCATAAATTTTTTAGTACAACTGCTAACTTTTTATTTTCAGATTTTAAAAATAATAAAAATTTAGAATTTAAGAATATTTATATTGAAAAATTTTATTTTAATATTTTATCAACTATAAAAAATGAGTTGATTAATAAAATACCTAATATAAATGTTCCTATTAATAATACTGTCCCCGAAATCATATCTAATAAGAGTAGAAATATTGCTATTGCTCCTGGAGCAGGAAACCCTATTAGGCAATGGAAATTTGATAATTATTTGCAAATAGCAAAAAAATTAAGAGATCAAAATTATAATATATATTTTTTTTTAGGACCTAATGAAAAACCTTTTTTAGATATATGTCTAAATAATAAGTTTATTTGTCCGGAGTGGGAAAACGGAGAAATTATTTCAAAAGATATATCTTTCACTATGAATCTAGCTAAAAAAATGTCTTGTTTGTTGTGTAATGATGGTGGTACAGCATGGATGTTTGAATTCGCAGGTGTAAAAACTTTAAAATTATTTGGTGTTACAAACGAAAAAAAATTTTCAAGACCAGGTTTTTCACAGGCAATACAAATAAAAGATTTTGGATACAAAGAATTAAACGAATTTCCAATAAGTAAATACGAAGAAATACTAAATAAATTTCTTGCAAATTAGATGCATATTTTTTTATTTTTAAGATACGTGTAACTTGGCTCTTTATGATATCTAACTTGCGATCCATTCAATTTAAAAATGCCATTTCCATTAAATTTAGTATCTAACTCTTTATAGTCATTTTTATTACATTTCGATAAATAATCTCTCATAACTTTTGTGTACATACCAGGACCAGTAAAATTAAGAATTGCTAATTTTGGGTTTTCAAAAATTTTATTTTTATAAAATGGGTATGATTTTGATATTTCTTTTATTAATAATTCTAAAAATTTATTCTTTTTTTCAAATGCTAGTCCCCACTGAAGTATATGAGAAAACGGTCTTTTCAAAAGGAAAACATTTTTATTATTAGGTGGTATAAAACAATTTGTATCCTCATATGTAATTATAAATTTAGAATTTTTATTATGAAGCTTGGTCAATGGTATCTTACAAGCTCTGCTGATATCAAAATAATAGCCACCTTGATCATATAATATGCAATACCTAAAAATATCTGTTTTGAGAGGTCCAATAAGGGCATTTTTAAAAATGTTATAAATTTTTTTATTACCCCATTTTTGTTGCATGTACTCCTCCATCATAGAATTAGTAAAAATTTTAAATGATAAGTTTTTATTTATATTTCTAAAATTTAATAACGATCTTGCATGGGTTTTTCCAAACTTGTTATCTACCCATGTTTGATAAACTATAGGTGAAATTCTTTGTTTTGGGGGCTTAGATGCTTTTTGATCGTATACTGTTACAAGTGGGTATTCAGATAATCTTCTAATTTTATATTTAATTTTATCTACAATTTTCATTTAATTAACGAAAAATTGGCGGAGAGAGTGGGATTCGAACCCACGATAGAGTTGCCCCTATACACGCGTTCCAGGCGTGCGCCTTAAACCACTCGGCCATCTCTCCATGATTATTCATTATCACCTATTTTTAATGCCTCAAAAAAAGCAGTCTGCGGAATTTCGACATTACCAAATTGTTTCATTCTTTTCTTTCCCTTTTTTTGTTTTTCCAAAAGTTTTTTCTTTCTACTTACATCTCCACCATAAAGTTTAGCAGTCACATCTTTTCTAAAAGCTTTAATGGTTTCTCTGGCTATAATTTTTCCATAAATTGCAGCCTGAATTGGTATTTGAAAGTTTTGTCTTGGGATTAAATCCTTTAGCTTATTACATATCCTTCTACCAATCGTTTCAGCTCTTGTTTTATGAACTATATTTGAAAATGCATCAACAGTTTCTGAATTAACAAGAATATTCAGTTTTACTAGATCTCCTTCAAAATAATCATTGACCTGATAATCAAAACTAGCATAACCTTTTGAATAAGATTTTAATTTGTCATAAAAATCTATAACGATTTCATTCAAAGGTAATTCCATTTCTAAGATAGCTCTATTGTTTTGTATATTTAAGTTTTTTTGTTTACCTCTTTTTTCAATACAAAGTGTTATTACCGTACCCAAATAATCCTGCGGTACTATTATAGTTGATTTAACCCATGGTTCTAAAATTTTATCTATTTCAGCTGGATCAGGCAGTTCAGAGGGATTTCTTATTACAATTTCGTTTTTATTTCTGTCAATTACTTTGTATACAACTCCTGGAGCAGTAGTAATTAAATCTAAATCAAATTCTCTTCTAAGTCTTTCTGTTGTAACCTCTAGGTGAAGCAAACCTAAAAAACCACACCTAAAACCATAACCTAAAGCAGCACTAGTTTCATTTTCATATGTAAAACTTGAGTCATTTAACGCAAGTTTTTCGAAACTCTCTTTAAGCCTCTCATAGTCTGATGTATCAACAGGATATATCCCACAAAAAACGACTGGTAATGAGGGCTTGAAACCTGGAAGTGGTTTTATTTTTTGATCATTTAATTCTGCTATTGTGTCACCGACCTTACAGTCAGCTACTGACTTTATACTAGCATTAATAAAACCTATTTCTCCTGGACCCAATTCATCACAATAATTTATTTCAGGTGTGAAATATCCAATTCTATCGATATTGTATTGTTGATTATTAGATAAAAACTTAACCTTCATACCCTTTTTCATAACTCCATCAAGAACTCTAACCAGCACTGTTACTCCTAAATAATTATCGTACCAACTGTCCACTAAGAGGGCCTTGAGATTTTTTTCATTTGTATTTGGAGAGGGTAGTTTTTCTACAATCTGGTCTAATAAATCTTCAACTCCTAGTCCAGTTTTTGCAGAAACGAGACGAGCTTCTGAAGTATCTATTCCTATTGTTTGTTCAATATCTTCTTTTACTCTTTCTGGTTCGGATGCAGGTAAATCTGCTTTGTTGAGAACTGGAAGTATCTCATGATTTACATCTATCGCCTGATAAGCATTTGCGAGAGTTTGTGCCTCAACACCCTGTGTGCTGTCAACAACTAACACTGAGCCTTCACAAGCTGATAGTGATCTTGAAACTTCATAGGAAAAATCAACGTGTCCAGGTGTATCAAGTATATTAAGTTGATATTCATCGCCCTTTTTATTTTTATAGTTTAATCTTACTGTTTGAGCTTTTATAGTGATCCCCCTTTCTCTTTCAATCTCCATTGAGTCCAAGACTTGGTCTTTTTTGGTCCTGTCATCCATCCCTCCACAAATTTCAATTATTCTGTCCGCCAGAGTAGATTTACCATGATCAATATGAGCTATTATCGAAAAATTTCTAATTTTAGAAATTTCCATTAGCTTCTAATTTTTGCTTTAAATTTATTTGTTACTTTATCTAAAATATTTTTATGTAATTGCTCTAAATCTTTTTCTTCAAGAGTTTTTTCTTTAGATTGAATAGTAACCCTAAATGTTACACTTTTACTGTCATCACCTAAGTCTTTTGCTACATATAAATCAAAAAATTCTACATTTTTGATTAAATTTTTATCTAAACCTTTGACGTATCTCTGAACTTCATAAAGATTTTGCTCCTTTGCGAATAAAAAAGAAAAATCTTTTTCACTGTACTGAAATTGGGAGTCTATGATATTTATGCTGTTTGCTCTACTAATTGAGTCAATTGGAAGGTTTTCAAAAAATAATTCAATTGCATAACAATTTTTAAGCTTAGAAAATTCCTCCATAATTAGTGGATGAACTTTTCCATATCTAGCTATTAATTTTTTTCCCATAAATAGTTCAGCAGACTGACCTGGGTGATATGTATTTGAAGTTGATCTTGATATGTTAAATTGTTTTATGTCAAAATTTAATGAACTTATTAATATTGAGGTTAATTCCGTTAGAGAGTAAAAATTAAATTCTTCAGATTTGTAAATAGAATTTGTATTTTCTTCAGTTGAAATAAGCAATGATAGAATATTTTCTTGGGATTGAGGTGAATTATAAATAGGTCCAATTTCAAATAATTGAATATTTTTAAAACCTTTTTTAAAATTTAATTCTGCACATTCTAAATGGTTGAAGATCATAGAATTTCTCATATAAGATTGATCATCACTGATTGCATTTGAAATTTTTAAGGATTTATCTCCTTTAAGGATTTCTTGAGCTCTGATTGAGTGAAAAGAAAAAGTTATAACTTCAGAAATTCCATTAGATATGAGGGTTTTTTTAAGTTTTTTTATTGATTTAAATTTCTTATTTGTAGATGAATTATCTATCTTATCAATCTCATCTATTGATGCAGAGGGCACACTTTGTTTAATATTTTCATATCCATAAATTCTTATGATTTCTTCAACTATATCGATTTTGTTTTTAACATCATTCCTCCATGATGGTACTAAGACTTCACATTCCTTTTCATTACTTTTATTAATTTGAAATTTAAGATCCTTTAATATTTTGATTTGTTTTTGTGGATCTAGTTCTAAACCAATAGTTTTATTAAAATAATCAAATTTATAATTTATTTTATCCTCAAAATTATCTAATTTTCCAGCTTCAATATTTTTACTTACTAAGCCCCCACATATTTTATTAATTAAATATGATGCATATTCTAAACCTTCAATGACCATATTTTTATCTAATCCTCTTTCAAAACGATACCTGGCATCTGAGTTTATTCCAAGAGTTCTACCAGTTTGTGCAACACTATTCGGATTAAAAAGAGCAACCTCAAGAAATACATTTTTAGTATCATCTGTGCATCCGCTGTAGTCTCCTCCTATAATCCCTGCTATAGCGAGTGCATTATCTCCATCGGCTATCACGGTTGTATTTTTATCTAAAGTGTATTCTTTATTATCTAAAGCAACAATTCTTTCATTTGCATTTGCAAGCCTCATATCGAGTTTTTTTCCAATTTTATCTGCATCAAAAACGTGTAAAGGTCTTCCTAAATCAATAGTGATATAATTTGTTATATCAACTAAAGCGTTTATAGGTCTTAATCCAAGGCTGATAAGTTTTTTTTGTAACCACTCTGGAGATTTAGAATTATTTACATTTTTAAAATATCTACTTACTACATATTCACAGCTATTATCATCATTGTTAATATTCCAAGTGATTGGGCTTGCAAATTCTAACTGATTTATTTTTTTAAAATTCAAAGGCTTTAGTTTACCAACACCTTTAGCTGAAAGATCTCTAGCAACACCTCTAACACCAAGGCAATCTCCTCTGTTAGGTGTAATACCTATCTCAAAAATAGGATCATTTAACTTCAAAGCTTCAACTGCTGAGGTGCCATTTTGAAAATCATCTAATAACTCAATAATGCCCTCATGATCATCACTTAAGTTAAGCTCCCTCTCAGACAAAAGCATACCCTCAGATATTTCACCTCTAATTTTTCCTTTTTTTAAATTTATCTTTGTTCCTGGAATATACATGCCATCTTTGGCAAATATTCCTTTTAATCCCTTCTTTACATTATTTGCACCGCAGATTACCTGATAGGTATTGGTTCCATCATCAACTTTACATATATTTAATCTATCTGCATTAGGATGTTTTCTAAAATCTTTTATAGTTGCTACGACAAACTTTGAGTATTCTGAATAGTCAGTCAAGCTCTCAAGTTCAAGACCTAAATTTGTAAGAGCTTCACCAATTTCATTCGCATTTTTATCTGTCTCTAAATGATCACACAACCAACTATAACTAAACTTCACTAAAAATCTCCTATGGTAAAGCCATTGCTAGCTATCCAATTTAAGTTTCCACTAAAAAATGATCTAATATCTGTAAGCCCATACTTTAACATTGTGATTCTGTCTAAGCCCACTCCAAATGCAAAACCTTGATAGATATTAGTATCCACATTGCAGTTCTCTAGAACTATTGGGTTTACCATTCCACATCCAAGAATCTCAAGCCAACGATCGCCTTGGCCTAATTGAATTTTGTTATTCACAATCTCATAAGCAATATCCATTTCAGCAGAAGGTTCAGTAAAAGGAAAGTAACTAGGTCGAAATCTTACTTTTAAATTCTGTACATTAAAAAATTGTTTACAGAATTCAATTAAAGTGCCCTTCAAATCTCCCATATTTGCATTCTCATTAATAAACAAACCCTCAACTTGATGAAACATTGGAGAATGTGTTGAGTCAGAGTCGCACCTATATGTTCTTCCAGGAGCGATTATTTTGACTGGGGGTTTTTGGTTTAATAACGTTCTTATTTGAACTGGGCTAGTGTGTGTTCGTAAAACGTAGGGCTTACCTTCTTTATCCTTGTCATCTATATAAAAAGTATCCTGCATTTCACGTGCAGGATGATTTTCAGGGATATTTAATGCTGAAAAATTAAAAAAATCTGTCTCAATATCTGGACCTTCGGCAACAGAGTAACCCAATGATCCAAAAATAGTGATAACCTCATCAAATGTTTTTGATATTGGATGAGCCTTCGAGGCTATAGAATTTGGCGGAGGGAAACTTATATCTAAATATTCATTTTTTAATTTAGAGTTTATTTCTTCAATTTTTAAATCGTTAAGTTTATTTTTGATAAGATTATCAACTTCAATTCTTAGTAAATTTAATTTTGAACCTGAGGATTTTTTTTCTTCTAAAGAAAGATCCTTAAGACTTTTCAATAACTCAGTTATTTTCCCCTTTTTTCCTAAGTAAGCTACTTTAACGTTTTGTAATTCTTGTTGGCTAGAGCTTTGCTCTATTTCTTTCGTAACTTCGTTTAGGACTTTTTTAATGTCCATTTTTAATCTAGTTGGCTAAATTAGCCTTGGCTTTCTCAACAATTGATTTAAAAGCAGCGGGTTCATGAAATGCAATTTCAGAGAGAATTTTTCTATTGATTTCAATGTTTGCTTTTTTTAATCCATCAATAAATTTTGCATAAGTTAGACCATGTTCTCTAACACCGGCATTAATTCTTTGGATCCACAATCCTCTAAAATCTCTTTTCTTATTTCTTCTATCACGATATGCATATTGGAGAGCTTTATCCATACTTTGCGTTGCTACTCTATAAACATTTTTTCTTCTCCCGCGATGACCTTTCGTAAATTCAAATACTTTTTTATGTTTAGCTCTTGCTGTAACACCTCTTTTAACTCTTGGCATAATATCTCTCCTTTACCTATTTAGAATATGGCATCATTGAATCGATTATTATTGATGCAGATTTTGATAAAACCCTAGTACCTTTAGAATTTCTGATAAAAGAGTTTGTTCTTTTGGACATGCCATGGCGTTTACCAACGTTGCCGACAACTAATTTTCCTGATGAGGATTTTTTAAAGCGTTTTTTGACGCTACTTTTTGTTTTAAGTTTGGGCATTTGATCTCCTTTTGAGTAAATTATTAAGGTCTTAAGGCATACCCTTTTAAAAGCCCCTTCGACCAACCGAGGTCAATTTGATATCATATAATTTATTTGGGTGCAACTACGAGGAAAGCTTGTCTTCCTTCGATTTTAGGTTCCATTTCAACTCTAATAAGTTCTCCCAAATCAGTTTTTACTCTTTTTAGCATATCAATTCCTAAATTAGAATGTTCCATCTCTCTACCCTTAAATCTCAAGCTGAATTTCACTCTGTTTCCCTCTTTTAAAAATTTCTGAGCATTTCTGATTTTAACTTGGTAATCATGCTCTCCTGTGCCGGGTCTAATTTTAAGCTCTTTAGTTTCAATTACTTTTTGTTTCTTTTTAGCTTCATTTTTTTTCTTCTGTTCCTGATATTTAAATTTTCCATAGTCTACTATTTTACAAACTGGAGGATTATTATTTGGAGCTATCTCTACTAAATCCATACCTCTACCTTTAGCAATGTCTAAGGCTTCATTTTTTTTCATAACTCCTAATTGCTCCCCATCATCAAGAATAACCCTAACATCTGCAGCAGAAATAAAATTATTTATCTTGTGGAGGTCTTTTTTGCCACGAAAGTTATTATTTCTTTGGTAAGGTTTATTCAAAATATTGTATGTGATAGGAAAGAAAAGAAGTTTGCAATTATAAATGTCCTAGTGATTGCTTAAATAAAATCATTTTAGGATTATTAGCAAAGATAAGTCAATTGTAAATATAAATTATTTTAATATTTGTTTTATTTTATTGATAATAGTGTTCACACTAATATTTTTTACGTTAGATGCTGTAATTTTATGTAAATTATTCCCTAGCGGGTAACATGATCTTGAAATTTTGTTATCATTTGCTAACCAAATTACGTTTTTATTTGTAAGACCTGCAATATGGGCTGGCCCTGTATCATTTGTAAGGATTAACTCAGACGACATGCATAATTGATAGAAATCCTCAATCTTTGACTCATTAATTTTATTTTTAGAGTCTGGACACAATTTGATTATTTCATTAATTGTATTTATATCCAAATCAGATCCTGTAAGATAAATTTCATAGTTTCTCCTAACTAAATAGTTAGCCACATCAGCATATTTATCTGAAGGCCATTTTTTATATTCTCCTGATTTAGAGGTCCCTGGGATAAAAATAACTTTTTTTGATTGTTTTGTATTACCTTTAAGCATCCAACTTAAATCAGGCTTTGAGTAGGTATTTATTTCCAAATATTTTAATTGTTCTTGATGATTTTTAGTGATGTGTTGAACACCAAGTTTTTTTTGCTTATATTTGTAATCCGAAAATTTTCTTGCAGATAAGATTTTACATTTAGTAAATATCTTAATAAACAGATTATAAATTTCTGTTCTTGTTGAGTTTTGTAAATCAATTAATAAATCTATTTTTTTTTCTTTAACTTTTTTCAAAATATTTTTTACTGAGGGGAAAATTGATATTCTATTATCAACTAAAATTTCATTGACATAAGGTAAGTTTTTAAAAATTTTTTTATAGTTAGACTGTGTAAGTAAGTATATATTCGAGTTTGGAAATTTTTCTCTTAGTGTTTTAATAGCTCCAAATGATAAGACTAAATCACCAAGTGAGCCATGTTTAATTACTAGAATATTCATGAATTAATTAAATCATTATAAATGTCCAAAGTTTTTCTGCACATGAGATCAGATGAGTAATTTTTTTCTACATAAGATCTACCTTTTTTTGATATTTCTTTATAATTTTTTAAAGCATATTTAAAAGTTTTTTGGAATGATTTAAAAGAGTTAACATCAAATAACAAATTTTTATTAAAATTGAAAAGTTGCTCTTTAGTACCACCTTGATTAGGAGCTATAACAACTTTAGATACGGATAATGCCTCAGAAACAGTTCTACCAAAACCTTCAGGTCTTTTAGAGATATTTACAACCAGGTATGCCCCTTGATACAGTTTTTTTACATCTAATGTGGGTTTATGAATTATAATTTTATTTGATATATTTAATTTTTTAGTAAGTAATTGTATTTTTTTTTCTTCTTTACTTTTATTTAAAGATACAATGTGAATATTGAATGTGTCTTTGTGCTTTTGCTGTAATAATGAGAAGTAATTTAGTAATAATTCATGCCCTTTCCAACTTGAAATCCTTGAGGGTATAAAAATATTTTTACTCATATTTTTTTTTCTCGATGGTGAAAAGTAATTTGTGTCTACACCTCTTGGAATAACATGGAGTTTAGTTTTATCATTAAATTTATGCTCATAAGTTTTTTTGACAAAATTTGAGTTAAAAATAATAGCATCACCTTTCAATAAAAAACTGTTATACCAATCTTTTAAAAATGACTTTGACTCATATTTGTTGTGAACACTTGTGACGACTTTTATATTTAAATTTTTAATATATTTAATAAGAAAAAAAGCTGGTGCTCTTGAAGATATATGTACTAAATTTATTCTTTTTTGTTTAATTAATTGCTTTATTTGCATTTTGATTTTGTTTTGATCAAAAATGTTTTTAAATTTGCAATTATATAATTTTATTATTCTTAAACCTTTAATATTAAAATTTTTATTGCTATTTTCACATAAAATATAGTTATCAATTTTTTTTTTATTGAGATATTTTGCAATATCTCTCACACCAGTCTCAATACCTCCAATGCCCATGGATGGAATTATTTGTAAACAAGTTATTTTTTTTGTATTTTTAATTTGTGTCAAAACTAAGCTTTTATAAAAAAGATGGTGTTAAAATATCTTATAGATATTACAAAAGAAGTAAAAAAACTCTGATCTTTTTACATGGCTTATTATCAGATATGAGTGGTAAAAAGTCCAATTTTTTAAATAATTATTGCAAAAAAAATAAAATCTCATATTTGTGTTTTGACTTTCAAGGGCATGGTAGATCTAGTGGTGAATTTACTAACTTTGGTATTAGTGATTGGTATAATGATTTAGACAATATTATAAAATACCTAAAAATAAAAAATTTTATTCTGGTTGGCAGCAGTATGGGTGGATGGGTTGCTATCATATATGCTTTAACACATCCAAGAAAAGTTGCAAAACTTATAGGCATTGCTCCTGCACCAGATTTTACTAAAAAGTTAATTTGGAAAAATTTTAATACTCATCAAAAAAATAAAATTAAAAATAATAAGATCGTTAAGCAAAAGGTTAGTTCTGATTTTAATTATTATTACTCTCCAGCACTTTTTAAAAGAAGTAAAAAATATCTAATTGAAAAAATTAAGGGTAATTTTTTGGGAGAAACTATTTTCCTTCATGGGGGCCAAGATAAAGCTGTTCCATATGGATATAATGACAGTTTCAATTTTAGTAAAAAATTTAAAAACTTTAAAAATATTTTAATTAAACATGCAGATCATAGCCTGTCTGATAAAGAGAGTTTAATAACACTATCTAAATTTATTTAAGCTATTTTTGATTTTTTTGTAACTGGAAATTCTAGTTTATCAATCACTTCATCAGGAACGACGTGAGCAAATTTTTTGATCTCAGAGTCATAGTTTTCGATAATAAACCCAGCTCTTTTTGATTTAGTCTCTTGATAGAAATCATTTAAAAGATCTAGGAGGTGGTTTTTCCATTCTTTGTTATCTACTTCATAAAGTCCAATGGTTTCCATGTTCATCAAATCAGAAATATTCTTTTGTTCAGAGTAAATAAAAGCAGATCCACCAGTCATCCCAGCACCAAAGTTATCGCCAACATCTCCTAAAATAATTGCAGACCCACCTGTCATATACTCACAGCCATTAGCACCACATCCCTCTACAATTGCTAATGCACCGGAATTTCTAACACAAAATCTGTCACCTGCTTGACCAGAGGCATATAACCTTCCATCAGTCGCTCCATAGAGGGTGACATTTCCAATAATTACATTTTCATGACTAGGTTGAGTAAATGAATTTCTAGGCTGAACGATAATTTTTCCTCCAGAGAGACCTTTGCCAACATAATCATTAGCATCGCCAAACACTTTTAAAGTAAGACCTTTTACGGCAAATGCTCCCAAGGACTGACCAGCTGAGCCTCTTAGTTTTAAAGTAACATGATCCTCAGATAAGGTATTCATTCCATATTTTCTTGTGATGATGGATGAAATTTTAGTTCCTATTGTTCTTAATGTATTTTGTATATTATATGTGAGTTCAATTTTTTGACCTGAGTTAATAAAGTCTTTTCCGTCTTTTTCAAACTGATCGTCAAGTGTTTTTGGTACTTCATTTCGTTTTTTTGGTGAATGGTAATCATAGATTTTGCCATCATCAATCTTTGTTAATATTGGATTTAAGTCGAGATTATCTAAATCACTGGATCCATAATGAATTTGAGATAATAATTCTGTTTTACCAATAATATCCTTTAAAGATTTGTAACCTAAAGAGGCAAGAATTTCTCTGACTTCTTCGGCAATAAATGAAAACAAATTTACAACTTTTTCAGGAGTACCACCAAATTTTTCACGAAGTTTTTCATCTTGGGTACATACTCCAACTGGACATGTATTTGAGTGACATTGTCTAACCATAATACATCCCATTGCTACCAACGATGCTGTACCAATTCCATATTCCTCAGCTCCTAATATTGCAGCAATAACAATATCTTTTCCTGTTTTAATACCTCCATCTGTTCTCAGAAGAACTTTGTCTCTTAAACCATTCAAAGCTAAAATTTGGTGAACCTCACTTATTCCCAACTCCCATGGAAGGCCAACATACTTAATACTCGACTGAGGGCTTGCCCCTGTTCCACCAGAGTGTCCTGAAACTAAAATTACATCAGCTTTAGCTTTTGCAACACCAGCTGCAACAGTTCCAATTCCTGATTGAGCAACTAGTTTTACACAAACTTTCGCTATTGGATTTATTTGTTTTAAATCGTAAATAAGTTGAGCAAGATCCTCTATAGAATAAATATCATGATGTGGAGGGGGACTAATAAGCGTTACACCTTTTGTGCTATGTCTTAATTTAGCAATTAAATCAGTAACCTTAAATCCAGGTAGTTGACCGCCTTCTCCAGGCTTAGCACCTTGGGCTATTTTAATTTCTAATTCTGAACAGTTATTCAAATATTCCGCGGTCACACCAAATCTTCCGCTTGCTACTTGTTTAATAGCTGAACTTGGGTTATCACCATTTTTTAATTTGGAATATCTTCTTGCATCCTCTCCACCTTCTCCGCTATCTGATTTTGAACCTATTCTGTTCATTGCAATAGCTAAAGTTTCATGAGCCTCAGGGCTAAGAGCACCAAGTGAAATTCCGGGGGATACAAAGCTTTTTCTAATTTCAGAAATGCTCTCTACATTATCCAAATTAAGAGAATTGCTACTTTCATTAAATTGAAGTAGATCCCTTATTTGAATTGGTTTGGAACTATAAACTCTTGAGGTATATTTTTTATATAGATTATATGAGTCTCTAGTTACTGCTTCTTGAAGCATATGTATTGAAACACCCTCATAGGCGTGTGTTTCACTATTGGCTCTAAATCTATATTCACCACCTATATCTAAAATTACATTATCAGATTTAAATGATATTTCATGCTGTCGCCTAACTCTTTTTTCTAATCCATCTAATCCAATACCAGAAATTCTAGAGGACATTCCTGGAAAAAAACTCTCTACCATACTTCTGCTTAAACCAATTATTTCAAAATTTCTTCCACCACGATATGAACTAATTACTGAAATTCCCATTTTACTAATAATTTTTCTTAGACCTTTTTCTATGGATTTTTTAAAGTTTTTAATTAGTTGAGGATAATCAGTATTCTGATAAATATTTTTTTTAAACCTATTTGAGATAAGTTTTTCTACTAATGAAGCATTAACAGTAGTAGCTCCAACACCAATAAGCACCGCAAAATAATGTACATCAAGGCACTCTTTAGAGGAAACGTTTAAAGAAGTAAAGGTCCTTAAATTATTTTTAATTAGATAACTATGAACAGCACTAGTAGCAAGTATCATTGGCAAAGCAATTCTGTCTTTATTAATATTATTATCTGTTATAATTAGATGTTGAGAACCAGATCTGACTGCCTGTTCAGCCTCAGAACATATTCTTTGGATTTCATTTAAAAAATTAGTCTCTTCATTTAAGTTATAAGTACAGTCAATCTCGGTCGTATACTTTGATAAATGGCTTTTTAATGTTTCCAGTTCATTATCTAGTAATAAAGGACTCTCTAAAAGTACCAAATTACATTGTTCAGAGTCCTCTTCTACTATATTTCCAAGGTTTCCAAGCCTAGTTTTTAAACTCATTACAACTTGTTCCCTGAGGCTATCAATTGGGGGATTTGTTACTTGAGCAAAATTTTGTTTAAAGAAACTATGAAGACCTCGGTATCTTTCAGTGAGCACACTTAGTGGTGCGTCGTCTCCCATTGATCCAACAGCCTCTTGACCTGTTTTAACCATAGGATCTAAAATTAAATCTAGAGTTTCTAATGTTAGATTAAATGATTTAGCAATTTGAAAAACATTCTCTTCATCCTCTGGTGATGGTTCATAAATTTTTTCTTTAGATAAAATGTTATCTAGCTTTATAGTTTTTTGATTCCAATCTGAGTAATTATTACGTTGACTCAGTAATTCTTTTAATTCAAAGCTCTCGTAAAACTTATTCTCTTTGTAATTAACTGCTATTAATTCACCAGGCCCAACTCTTCCTTTTTTTATGATATTTTTCTCATCTATATTAATCATTCCAACTTCAGATCCAGAAATTAGTAAGTCGTCATCCGTAAGTATGTATCGTAGAGGCCTTAACCCGTTTCTGTCCATACCAGAAATTATCCAATCTCCAAAATTTCCACAAACAGCTGCCGGTCCGTCCCATGGTTCAATTACAGCGTTACAATAAGCATACATGGCCTTTAATTGATCAGATAAATCAGATCGATTAGACCAAGACTCAGGAATTATCATTGATTTTGCCATCGGCATGTCCCTATCAGTTTGAACAAAAAGCTCAAAAGCAGCATCAAGCGAAGCAGAGTCAGAAGCATCTGGGTCGAGTATCGGTTTCAAATCATTAATTCTCTCGTTAAAAAAGGGGTGTGTAATTCTTGGTTCATGTGCGCTCATCCAATTTATATTTCCTTTTAGAGTATTGATTTCACCGTTATGAGCTATAACTCTAAATGGTTGGGCCAAAGACCATGTAGGGAATGTGTTGGTGGAATATCTTTGATGGTATATGGCAAATTTAGATGTAAATTCATCATCAAGCAAATCTGGGTAAAACTCCGATAACTGTTCGGCTAAAAACATACCTTTGTAAACAATTGTTTGTGTCGACAAAGAGCAAACATAAAAATCGTTAATAATCTGTGCTTTAATTTTGTTCTCTATCCTTTTCCTTGTTAAATATAGTTTCTTTTCGATATCAGGTGTTTTTTCTTTGGGTGAGAAGATTATTTGTTCAATTTCTGGCTTAGTGTAGTTAGCTTTTTCACCAATGATCTCTGTGTTAACAGGAACCTGTCTCCAACCAAAGAGGTTCATCCCAGATTTTATTATTTCATATTCAACGATAGCTCTGCATTTCTCTTGGGCTCCAAAATCTCTTTTAGGCAGAAAAATCATACCTACACCTAAAACAGAGTCTTTAGTAGTTCTGTGACCCATTTTTAAAACTTGTTTGCTGAAGAAAGAATTTGAAACCTCCAACATTATACCAGCACCATCTCCGGTTTTACCATCAGCATCAACCGCACCTCTATGGAATACTGCTTTAAGTGCCTCAACTCCTTTTTCGACTATATCTCTTCTTGACTCACCATTTATTGAGGCAACTAAACCTACACCACAATTATCATGTTCGAATTTTTCATTATAGACATGATTATCTTTAAGTTTTTGTCTATTTATTTTGAAAATTTCTAATGGATTGTCTTTCATGATGCTTTTTTAATTTTCGAACTCTGTAAGAAATTATGAATTGATTTTGCGACTTCTCGGCCATCATGAATCGCCCAAACAACCAGAGAGGCGCCCCTAACAATATCCCCAGCAGCAAAAATCTTTGGGTTACTAGTTTGAAACTTTTTAAAATCAACTTTAACTGTTTTCCAACTAGTTAGTTCAATATTTGTTTTGAAATTATGGTTCAAATCTTCGGGCTCGAAACCAAGAGCTTGAATAATTAAGTCGCTTTTTATCTGTTTTTCAACACCAGTATCGATTGGTTTTCTTCTTCCACTCTCGTCAACCTCACCTAATGTAGCCACTTTGTATGTCATACTTGTTGCAGTAGCGCTATCACTGATAATTTTAGATGGAACAGATAACCAATTAAATTTAATACCCTCTTGCTCTGCATTTAAAACTTCTCTTGCTGATCCAGGCATATTTTCTTTGTTTCTTCTGTAAAGGCAAGTAACCTCTTTTGCTTGTTGTCTGATAGCTGTTCTTACACAATCCATAGCAGTATCTCCTCCACCAATAACAACTACATGTTTATCTTTTGCTGTGAGATATTTATTTTTTGAAGGAGAGTCACCTAAACCAGTTCTGTTACTCTCAATTAAAAAATCCAAAGCAGGAATGCTATTGTTGACTGATGAAGTATCAATGTCTAATTGTCTTGCTTTGTATACACCAGTTGCAATTAATATTGCATCATAATCTTTTTCCAAATCTTGAAAGGAAATATTTTTTCCAACTTCGGTGTTTAAGTTAAATACAACACCACTATCAGTAAGCCACTCTGTTCTTCTCTCAACAATTTTTTTATCTAATTTAAAGTTAGGTATGCCATAAATCATCAAACCTCCAGCTCGGTCATTTTTTTCATAAACGTCTACTTGATATCCATTTTGAATTAAATAGGCTGATGCAGCCATCCCTGCAGGGCCCGATCCTATTATTGCGACTTTCTGCTTGTGTTGGTTTTGTGATGATAGATTTTTAACCCATCCTTTTTCCCAAGCTATTTCTGTTAGGTATTTTTCTAAATTACCAATTGTAATGGCTCCAAAGCCTGCTTGTTCGACAACACAATTACCCTCGCACAAACGATCTTGAGGACAAACTCTTCCACATACCTCTGGAAATGCATTTGTAGATGCAGATACTTGATAAGCTTCCTCCAATCGGCCTTCTGCAATGTAACGTAGCCAATCTGGTATGTTATTGTTTAAAGGACAGTGTATTTGACAATATGGGATTCCACATTGAGAACATCTTGAAGATTGTTCAACAGAGTCATTTTTATCAAACTGGCTATAAATTTCCTGAAAATCCTTTATTCTTTTTTCAGGATCAGTTTTAGAGGGATTCTTGGATTTTTTTTTATGAAACTTTAACATGATAATAAAATATTACATTATTTTCCTACAAATAAATGGAATGTATTAATACAGAGGTTATCAAATTAAGTAAACTTATAAATGATAATAAATTATGACTAATAGTAGTATTTTTTATGTTATTTATGGTTTAATTCAGGGAATTACTGAATTTATCCCCATTAGTTCCAGTGGACACCTTAATATTTTAGAAATCTTCTCTAAAAGCTTAGAATCTAGAAATTATTTATATGAAACAACAGCACACTTTGCCTCTTTATTGGCTTTATTATTATATTTATTAGCAAACAAATATTTTTCAAAATCAAATATTAAAGCACACAGTAAAATATTAATTTATGCGACCATACCTGCAATTCTTCTTGGTTTTATAATCAAATTCTACAATGTAAATTATATAAGTTTAGAGTTAATTGGATACACTTCGATTACTGGAGCAGTACTACTCTTTGTTTCAGATAAAATAAAAATATCTAAGTTAAAAATAAGAAATAAAAATACTAAATTTATTTTAGCTGGATTTTTTCAATGTCTAGCTTTTTTACCAGGTTTCAGTAGAGCAGGAAGTTGTATAATTGCATTCAGACTATTTGGAGAAGATAGAAAATCTTCATCAATTTATAGTTTATATATGGGCATACCTATAATTTGTTTGTCTTTTATTTCAAATATTAAAGATTTTGAAAATTTTATTATAGATAAAAATCTATCTTTAATTTTCATTACTACATTTTTTGCAGCATATTTTACAATATCTGTATTTATTAAGATGATAAATAAAATTGGCTTTACTCCTTTTGTAATTTATAGAATTTTATTAGGTTTAATTTTGTTATTTTATTTATCTTAATTAGACTTTATCGATAAATTTTTTTAGATATTCTGAAGTAATAACCTTCATATCTGATAGATCTTGTTTTAATATTTCTGTAATTAATTTTTGACCTCCCTCTGAAATACTATCGTGTGAAAGAGTTACATATTGGTCATAAGTAAATAAAGGTTTTGGGAGTTTTTCTAATAGTTTACCTTGAAGAATTGCAAGAAAAGAAGGTATGTAAAAAAATCTCTCCTTTTTTTTTAAAGATAAGAATATATGACTTAAAATTTCCTTAAATGTGAATATTTCATTTCCAACTGCGGCTAAGTTTGAGTTTTTATACTCATCAAAATTATTTATTAAATTGAAAATAAGAAGAGATAAATCATTTACATATATTGGCTGGAACCTCGTTGCCCCATTTTTTATCAGTGGAAGGAAAGGTAAAATTTTAGCCATCTTACCAAATAAATTAAAGAAATTATCCTCCTCTCCATACACTGTACTTGGTCTTATAATTATGTGATTAGTATTATTATTCTCTATGAATTCTTCGCCCATTTTTTTACTAATTAAATAATTTGATTTTGTTTGATAGGTAGATCCTAAGCTAGAGACGTGAAGAAACGGTTTTTTGTATAATTCACAATAATTAGCAATTTTTTTTGGTAGTAAATAATGAACCAGTTCAAATGATAAATTATTTTTTTCATATAAAATACCAATCAAATTAATTACTAAGTCTGAATTTGCAATTAAGCTTTTAATTAACTCTAGATTATGAATATCAAATTCAATTATTTCAATCTGCCCAATATCTCCTGAAAGTACATTTCTTTTTACTCTACTAGCATTTCTTACAGGGCATATTAATTTGTCACCCTTTTGTAATAGTCTTTTTGTTAAACTTCTTCCTATAAAGCCTGTGGATCCAAACACTAAGATATTTTTGTTTTTCATTGTGATATCTATCTTATATAAATATATGTTCACAGATGTCAAATTATCAATTATTTCAAAACGACCTACCAGATAAAGTTCTAAAATCTTTTAAAGGAGATATCTCCATAGATACTGAAACATTGGGATTAAATATTAAAAGAGATAGGCTATGCTTGATACAGTTAAGAAATGAGACAAATAAAAAAGTTTATTTAATAAAATTTGAAGAGGATTTATCACCTAAATTTTCAAAAAATATCAAATTACTTTTAGAAAATAATAGTCTTACTAAAATTTTTCACTTTGGAAGATTTGATATGGCCGTATTAAAAGAAAATTTAAAAATAAATGTCAAAAATGTTTTTTGCACAAAGGTTGCCTCAAAATTAACCCGAACATACTCCTCAAAGCATGGATTAAAAGATCTAGTCAATGAAATATTAGACATTCAATTAGATAAAACTGAACAATCCTCTGATTGGAGTAAAAAAAAACTTACAAAAAAACAAATTCAATACGCAATGAATGACGTTTTATATCTATCAGAAATAAAAAATGCTCTTAATGTTAAATTGTATAATCAAAAAAGATTGAAGTTGTTTAAATCTATAATGAAATTTATGGAAATAAGAGTTGATTTAGATTTACAAGGATGGGAAGGAATAGATATTTTTGCTCACAAATAATAAATGAATAAATTAAGAATTCAAAAAGTTGGTCAAGATGTAATTAAGCTAGAGAGCATGGGCTTAGCTAATTTATCAAAAAGTTTAGGCAAAGATTTTGTAAAGGCTGTAGAATTAATTTCAAAACAAAATGGTAAAATAATTATTTCTGGAGTTGGTAAGAGTGGAAATATTGCTGGTAAAATTGCCGCTTCTTTTACATCTACTGGGATACCAGCAATTTTTTTAAACCCTGTTGATGCTAGTCACGGAGATATGGGTATTATTGAAAAAAATGATATATTATTAATTTTATCTAATTCTGGTGAGTCTCATGAGTTGAGCGATTTACTTAAGTTTAGTAAGAAAAGAAAACTTAAAATTATTTCAATTACTTCAACCAATAAAAGCCTATTATCAAAAAATTCAGATATAAATTTAATTTTACCAAAGCACAAAGAAGCTGATAAATTGCAAACAATACCGACTACATCAACCACAATGTCCCTTGCACTTGGTGATGCTCTTTGTTGTGCTGTTTTAAGCCAAAGAAAATTTGATAAAAAATCATTTATCGAACTTCATCCAGGAGGAAAATTAGGTAAAAAACTTAGAACTCTGAATGAAATAATGGATACTGATATTCCAATTATCAGCATAAATTCTAATATAATCGATGCTGTTTTGGTTATGACAGAAAAAAAATACGGATGTGCGGTGGTACTTGATAAAAATAAAAATATTAAGGGAATCATTACAGATGGAGATTTAAGACGATCTATTTCAAAGATTGACATAAAAAAAAAGGCCACGATGATAATGAAAAGTAAGCCTATTGTTGCTACAGGCGATCTATTAATTTCATCTGCTATTATACTTATGAATAAATACTCTATTACAAGTCTTATTGTCGTTAAGAAAAATAAACCAATAGGTATAGTTAATATTAAAAAATGTTTAGAAAATGATTAAATACTATAGAAAAAAAATTTTTAATTTATTAATTATTATATTTTTTGGATTACAAGTTTCTATTTTAATTTACAATCAAAGGCCATTAACAGATAATTTTAGTAAGAAAACAATAACAGTTGAAAATTTTTCTAGCATTGTGTTAAGCAATTCTGGAATTACTAAAATCGGCTCAGAAAAATTAAATAAAATCGATGACGATAATATTTATCTTGAGGGAAAATCGTATTTAGAAAATAAAGAGTATAAAATTTATGGAAGAGACATATCAATAAATTTGTTAAAAGAGATTTCTAAAAGTGATGAATATGTAGAAGTATTTAATAAGATGGGGTCTTTGAAAGCCCAAGGTTTTAAAAATTTTGATAATGATGGTAAAATTATATTTAAAGGTAAAGTTGAATTTGTTACAAGTAAATAAATTATTTTTTTTAATCTTTTTTATTTTATTTTCTAATGCTAATTCTGAGAGCTATGTTAAGGCTGGGGACAGTCTTATTTGGGACTCTGAAAATAAAAGCTATACAGCTAATGGAGATGTAGAATTTAAAAATGATAAGTTCATTGCCTTTGCCGATAAGATGATCGCTAATTATATAGAGGAAAATAATGAAGAAGTTTTTACTATTATTGAACTATTTAACAATGTGGTGATTGAATTCAAAGATGAAACATTTAGGGGTGATTATGCAATTTATACTAGAGATGATAATATAATTAAATTGAATGGAGATGTATCAATTGAATCCCCAACTAGGTTACTCACTGGTAATGAATTAATCGCTGACATTGATAACAATAAACGAATTTTAAACTCTGCTGATAAACAATCTCTTGTGGAAGTTTTATTAGAAAAAGATGCAAAAGATTAAACTTATTGATGTTTCTAAAAGCTTTAAATCAAAAAAAGCACTTAACAAAATAAATATTGAATTCAACAGCAACAGGATAAATGGTTTACTTGGACCTAATGGAAGTGGTAAGACAACTCTTTTTAACATTGTAGCAGGATTTTTGTATCCTGATCTAGGCAAGATATTACTTGATAACTTCAATTTAAATGACATGAGTCTAAGTTTAAGGACAAAACTAGGAATTTCTTATTTACCTCAAGAGGCATCAATTTTTCGTGATTTAAGTGTTCACGATAATATTTACTCTATAGCAGAATTATTTCATAGTAAAAATGAGTCTTCAAAAATTACAAATGAGTTAATTAAACAATTTTCTTTGAGTAATTTTCAAAAAACAAAAGGTAAATTATTGTCTGGGGGAGAGAGAAGAAGGACCGAAATTGCTAGAGCCTTGGCTAGTAATCCAAAGTTTCTTTTACTTGATGAGCCTTTTGCTGGTATTGATCCCATAGCTATTGAAGAAGTAAAATCAACAATTTCACTACTAAAAAAAATGAATATAGGAATCATAATAACTGATCATAATGTAAAAGAGGCACTAAGCATCGTAGATTTTGGTTACATTATTTATAATGGTGAAATAATAAAATCTGGCACTCCAAATGATATTACATCAGACAAATTTGTTAAAAAAATCTATCTAGGTAAAAATTATAATTAATATTATGCCTATAAATAGTCGAAGTATAATAAAAGGAACTTATTTTCCGCCAGGTGATAAATCAATTAGCCATAGAATTTTAATACTTGCAGGGCAGGCCGTTGGTAAATCTCAAATTGATAATTTATTAGAAGGCGAAGATGTTATTAATACGCTCAAAGCAATGAGACAATTAGGTATTCAAATAAAAAAAAAAGATAATAAATATAATGTTTTTGGTATCCCACCTGGTGGATTATTTCATCCAAAACAGACAATAGATTTTGGAAACTCAGGTACTGGAATTAGACTAATATCTGGCTTAATTTCCACAAATAACATTGAAGTAAAATTAATTGGGGACAACTCTTTAAGTAAGAGGCCCATGAAAAGAGTCACAGAACACTTATCTAGGGTAGGTGCAACAATTAAATTAAAAAAAAATTTGTTTCCACCAATTAAATTAAAAGGGACTGGGAATGCAGTACCGCTAAGTTTTGAAATACTTATTCCTTCTGCTCAAATAAAAAGTGCAATTATGCTTTCAGCTTTAAATACTAATGGAACTGTTAAAATTAAAGAGTTTAAGACCACAAGAGATCATACTGAAAATATGCTTAAGTCGATGGGATATAACATTAAAGTTAGAGAAGATCAAACTTACAGATTTATAGAGATGAGAAATAGTAAAGATCTTAAAACAATAAATTATAAAGTACCAGGTGATCCCTCATCGGCAGCTTTTTTTATTACAGCTGCTTGTTTAAAACCTGGATCTAAACTTTTAGTAAAAAATATTCTATTCAACAAAACTAGAATTGGTTTCATCAAAACCTTAAAAAAAATGGGAGGCAATATCAATGTTATGAATAAAAGAAAAATTCATAATGAGTTAGTTGCTGATCTAAAAATTGAGCAAAAGAAAAATTTAGACTCAACAATAGTTGAGTCAATAGATATTCCACTACAAGTTGATGAAATACCAATCTTATCTATAGCAGCATCATTTGCAAATGGCTTGACAGTGTTTAAAGGTTTGAAAGAATTAACAGTAAAAGAAAGTAATAGATTGTTACTTATACATAAAAATCTAAAAAAAATTGGTGTTAAATCTATAATCAAAAATTATGATTTATATATTTATGGTAATTATGATTTAAAAAAAGGTGGCGGTATTATTAAGCATAACGGTGATCACAGAATTTTAATGTCTTTTTATATTGCAAATCTGATTTGTAAAAAAAACAATATAATTCGAGATAAATCATGTGTAAAAACAAGCTATCCAAAGTTTTTCAATCATATATCAAAATTTAGTTATTAATTTTTCTTGAAAAACATTAATAAAACTTTAAAAAAACCTAACTTAAAGCGAAAGGTAAATTATGACTTATGATATCTAACGAAGAGTATAGCAAATTGTTAGACCAACAATTCAAGACTGAAAGCACAATTACTGCAAATAAAATTATTTCTGGAACTATTTTAAAGATTAGTGATCAACATATAACAGTTGATATTGGATATAAAAGTGAGGGTCAAATACCCAAAGAAGAATTTCTAAATACGGGATCATCAGATGATTTAAAAACTGGACAGGTAATCGAAGTATTTGTTGAAAAATTAGAGGACAGAGAGGGTAATGTTAAAGTCTCTCACGAAAAAGCAATTAAAATGAAATCATGGGAAAAGCTACAAAAACTCCATGATAACAAAGAGAGGGTAAAGGGCTTTATTGTTGGAAAAGCCAAAGCAGGCTTGTACGTGAAAATAATGGGTACAAATGCATTCCTGCCCCTAAGTCAAATTGACGTTCGACCTGTAAGAGATGTAAGTCATTTAATAAAAACAGAGGAAACATTTGAGATCTTAAAGATGGATTATTCAAAGGGAAATATTGTTGTATCTAGAAAAGCAATACTAGAGGAGAAGCAAAAAGAAATAAAAAATCAAATTTTAGATAAATCAAAAAACAACTCTGTTGTGTCCGGGAAAGTTAAAACATTTACTGATTACGGTGCTTTTGTTGATCTTGGTGGAATTGATGGCTTAGTTCATTTAAGTGACATTTCATGGAGTAGAATAAGTCATCCATCAGATGTTCTTGAGGTTGGTAAAAAATATGAATTTAAAATTCTTAAAGTTTCAGATGACTCAGATAAAATAAGTCTTGGCTATAAACAGTTAAAAGATGACCCATGGGAAAAGATCGAGGAAAAAATTACACTTAACGAAATCTATGATGGCAAAATCACTCATATTACTGATTACGGTGCTTTTGTTCAACTTACTGAAAAAGACTTAGAAGGTTTAGTACATTCAAATGACATTAGTTGGACTAAAAAAAATATTCACCCAAATAAAATACTAGAAGTTGGATTTAATATTAAAGTTAAAATACTTGAAATAGACAAAGAGAAGAAAAGGATAAGCCTTGGAATTAAACAAACAGAACCAAATCCATGGGAAAATATATTAAACGAATATAAAAAAGATCAAACAATTGATACAGAAATTAAAAATATTACTGAATTTGGCATATTTGCAAAGCTTAATGAAAATATTGACGGACTTATACATAAAAATGACTTATCATGGACAGATCATAATGGTGATAGAACTCTAAAAAAATATCAAAAAGGTCAGAACATTCAGGTTAAAATTTTAGAAATTGACCCTGAAAAAGAAAAAATAAGTTTTGGTATAAAACAATTATCTGCAGATCCCTTCAATGAATTTTTTAAAGATAAATCTAAAGGAGATATTGTATCTGCTACTATTACTAAAATTAATAATAACGGTATTGATGTTGAAGTAACTAACTTTATTGGGACAACTATAAGAAGAAAAGAACTATCAAAAAATAAAGAAGAACAGAATATATCTAGGTATAATGAGGGTCAAAAAATAGATGCAAAAATTAGTTCTATTGATCTTACAAATCGAAAATTTTCTCTTTCTATTAGACAATTAGAAATAGATGAAGAGCAAAATTTATTAGAAAAATATGGATCCAAGTCCTCTGGTTCAGTTTTAGGGGATATTCTTGGTAAGGCTTTGGATGAGGACAAGGACTCCAAAGAAGAATAAGTCTGATATATTAAAGACTTACCTCAAATTAGAAACTGATTTAACACCTAAAATTAACGAGGCAATATTTAAAAGGTTTTTTTTTATTTTGGAAAAAAATATTTGTGATCATGTTTCTATAGAGTTAAGAAATTTTGGTATTTTTAAATCTAAATTAATGAAGTCTAGGTTTGGGTCTGATCCAAGAAATAAGAAAAAGATATACATTCCATCTAAGTGGAAAGTTATTTTCAAGGCCAGTGAAAAAATAAATAAAAAATTAAATGAAAAAATTTAAATCTTTTATAGCTCTAGATCTCAAAACAAATACTCAAAATATAAATGTCGTAAGAAAACTATACCGTCATGTATATGGTTTTAAAGTTGGTTATAGATCTTTCTATAATAAACGTTCAAATGAACTAATTTCAGAAATCAAAAAGAAAAAAAGTAAATTATTTCTTGATTTAAAACTTCATGATATTCCCAACACTGTTAACAGTGCGATTGAATCTTTATCGAAAATAAATCCTGATTTTCTTACCTTGCATATATCAGGAGGTAACGAGATGATGAAAGCTGCATTAAAATCTATTAAAAAAAATAAACTTAAAACTAAAATTTTAGGAGTAACTTTATTAACCAGCTTAGATGGAAAAGATAGTGAAGAAATATACAAAGAGAAAAATACAAAAAAACTTGTAAAAAAATTTACTGAAATCGCAAATAATAAAAACATTCATGGCCTTATTTGTTCAGGTGATGACCTGAGAATTTTGAGAAAATATAATAAATTAATTAAAATAACACCTGGTGTTAAAATGTTTTCTAGAAATGATGATCAAAAAAGAGTTACTTTTGTTCATAATGCTTTACAAGATGGTGCAAGCTTTGTTGTAATAGGCAGAGAATTAATAGAAAGTAAAAGACCTTTAGATTTATTAAAAAAATATGGTGAACAACATAAAAATAAAAATTTGTGGACAAAATAATCCAGCTATAATTAATCATTGTCTTGATTTAAATATTTCTTATCAAGGATTAATTTTTTATGAAAAGAGTCCAAGGTTCATAGATTTAGACACACTAGCTCTAATTAACCAATATTTTAAATCACATAAAGATAAATTTGTGGGTGTTTTTGTTAATCCATCAATTGATGATATTAAAAATAAGTTAGAAGTTTTTGATTTTGATACAATTCAACTTCATGGGAATGAAGATCAAAACTTTATAAGTGAAATAAAAAGTAATTTTAAGAAAAAGATATATAAATCCATATCCCCAGAGGATTTTAGAACAACTGAGTTAATTGATGTAGATCAGTTCCTCATCGAAGCGAAACCCTCTTCAAATCAGATGCCGGGGGGTAACAATAAAACTTGGGATTGGTCTGATTTTAAAAATATTAAAAAACTTCCTTATATTTTATCAGGAGGTCTAAATGTCACTAATATCAAAAAGGCAATTAACTTAACAGGTGCGGATTTTGTTGATATAAATTCTGGTGTAGAGGAACAACCAGGTGAAAAAAGCCTTACTTTGATAGATGGTATAATTTCATCTATTTATAATTAATGAAAACTTATAAACAACCTAGCACTGTTGGAAGATTTGGTGAATTCGGAGGCATGTATGTTTCAGAAACATTAATGCCTCTTTTATTAAACCTAGATAAATCGTACAAAAAAATTCAAAAGGATAAAAAATTTAAAAAAGAACTAAATGATCTATTTAAAAATTATGTAGGTAGGCCCTCCTCTTTACACTTCGCTAAAAATTTATCTAAATATATTAATGGACCAAAAGTGTATTTTAAAAGAGATGAGCTAAATCATACAGGTGCCCATAAAATCAATAATTGCTTGGGACAAATACTTCTTGCAAAAAAAATGGGCAAAACAAGAATTATCGCTGAAACGGGTGCTGGACAGCATGGAGTTGCAACAGCTACTGTTTGCGCTCTTTTTGGACTTCCTTGTTATATTTATATGGGGTCTAAAGATATCGAAAGACAAAAACCAAATGTTTTTAGAATGAAGCTTCTGGGAGCCACCATTATACCTGTTGAGTCTGGAAGTAAATCTCTAAAAGATGCGATGAATGAAGCTTTAAGAGATTGGATTAAAAACGTCAGAGATACTTTTTATATTATTGGTTCTACAGCAGGTCCTCACCCCTATCCAAAAATGGTAAGAGATTTTCAATCTGTAATTGGAAAAGAAGCTAGAGAACAAATATTAAAAGTAGAGAAAAAACTACCAGATTATTTGATAGCTTGCGTTGGAGGCGGATCAAATGCAATGGGTTTATTTTATCCATTTTTAAATGATAAAAAGGTAAAGATTATTGGAGTTGAGGCAGCTGGTAGAGGCGCTAAAACAAAAGAAACAGCTGCTACAATGACATCTGGAACTCCCGGTATTTTACATGGTAGTTACAGTTATGTCTTACAAGACAATGATGGGCAAATAAAAGAGGCTCATTCTATTTCAGCCGGTCTCGATTATCCTGGTGTAGGGCCTGAACACTCCTACTTAAAAGATATTAAAAGAGTTAAATACTTTGGTATAACTGATAAAGAAGCTCTTGAAGCATTTCAAACATGTTCAAAACTAGAGGGAATTATTCCAGCATTAGAACCTTCTCATGCCCTAGCCTATTTAATTAAAGCATTTAAAAATAAACATAAAAACAAAGTTGTAATTTTAAATTTGTGTGGACGAGGCGATAAAGATTTATTTACTGCAGCTAAAGCAATAGGGTTTGATGCAGATGAATAATCTAGACTCTCTTCCTAAGAAAAAAATACTATCTTTATTTATGACGTGTGGTTTTCCTACACTAAATAATAGTAAAAAGATTTTTAATGAAATGTTATCTCATCAACCAGATATTATTGAGTTTGGGCTTCCCTTTTCTGATCCGATGGCAGATGGCCCTATCATCCAAGAGGCAAATAAACTTGCACTCAGATCAAAATTATCAACACAGCAATCATTAGATTTAATTAAGTATTTAAGTAAATCTAAAAATAATACTTCATTTGTTATCATGTGTTATTTAAATACTGTTCGCAAATTTGGAGTAAATAAATTCATCAAAAATATTAAAAGTATTGTCGATGGAATAATAATTGTTGATTTGCCTTTTGAAGAGGAAGGTGCAATTAAAAAGTCATTGTCTAAAAATAATATACACTTGATCAAGTTAATCTCTCCAATGACTGATAAAAAAAGATCTCAAAAACTTTTGAAAAATTCAAAAGGTTTCATTTATTATATATCTGCAACTGGAATCACAGGTTCAAATAAATTAGATTACAAAGAAATAAATAAAAATGTTACATCTATAAAAAAAATGTCTTCTGTTCCTGTTTTAGTTGGATTTGGAATCAAGTCTAAAAAAGATGTCAATGATATATCCAAAAAAACAAATGCAGATGGAGTTATAATTGGTTCAGCTCTAATTCAAAAATATTTTGATGTAAAGATGGATTTTAACAAGTACCTTAAAAGCCTTAAAAAATTTATACAAGAGGTTAAGATCTAAAAATGAACTGGCTCACAGATTATGTAAAACCTAAATTAAACTCACTCGTCAAAAGAAAAGAGCCTCCGTCTGATTTGTGGACTAAGTGTGGTTGCGGGGAAAGAACCCTTTATGTAAGTGATTTAAAAGAAAATCTTAATGTTTGTTCATATTGTGACTTTCATATGGGAATGGATGTGAATAGTAGATTAAAAAATTTATTTGATAACGAAAATTATGAATTAATTGAGGTGCCTTTTGAAAATAATGATCCTCTAAAATTTAAAGATCTTAAAAAATATTCAGATAGGATGAAAGCTGCACAAAAGAAAACTGATCAAAAAGATGCCGCTATTCTAGCTAAAGGTGAAATTGGAAGCACAAAAGTTGTAGTTTTTATTTTAGATTTTAATTTTATGGGTGGTTCAATGGGTCAATTTGTTGGTGAAGCATTTAAAATCGGTTGTCAAAACGCTGTTAATTTGAATTGTCCATTTATATCTGTTGCTTCCTCAGGAGGTGCAAGGATGCAAGAAGGTATTGTAAGTTTAATGCAACTACCTAAAACAGTTGCAGCAGTGAATATGCTAGACCAACATAAAATTCCTTACGTGAGTGTTCTTACTCATCCTACTACTGGAGGTGTGAGCGCTTCGTTTGCGATGCTTGGAGATATAATTATTGCTGAAAAAGGAAGTATGATTGGTTTTGCTGGAAAAAGAGTTATCGAAGAGACAATCAAAGAACAATTACCTGAGGATTTTCAGACTGCCGAATATCTTCTTGAACACGGAATGGTTGATATGGTTGTCCATCGAAAAGAATTAAGTCAAACACTTTCAAAAGTTCTATCATTCGTAAAAAAATAAATTCTTGAAAGATCGCATTTTTCAAAGACTACTAAATCTGCATCCAAAATTTTCAGATTTATCTTTAGGAAGAATTAAAAAACTTTTAAAGAAGATAAATTTTGATGAAAATTTATTGCCCAAAGTCATTCATATAGCTGGTACAAATGGAAAAGGCTCAACAGCAGTTATTTTGAAATCAATTCTCAATCATCATAATTATTCAACACACGTATACTCCACACCTCACTTAGTAAAATTTAATGAAAGAATTCAACTAAGATCAAAAGAAATTTCCAATCAAAAATTATTAGAATATTTGAAATATTGCGAAGATAAAAATGAAGGAAATTTGATAACATTTTTTGAAATCACTACTGCGGCGGCGTTTAAAGCTTTTCAAGATCATAAAGCTGACTATCTAATATTAGAAGTTGGGCTTGGAGGAAGGTTTGATGCTACAAATATTTTAAAAAAATCAAAGTATGCAGCTATTACTCCAATTTCTTTAGATCATCAAGATTATTTAGGAAATTCATTGGATCAAATTGCTTTTGAGAAATTAGGAATATTAAATTCAAAAAGTACAATTTTTATTAATCGACAGAAAACAAATGTTATGAAATATATTAAGTCACAATTAAAAAAAAAAAAATTAGCTGCAAATCTATTTAATATTCATTGGAAAATAAAATCTAATTTTTATTTATCGAATAATATAAGAGTTAATTTATCAAAATTAAGTTTATTAGGATCACATCAATTAATTAATGCTGGATTAGCAATACATTTAGCGAGGAATATATTGAAAGAAAGATTTGTAATAGAAAAAACAGAAAAAGCGTTGATGAATTGTGAGTGGCCTGGGAGATTGCAGCAAATTAAGAGCGGACTTTTAAATAAAAAAATAAAGAAATATAAGAATATTTACTTAGATGGCTTTCACAATATCGATGGCATGAAAGCATTAATTAAATCATTACCGAAGAATAGGAAAATACTCATATGCTCTTTTTTAAATAATAAAAAATATACTCAAATGCTTTCTAACTTATCAAATCATTTTAATAAAATAATTGTTGTTAAAATGAACGAGGAAAACTCTATTACTGAGGATCTGCTGCCCAAATACCTGAAGCTCTATTTTGCAAATTCCTTAATAGATTCATTTAAAATGATTAATAAACTCTCATCAAATCAGACCACAATTTATTTTGGAGGATCATTATATTTTATTGGTGAAGTGATAAAATTAAATCGTTTAAAAAATTAGATTTTCTCGCTATATAGTCCCAAATAGCAAAAATATCCCCATTTATAAAGATATATTGATTGATCTAAATTTTTTCAGAAAAGTAATAATTAATAACTAACCTTAATCCTCCAGAACCATTCTTGTGGTTTTCTTCAAGAATGGTTCTACTCAATCTTCTTTTTGTTTTTCAAATAAAGTAGTAAAGCTAACCCTTCGTATGCAATTTTCCATAGTTGTCTAAGTAATGGTAGCTTCAACAATAAAGACAGGTATCTCCATCTTGGAATTGTATCCCATAAAACTAAAAAGGACTCTGATCCAGAAAAAATTTTTCCATCATGATATACATGCATTCTTCTAAATAAATCTTTTTTGGAGAGATGATTTATATGCTCATCTTTATTTTTTGAAATATCAACATAGTTTATATTAAAGGTTTTCTTTTTATAGTGACTTATCTCTGCATTACAAATATTACATGAACCATTAAAGTATACTTTCATTTTGATTACGCGGGTGGTGGTATTGAGCCATCTTTAAATAGATCATATCCCTTTAAGACAGCAGGTCTAAGTGATATTTGATTATACCAACGCAATAGATTGATGTATTTATTCAGACCTATATCATGAATTGGGTGTCTAGCGATCCAAGGAAATGTTGCAATATCTGCAATTGAATATTCATTTGCCAAATATTCATTTATAGATAAATGATCATCTAAATTTTTGTATATCGTTTCTGCAATTTTAAAATATCTATCTTCACCAAAATCACTTTTACCAGGATTATAATAATGAAATTGATGATGCTGACCTAACATAGGGCCTATATAACCCATTTGAGCCATCAACCACTGGGTTGTTAAACTTTGATTTGAGCCATAAAATTCTCCAGATAAATTTGCCAAGTAAATTAAGATAGCACCAGACTCAAATATGGTCTTGTTATTATGTCTTAAAACAGGAATTTTTGAAAATGGAGAAATTTTTTTAAACTCCTCGTTGAATTGTTCACCATTATTTAAATTAATTAAAGTCAAATCATAACTCTCATTAATCTCCTCTAACATTATTGAAATTTTTCTTGCATTTGGAGTTGAGTCTGCAAATAACTCAAACATTCAAATTAAACTCATAATATATTTATGAACAAAATATCCTATTACGAGTAAAGTCAATCCAATCAAGTAAATTAACCAAAAATTCATATTGAGATTTTTTGCAAAGAAAAAAGGTAAGAAAAATAAATATGAGACAGGTACTCCAATAAGAATGCTTTTTGCAAATATTACAGTATTTTCAGTATTTTTATGCTCTAGGAAAGAGAAGGCTATGGCTATTATACTTGCTATTGGAAGAGCAATAATAAATCCAGATAGCTCAGGTTTTTTACCGGAAAGCCAACTTGCAAATGCAATCACAAGAGCAGCTAATAAAACTTTTAAAGCAAAAATCATAATTATCTATTTTATACTAATTAATAATAATTAAAGATTATTTTCAGGTATTAAGAAAGTTGTTGATGCCCAATCACTATGCCAGATTGGCTCATTTTTTTCTGGTTCTGCTTTTAATGGATAAATCACAACTGAGTCTAAAAGATATTCCCTTCCTGGTTCAATATCAAAAGTGAATTTTCCTTTATCATCCGTTATGGTATTTACAATTGATAACTTTGTATTTTTATATTTCGAAAAAATTGTAACAAGATTTTTTTTTAGTGGTTTTTTTTTGTAATATAAAGTTCCACTCATTTGCTTTGAATTCAATTCTTTGTAAGGATTTTGGTCTAAAACAAATTCAAATAGAAGTCCTGTTTTTTTATCCTTCCCCTCACTGCCATTTAGTGTAATAAGAGATTTTGCATAACGACGATAACTCTCAATAAAATTACTTTCGGGAAATCCTTTCTCAAAATGAGTATTGATTAGTTGCTGGTAACCTTTTTCATTAACAAAATCCTCGAATTTTTGAAACTTTTTATAATCAACATATTTATCTTTAGTTTCATGATAAATAATTAATAAATTGTCTAAATTAGTCATTATATTAATTGCAGGCACATCACCTAGTATGCCCTTTATTTTTTCTTTTTTATTTTTGGATCCAGATAATATTTTAAATGTTTTAAAATCTTGTGGATTATACATTAAAACCATACCTTGAAATTCTTGTCCTACCCTCAAGTGAGCATTTATTAAGTCATCATTAAGTTGATATTGCGTAGGCTCGATCCAAAATTCATGAGCGTTTGCTCTAATAGAATAAGCAATAAGGAGCAAAAAAATATAAAGAATTTTTAGATGAATTTTGGTAAACATGACCGAATGATTAAGTACTTATTTTTTCTAATTTTAATATTGAGCTCTCCTCTGAATTCACACGAAATTAAACCTGCGGTGATGGATATTACCATTATTGAAGGAAATGCATCAATCGAATTTAAATTAAATGCAGAAACTGTTCTTTCTGAAATTGATGCCTCTTTATATCAGGATACCAACGACTCACCTCAATCTCAAAAATATGATGCGTTACGGGCCCTTTCCACTGAAGAAGTAGAGAAAATGGTCATAGAAAATGAAAATAAATTTACAGATAAGATTAAAATCAATATTGGAGATGAAACTATACCGCTTTCTTTAAGAAATGTTGATACTTTTCAAGAAATAAACGATGAATTTCCCAGAGATACAACTTTAAACATAGGTTTTGAAATAAAAGATGAGTCTTTTACCATTCAATTTGAAAAAGAATTGGGTCCCGTGGTAATTAGACATTTTGAGGATTTATCAAAAGAGTCTGTTTTATTTACAACTTATTTACAACCTGCTGAAAGATCATCACTCATATCTCAACAGACACGGTCTTCAGCTTTAAGTACAACAATTGAATATTTAGTTTTAGGGATAGAGCATATTGTTCCTAAGGGACTTGACCATATCTTATTCATAATAGGTATCTTTTTTTACGCCATCAAATTTAAACCTTTATTACTTCAAGTCACAATGTTTACAGTTGCGCATTCGATCACACTTATTCTAGCTAGTTTTAATTTAATTTTTATACCTGCTACTATTGTTGAACCGTTAATAGCATTGTCTATAAGCTATGTTGCAATTGAGAATATATTTCAAAGAAGTTCAACTTTACTTCGGTATTTAATAATTTTTATTTTTGGATTAATTCATGGTTTAGGTTTTGCGTTTGTGCTGGGAGATATTGGGTTAAATACTAGTCAACTTGTTTTAAGTTTAATCTCATTTAACATTGGTGTAGAAATAGCACAGATAGCAATTATTATCTTAGCATCAATTATCTTTATAATACCATCACGTCAAAGTTGGTATAGAGCATTTTTGCAAATTCCTATTTCGATTATAATTTCAATGATTGGTTTATATTGGTTTATTGAAAGAGTATTCTTTTAAAAATTTATTTTAATAGTGCCAAGAACTGATAGAGATTTATCTGTTATCACCATTTCTCCTGAACTTGGATAATAATCAAGAAAACCACCAACAATTACATAATGGGTTACAAAAATTAAATTACCTTGACTGTCGTCCCAATTTTTAATGAATTGATTTAATTCAGACATTTGTTTTGAATAATTTTTTTGATAATCAGATGAAAATGTTGAATTTAAGGCACTTAAACTCTCAAAATTTCCAAATGCCAGACGAGCGGTTTCTTTGCAACGACACCATTCGCTGGAATAAACAGAGTCTATTGGAATAGAATATTTAGAAAATAATATACCCATTCGTTTAGATTGATTAATTCCTTGTTCATTTAAATTTCTTTGTGTTGAACAATCGTATAATTCAAAATTATTGGGATCACCGCTTCCAGGAGCATATGCATGACGAATAAAAACTACTTTGCCACCCTCTTTTAATAATTCCCAACTTGTTGTTTCATCAGATAAAGAACTAAATGTAAAAAATATAGAAATTAAGAAAATTAAATTAATAATTTTCATTGTTGAGAGAGGTATTGATGATATGCCTGCTTTTTTACGTCATTCCAATATTGATCTGCCTCTTCAGCTGTATATTTTCCATAAAGTTGCATCCAAAGATCAGTTGTCACTAAGGACAAAGCTTCCTCTTTTTCTTTCCACTCATCATAGATCCAAGGTTCTAAAGAGGGCTCAACTCCTTTTTGTGAAAAATAATTAACCTCTTCATGAATTCCCCCTATGTCTATAATCATTGTTTTAGGAGAAAACTCTACATCCTCGAAAAAACGTATACGTGCGATATCTTCTTCTCTTAATCCTTTAACCACTATACCTTCAACGCCAGAATAATTTTCACCGAAGATTATTACAGGGAAGTTTTCATTAATGACTAAACGCAATTCACTTTTTGGTGCAAAAACTTTAGTTATTTTTAAGTGATCAGTTTTTCCTCCTATAACCTTCTCTAATATTGCAATAGAGCGAAGAGTGCCGTAAAAAAAATAATTATTCATTTTAGTCTTAGAAAAATTCTGGAAGAGCTACTTTTGTTATCTTCATTTCATGAAGGAGTATGCAAATTTGTTCAGAAATTTCAACACTATTTGGCGTATCACTGTGAACGCACACTGAATGAATGTTTGTTTTGAGAGTATTCCCATTACGTGAAATAATCCCTCCTTGTATAAGCATGGCTTTTACATGCTCCTTGGCGCTTCTAGGATCTGTTATCAAAGAGTCATTAATGGAACGAGGTGTTAAAGTAGCATCATCTTCATAAGTGCGATCTGCAAAAACCTCAAGGGCAATGGGTATGTTGCTATTCATACCGATTTTAGCAAGTTCACTTAAAGCTGGTGCAAGTAATATCATTGATGGGTAATTTTTTTTTAAAACATCTACTATTTCACTAGAAAGGTCTTGGTCAACGCATGCCATATTACTCAAAGCTCCATGAAGCTTAACATGTGTTACGGGAAAATTAATATCAGAGGCAAGATTATGAATAAAAATTAATTGATCTTTGACAATTTCTCGGATTAATTTTTTGTTCCAATTAATTTTTGTGCGCCCAAAATTATCTCTATCTAAAAAAGAAATATGCGCACCAACTGAAACACGTTTTATTTTACAGTAATTTAGTGCTTTAAAAACAACGTCTTCTGACCCCCCATGATATAAACAGGAAAGATTAGCAGAGCTAATTTTATTTATTAACTGCGCATCAACAGTCTCGAAAAAACTGAGATCTTTTTCTGCGATATCAGAATTTAAATTAATTTTATTCAAATGCACCAAAGTTACATTATGATATTAGCGTGTATTTCAAAGGAATAAATTCTTATGGGGATCGGGGTTTAGTCTTAGATTTTGGGAATGAAACCTCAAAATCTATATCACAGGAGGTAAATGAGACATTTTTAAATATTTCAAACCTTAATCTTCCATCACTAAACATTATTCCCTCATTCAATAAAATAGTTGTAATTTTTGAAAATTCAAAAATTAGAGATCAAAACAAAGACAAAATTAGTATGAAAATGAAAGATACAAACTCTCAAACTAACAAAAAAGTCACTAAAACATGGGGAATACCGGCATGTTATAATGAAAATTTTGCTTTAGATATAAAGATCATCCAAAAACTACACCAGATTACAAAAGAAGAGGTTATCAATCTTCACTCATCAGTTCGTTACTATACATATTATATAGGCTTCATGCCGGGATTTCCATATTTAGGGGATGTTCCCTCCCAATTAATCACACCGCGGTTAGCTACTCCAAGGGTAAAAATTCCTGCTAGATCCATTGGCATAGCAAAAAACCATACCTGTATATATCCAAAAGTTTCACCTGGAGGTTGGAATATAATTGGACAAATACCATTTGATATTTTTGATTTACAAAGTTCTTACCCTTCCCTTTTTCTTCCAGGTGATGAAGTAAAATTTTACTCCGTATCACTTTCAGAGTTTGAAAAAATTAGAAAATATAATTTTTCATTAAATGAATTGATCAAGGAATACTCATCATGAACTCAATCATAATCACTCGTGCAGGGACTCATTCAACGATTCAAGACTTTGGAAGATTTCAATATCAGCACTTAGGAGTCTCACCAAGTGGAGCGATGGACCAAAGAATTATTATAGAGTTGCAAAAAATTATACCCAATCATCAAAATCAATTTATAGAATTTGCATATGTGGGACCATCAATAAAAGTAAAAGAAGGATCAGTTAAAATTTGTGTTGGTGGTAATTGTAATATGAGTATTCAGAAAAATAACAGCAGCCAGCTAGAATGCCAACCCTATAAGAGTATTAATTTATTTGAGGGCGATGAATTGATTATTCACAATACAATAGACTCAGTATATGGATACATAGCTTTTGAGCATGGACTTGGGTTAGAGCCTTGTCTTAATAGTTACTCTACTGACACAAAAGCAGGAATAGGTTCTATTAATCGAACTCTTAATAACGAAGATTCATTTCATATAAGCAAAGATGTAAGCTCTTGGGATCTTATCTCTATACCAAAACCTGATTTAGAAAAGGTAACCAACTTCAAAGTATATCCCGGTCCTCAACTTCAATATTTCTCAGACATTACTCTACAATCTTTTATTAGCAGTGTTTTTACAATAACTAATCAAAGTGATCGAATGGGTATCAGACTCAAAGGTGAGAGTCTCATTAGTTCTAAGTCTCATGATATATTGTCTGAAGGAATATTGCCTGGGTCTATTCAAGTACCAAGTGATGGGCAACCCATTGTATTAATGCGGGACATTCCTTGTACTGGAGGATATCCAAAAATTGCTATTTTAAATGAAATAGATATTTCCAGAATCTCTCAGCTCCCCCCTGAAACCAAAATTACCTTTGATTTACAAACAATCTATTAGCACAAATTTTATGTATAATTAAAAGTGAAAATCTCAAGTGTTCAAGATCTAATACCAATATCGAAAAATTCGAATAGCTCAATGTTATCAAGACAAGATGCGCTGGAAAAATTCAATTCTTTTAATCCCGCTCTCTATGCAAAAACAAGAAACTTTTTGAATGGACAAATTTCAAGATTATCAGCCCATATAAAATATGGAATCATCACTAACAAAGAGCTCTATCGATATATTCGAGACAAATATAATTTTGTTGAGAGTGAAAAGTTTATTCAAGAATTAGCATGGAGAGATTTTTGGAGAAGCTATGCCTACCATCATCCTGATCAACTATGGACAGATGTAGAAGAATATAAAACTGGATTTGGAGCTCAAGAATATCAAGATAACTTGCCTGAGGATATTATATCAGCAACAACACCAACACAGATTATTAATATTTTCATCGAGCAACTCACTAGTACTGGGTACCTTCATAACCATGCACGTATGTATTTGGCTTCTTATATTATTCACTTTAGAAGAGTGAAGTGGCAAGCTGGAGCGAAGTTTTTTATGAGTCATTTACTGGATGGAGATATTGCAAGTAATAACTTCTCTTGGCAGTGGATCGCGAGTACCTTTGCAGGAAAACCTTATATATTTAATTTAGAAAATGTTCACAAATACTGTCACAAAAGCATAGATATTATACCTGAGAAGAATAGAGAAATAGATGGCAGCTATGAAGAAATTAGCTTGAGGCTCTTTCCCAATTTATGAACTTAATTTATTTATATGACGAGTTTATGAGAGTGCCAGCCGGTATTGAGGGTAATCCTGTTTACATCTTTGATGATACTTTAACTGAAGGCTATGAGCTTAGTGACAAAATCATTGAAAATAGATACTTTTTAGCCAAAGAGGCAGGGGCTGAAATCTATAGAGGTAATACATATGAGATATTGCAAGAAATTCATAACCAAAACACCATATCCAAAATTATAACAAAATCTACTTTTAGACCTATTTACCAAAATTTATTTCAAAAATTAGGTGAAAAATATGATTTAGAGCAGTTACCCGATTACTTCTTATTGCAGGAGAATTATCTTCATCCAGCAAAAAGATTTTTTCAGTATTGGAACAAAATTAAGAAAAATTTAAAATATTAGTCATGGCTGAGAAATGCAAATATTGCGAGGGAGAGTTATCAGTCATGGACAGTGTGTATATTGAATCTGAAATTCGAACAGCTCCTAAGAAAGTTCAAAATTTAATTAAAAGTCATCATAATCTCGTTTGTTACATGTGTTATAAAAAACTAAAAGCTATTAAAGTGATAAATACTGAAGATAAAAATAAAAAATTAAATTAGAGATTTTTGACTGTTTCTCTTAACTCGTACTTTTGAATTTTACCAGTTGATGTTTTTGGTAAGACCTGAAATACAAAAGTTTTAGGCATTTTAAAACCAGCTAAGTGCTCTCTACAAAATTTCTTTAACTCATCTTCTTCTACCGTTTGACCCTCAATTAATTCTATAAAAGCACAGGGTGTCTCACCCCATTTTTCATCAGGTCTAGCAACAACTGCTGCTAATGATACTGCAGGGTGCTTTGTAATAATATTTTCAATTTCTACAGATGATATATTTTCACCACCACTAATAATAATATCTTTTGAACGATCTTTAACTTGAATATATCCACTAGGGTGCATTACTGCTAAGTCGCCCGAGTGAAACCATCCGCTTTTCATCGACTCTTGAGTGGCTTTTTCATTTTTGTAGTACCCCATCATGACAGTATTTCCTCGGATCATAATCTCCCCCATGGTTTTTCCATCGGAAGGAACAGGTTCGAGTGTTTCTGGGTTCATGACCGATACCATTTCTGTGTGTGGATAGCGAACTCCTTGATAGGCTTTTAGCTCAGATCGCTTTTCATCTGCTAAATTATCCCAGTCCTTATTCCAAGCACAATGAACGACATGGCCATAAGTTTCAGTCAGTCCATATACATGCATAACCTCAAAGCCTAAAGACTCCATTTTTTGAAGAATTGAACTAGGAGGCGGTGCACCAGCAGTCATAACATAAACCTTATTTTTCAGTGCTTTTTGATCATCTGAAGGGGCATTTGCTATCATATTTAATACGATAGGAGCACCTCCAAAATGAGTCACCTCATATTCATCGATTAATTCAAAAATTTCTTTAACAACTATATTTCGTATAAATATTACACGGGCATGGAGCATCGCCAAAGTCCAAGGGTACCCCCAGCCATTACAGTGAAACATTGGCACTGTATATAAATAGGTGAGCCGATTAGGCATATTCCATGCAGTGATACTTCCCATTGACATTAAATAGGACCCTCTGTGATGGTACACAACACCTTTTGGATTTCCTGTCGTTCCAGATGTATAGTTAAGTGAAATAGGCTGCCACTCATCATCTGGTCTTATCCATTCAAACCCCTCATCACCTGTTTGCAAGAAACTTTCATACTCTAATTTTCCGATTGCTGTAATATCTCCTAAACCTGCTTGCTTGTCATCAATATCAATAACGATTATCTCTCGATTAACTTGAGCAATAGCGTCAATTGCTACATTGTGAAATTGTCGATCCACGATAAAAACTTTACAGTCACTGTGGTCTAGTATGTAGGCAACTGTTCTAGTGTCTAATCGAGTATTAATTGTGTTGACAACCCCTCCTGTCATGGGAACAGAATAATGCGCTTCAAATAATTCAGGTGTATTTGCTGCCATAATAGAAACAACATCACCTTTGCCAATTCCAACTTTTGTTAAGGCACTGGCAAATCGAGTACATCGATCGTAAACCTGTCTCCAAGAGTATTTTCTCTCTTTATATACTATGGCTTCATAGTCAGGGTATACGTCTTTTATTCGATCAAGGAAACTGATGGGGGTTAAAGGAACAAAGTTTGCATCATTTTTATGCATTCCTTGTTCAAAATTATTCATTAGTTTTTTAGCCTTCTCCCCGTAGACAACATTGCATGGATCCTATCCCTCGTCTTATTGGATTGTATTAAATTTATCAAAGACTGTCGCTCTAAATTATAAAGATCAGCTTCCGACAATTCTTTTGATTTAGTTGTATCACCCCCGCTAAGTACGGTTGCTAAATGAAGACCAATATCAACATCATAGCCAAAAATGATCTTTTTTTGCTCTAAATCCAATAAAACTTCGTGCATTTTCTCTTTTACCTCAGGTCCGCTTAGTGTGAACTTTGGCTTTTTAGGAGCTGAATATCCGCTCTTTAATAATGATACTTGATTAAAGGCTTCCACAAGAAGATTGTCTCTATTTAAAACAAAAATATCATCATCAAGAAAAAATTTATGCTTTTTAGCTTGCAATGGGGAATGAGCCATTAGGCCATATCCTATAATATCAAATACTTGAAGAGCTGCTTGATCATGGTCATTTGAATATTTTTTGTCTTGTACCCATCTCCATAATAATTCTTTACACCCACCACCACCTGGAACAAGGCCGACACCTGTTTCTACTAAACCTAAAGTGCTATTCATGTGAGCAACCATCTTAGAAGTTTGGCATGCCACTTCAAAACCACCACCAATAGCTAATCCGGCTACGGCACTAACTGTTGGTTTCGACGCATATTTCATTTTCATACATGCAGATTGAAAATCAGATAGGTATTTATCGATACCTTTCCAATCTTTCACGTCAGCTAAACCAATCATGGTATTTAAATCAGCTCCTGCAGAAAAGTTCATAGCCTCATTATAAACAACTAGTCCTTGATAATTATCTTGCTCAAGACGGTCTACTGACTCCTCTAAAATTTTCATGGCATCTGCGTTCAAAGCATTAGCCTTGGTGTGAAATTCGCAACATAGTATCTTCTGTTCTCGTGACTCATCATTAAATTGCCATATAGTGGCAGCAAAATTTCGAGACAAAGGATTAGCATACTTTTTATGGTCACCTAATCTACGCACACCCTCTCCTCTAGAAATAAACTTCATTCCTGATTCATGATTATAGGCGCGTGAAGAAGTAGAGTCATAAGGTTCTTGTTTTAATCTAATCATAGTTGTAAGTAATTCTGGTACTTCTTTTTGTTCATCTTGAAGTCGTTGAACAAATTTGGTAAGCCCGTATTCATTTAATAATTCAAATGGTCCTTCATTCCAGTTAAATCCCATACGAAGAG
>CACIBB010000010.1:0-40459 GCA_902584795.1 uncultured Alphaproteobacteria bacterium
TTTTATATTCACGATCTAAATAATGTTCATCTATGAATGTTACATCTCCATTTGATGAATTTTTTAATTCCTTTGAAAATATACATTCCCTAAATTTTAAATTTTTAGTTAATTGTTTAAAGAGAATTAATCGATTAAATTTTGTATAAATAACTATCGTTTGAAACATTTTTATAATATTCTTATAATATGCAAAATATCGTTAAAGGGTACATAAGAAAATATAGATACTTGAGTTTTTCCTCAAAAAAACTTCCTCCTTTCATAAATAAAGAAAAAAATAATAAATATTCAATAAATTTATTTGATAATGGAGTAACTGTTATTCCTTCCGAAATTGTAAGAAGTAATATTGACAATTTTGATAACGTAATTTCTAAAATTTTAGATTTAGATTTAGAAAATATAAAAACTGAGTACTTTAAAACTTACAAAGGTGATAAGAATTATAAATTGTCTTTAATAGATTATTTAGATAAAGAAGAAATAAAGAAATTTTTTAATTCTATCTTTATTTTAGATATTATTAGAGAATATTTTAATTGTGACCCAGAACTTGTTTATTCTGATTTATGGTTAGATATACCAACCTCTGATGATGAAAGACAAACCCAACTTTTCCACAGAGACTATGATAATAAATTTCTTGTCAAAGTATTTATTTATCTAAATGATGTTAGTAATGACAATGGGCCTTTTTGTTATGTTAAAAAATCTCATAAAAATCCTTGGGTTTTGTATAAAGGAAAAAATCGACTAAATGATAAAGAGGTAAATAGTCTTTATGACAAAGATCAAAACTTAGTTATAACAGGGGAAAAATTTACAATGATACTAGCGGATACAAATGGCTTTCATAAAGGTCTGAAACCTAAGTATGAAAGACTATTGTTAACAGGGATGTTTGTTAAAAATTAAGTTTTTAATTTAAATCTTTCCAAAATATTGGCTGATTTTTTCCTATATTTTTTTTTGCTTTTAACCCAATAGTTTTATAAAAATCAATTGAGTTTATGCCCAGGTTAGGTCTTTTTACGCAGATCATATCCTTAGAAATTTTTTGTCCTTTTTTTATATTTTTTGTTGAGACAATTGAATGATTTGCCCAATTCTTTACTTTTTTTTCATCCTTATGAATTTTTTTTACAGTTCCTTTAGATAAATATATTTTCTTATTTATTTGAACCAAATCTGTAAATTCCTTAGGTTCTATGGAGACCTCATAATCAGGACCTCTTAAACTTCTATTAAGAGTAAAATGCTTCTCAACAACTGATGCGCCCAAACAAACTGAACCAATTGCAGTAGCTATGTCAGGAGTATGATCTGAATGACCAATCAGTATATTATATTTTGTTTTAAAGAACTTTATTAATCCCAAATTAATTTTGTTATATGGACATGGGTATAAAGATGTGCAATTCATTAAAACGAAATTCGAAGTTCTTTTTTTTATAAAAGTTACAATTTTATCAATTTCTTCTAAACTTGACATACCAGAAGAAATTATGAAAGGTTTTTTAATTTTTATTAGCCTCTCAATCATTGGTATATTTGTTAATTCACCAGAGCCAATCTTAAAACCATCTACCCCTAAATCATTAAGAACATCTATTGCTTTAGCGCAAAAAGGAGTACATAAGTATTGAATTCCAATTTTTTTACAATAATCAATTAATATTGAGTGATCTTTTACTGATAAATTGTATTTTTCTAGTATTTGATCAAGGCTTCCTCCCCAGAATTTAATTTTATTTGGAAGCATTTCGTATTCTGGTAGATGCATTTGATATTTAATAAAATCAATTCCAATTTTTTTAGCCTCTAAAGCCATTTTCTTAGCAACTTCTAAGGAGCCTAAATGTTCAACAGCTGCCTCAGCAATGATTTTTGGCTTACTATTATTAGATATTATTACTTTACCAAATTTTAAAGAGTCAACTTTTTTATTGTTAGTCATTTCAAAAATATTTTTGGTAAATTTGCTATTGGTCCATTGTCTTTAAATTGCAATTTTTTGTTTAGTTTAATATGCTTTAAATTTAAATTATTTTCCATAAGTATTTTTTCAACAATAAGTTTTGTTTTTGTAAGTTTACCAGTTCCTAAATCGTAAATACTACTATATTTGCCAAAATCGATTACCTTGCAAATTTGATCAATTAAATTATCTATGTGTATATAATCTCTAGCAGAGTCCAAGTTTCCAAGTTGTATCTTATTAATTCTTTTTTCCTTAAGTAATTTAATTTGTTTATATAAATTACCAACTAATAGCCTTTCAGATACGCCAGGACCGTATGGATTAAAAATTCTACAATAGATTAGTCTCAACTTTTTATCATGTTTATATTTATCAAATACCATTTTTTGAAATAATTTTGAAAGACCATAATTTGATATCATATTTTGTTTTGAGTTTTTATTATTTATGAAAGACAGTTCCGAGGAACTTCCAATTAAGATTAATTTTGTTGAACTGTATTTTAGATCAACGAGAGCTTCAATGATATTTGTTGAAGATAAACAATTCGATATTAAATCAACATGTAGATTATTTGAAAAAGAACCAGCCAAATTAATAATTAAATTGGGTTTAATTTTTCTTATTAATTTTTTAACATCTTGATAAGATGAAAAATCACATTTATATTTTTTTTGTTTTGTAGTACAGTTTAAATCTGCCTCGAATAAACTGATATTCCATTTTTTAATTTTTTTTATGAGGTTTTGACCAATAAATCCACTTGATCCAAAGACTAAAAATTTTTTCATCTATAAAATATAGTATTTTTTTTTATTGGTATAATGAGATGAATTTTTTTTAAACCAAGCTAATGTTTTTTTTAATCCCATATCTATATTTACTTTAGGACGCCAATTTGTAAGATTTTTTATTTTTTTATTGTCTCCAAGAAGTCTATTGACTTCAGAAGATGCTTTTCTAGATCTTTCTTCAGATTTATTATAACTGAACTTGCGGTTTGAAAATTTACAAATTTTTTCTGCGACTTTAGAAATCTGAAATTCTTCATTAGAACAAATATTAATAACTTCTCCTTTAACTCTGTTTGAATTCGATATTGCTAAAAAACCATTTACAGTGTCAGTTACATAATTAAAGTCTCTTAAAGGCGATAGATTACCAAGCTCAATTTTTTTTTGTTTATTTAATATTTGACCAATAATAGTAGGTATAATAGCTCTCTCAGATTGTCTTGGTCCATAAGTATTGAACGGTCTAACAATTGTTACCGGTAAGTCAAATGATCTAAAGTATGATTCTGCAATTTTATCTGCACTTATTTTACTTGCACTATACGGTGATTGAGCCTGGAGTATATGATTTTCGGTCATAGGCACACTTACTGCTGTGCCATAAACTTCTGAAGTCGAAGTAATTAGTACTTTTTTGATTTTATGCCTTAAAGACGAGTTAAGAATATTCATTGTACCAGATATATTTGTTTCTAAATAAGATTTCGGTGCAATGTATGAATAAGGGATGCCAATAAGTGCAGCTAGATGGAAGACAACTTGATTTTTAGATATAAGGGTATCAATAAAATTTTCATCTCTTATGTCACCTAAAATTACTTTTAAATTTTTTTTAGTATTAATCTTATACTGATCTAGCCAACCCCAAGAATTACTTGAATTATATTTACAAAGAGCAGTGACCTTGTGACCTGTCTTAATAAGCGTATCAACTAAATGACTACCTATAAAGCCACTAGCACCTGTAATTAATATTTTTTTATTTTTTAAAAACATTTTTGTAAAAATTATAGTCCTTCATATTACCTATATCACTCCAATTTTCAAAAATTTGAAATGTTTTAAGATTTTTTTTCAAGTTTAAAGATTTTGTTATTAGTTGATTAACATCATAATTGGTTTCTTTTGGGATGTTTTTAACAATTTTTTTACTTAAAATGTACACACCTGCACATATATCAAAAGATAAATTAGGTTTTTCTTGAAATTCAACAACTTTATTTTTATCATGCAGAACTATTCCATAGTCAAACTTTTTAGAAATTTTCTTTACACCAATTGTCATATCTGATTTGTGTTTATTATGAAATGTTAACATACTATCAAAATTAATATTCGTCATAACATCAGAATTTATTACTAAAATATTTTTAAATGACTGTTCTTTTAAAAGTGACAAAGCTCCTATTGTTCCTAGCTTTTTTTTTTCATGAAGAAACTTTATATTTACATCAAAGTATTTCATTTTTTTAAAATATTTTTTAATTAATTCAGCTTTATAATTTACTGATATATAAAAATCTTTAAATCCAGAGAGTTTTAAATTTTCTAATACTAATTGTATCATAGGTTTTCCATTAATTTCTAACATTGGTTTTGGTGTTTCAATAGTTAGAGGTCTTAATCTTACACCTTTCCCTCCTGCCATTATTACGACAGGAATAAAATTTTTGACTGGACTATCAGATAGAATTTCATCTCTAAAAAATATTTTTTTTAATTTTCCATTTTTATCAATTAGAGGTAATTGGTTAATTTTGTATTTATTCATTAGTCTTAAAATTTCATCTTTATCTTCTTTTAAAATTTTAATTGGATTAAAATTTGCAAATTCTTTGATACCTACATCTATGTTACCTTTTTTGACTAATGATCTTCTAATATCACCATCTGTAACTGAGGCTATAACTCTTTTATTTTTATCTAAAACTAATAAAAATTGTTTTTTATTGATATTCATCTTCAATATAACATCGCGCATTGTTTTTTGCAAATTTATTGAGTATTTAGAGTAACTCATAAATTATAGAAATCTTTTTTTGTATCTTGAAATTTTTTTAGAGATACAATTTTATTAAAAATTTTTTTTGCAGTATTTTTTTTGAAATAAGGATCTATCATTTTATCAAGAGATCTTTTAAATTTTATAGAAAGTCCTTTGTTAATTGCTTTCTTTATGAATATGTAATTTGGTGCAGAATTTATAATATTTTTTCCAAAAATTCTTCCTTCTTGCCTATCTCCAATATTGATTACTGGAAGTTTAAAATATGGGGTTTCTATTATACCACTTGATGAGTTGCCAACCATTAAGGATATGTACCTGAGAAGGTTAATGTACTTTAGTTGCCCTAAAGATACATAAGAAATACTTCTATCTTTATTCTTTTTTACAAACTGATCTATTAAAGTATTTATTATTCGACCATCTGTATCAGAATTAGTCTTTGTAAAAATTATTTTTAAATTTTTAAATGACTCTAGGGCTTTTAAAATTTGTAAGAAATTGGATTTTGATGACATTTTATCAAGTGTTACAGAATGGTAAGTTACTAAAGCCACATCACCAGATAATTTAAAATTTATTAATTTTTCTAAATTATTTTTTGAAATAATTTTCACTTTTGATAGTGAGTCAACATTTAAGGCACCATAATTAAAGACATGGTTTGGATTTTCTCCAAGTTGAATTACTCTTTTTTTGTACTTTTCAGTAAATACAAAATGGACATTACTTAACTTTGTTATTGCATGTCTGAATTGGTCGTCTATTGCGCCCTTCGTAACCTCCCCACCTTGAATATGAATGATTGGTATTCTTAATACCATGCTTACACTTGCAGCCATAAACGTTTCATATCTATCTCCAAGTAAAACAACTAAATCTGGCTTTGCTCTAACAAGTTGATCTGACAGTAATATAGAACCCAAACCCATGGATTTACAAATTGACTGTGGTGTATCATTATCAACTAACATTTCTATTTTTGAAAAAATAGGAAATTTATCTTTCTTTATTTCTTTATATGTTTCACCAAAAGTTTTTGAATTATGCATTCCAGTTGCAATAAGAAATAGTTTTGTTTTTATACTTGAATGAATTAATTTGATTAAAGGATATAAAATTCCATATTCCGCTCTTCCACCTGTAATAACGCATATTTTTTTCATAATATTAGTAATATGATTTAGCCAGTTCTAAATCAAATTTTGAATTTATATCTATAGACTCTTTTTGACTAATTTCTATAAAATACGGGTTTTTTGATATGAGGTTTCTATATTTTTTAAAGTAGGTAAGTTTTACTACCCAAAAGTTACTGGCTAATTTGAAATTTTTTTTTCTATCCTGCCTTCTTCTAGGGATTTTATTTAAGTTTGTGGAAATTTTATTTTTTAAAATTTTAATATTAATATTTTTATCTCCAATAATACTGACTATTGATGGTGGAGAATAGGAACTAACTAACTTTGTGATTTTATAAAATGTTTTTTTGAATCTAAAAACTGATGTTGGTTCTAATATAAATATATATTGTTCATTCAAATTATAGTAATCTACGATTTCTTTTACAACATCCTCTGTAGAAGATTTATCTTTAGAATTAGTTTTAGATCTTTTATGCAACATTAACTTATTATACTTTAATCCAATATTTAAAATTTTATTTGAGTCACTTGAAAGAATTGTTTTATTAAAAATTTTTAAATTTTTCGCAAAATCCAAAGTATTTTCAACTAGGGACTTATTTCCAAATTTTAAAAGATTTTTGTTTTTAATACTTTTAGAGCCTGCTCTCGCAGGTACAATACAAACAAAATTTAAACTTTTATTAATCACCCTAAAAATTATCTAAAATTTCACAAATATAATGAGTGAGCATTAAGTGGGCTTCTTGAATAATAGCTGTATCGTTTGAGCTGATATTAATTAATATATCACAATTTTTTGAAAAAAAATTTTTCTTTGAGTATCCAGTAAATCCAATAATTTTTAATTTATTTTTTTTTGCCACTTTTAAAGCATTTAAAATATTTTTACTTTTTCCAGAAGTTGTAAACACAATTAAGAGATCGTTTTTAATTCCCAGCGAGGATATTTGATTATTAAAAACTGTATCAAAAGTATAATCATTTGAATGAGCAGTTAATAATGATACATCGGAATTTAGAGAAATTGCAGGAATGGGTTTTCTTTTATTAGATTTATATCTTACAATGAATTCTGTAACTAAATGTTCAGCTTGAGCTGCACTACCACCATTCCCACAAATCAAAATTTTATTTTTCTTTAATAGAGACTCCTTTATAAGTCTTATAGCTTTATTAACTTGCTTGAAGTCAAGACTGTAAAATGTACTAATTCTATCTTCTAAAAAATTCTTATGATCTGAGTATTTTTGCATGATATATTTATTATATATAAACAAAAATCTTAAAATATGAATATTTTTTTTATTACTGATGAAGTACCTCTAAAAGGCAGATCTGGAAGTTCAATAGTTAGTTGGACTTGGATTAATTTTTTTTTAAAACAAAAACATAAAATATTTATTTTTATCTATCCCTCAAGATCAATTGATTTAGATAAAATTTTTTTGAAGGAGGCTAATAAATTTAAAACAATTAAAAATCTAGAGATTTTTTTTTTAAAAAAACAAGAAATAAAATCTTCAAAAGAATTTTTTAAACCTAGTCTTAAAAGATATTTAAATATTGAAGATGAGATTTACATAACAAAAAAATTAAATAAGAAAATTATTTACTTTAAACCAGATATGTTTTTCTTATATGGTCTTTTTGCAATTTATATTTCGAGAAATTTAAAAAATCAAAAGAGATTTGCACCCATGTGTGAAAATCCCTTAAGAATATCCTTAGCAAAATTTAAATTCCAAATGAATTTAAAAAATTTTATTTTTAGAATTTATGATTTATATAGATGTTGGTATTTAATGAAAGAAATTTCAAATATTTATAATGATTGTAATTTAAAGGGACATTCATCAGATGATTTTAGGAAAGATTTTATCAATAATGGTGTACAAAATATAAAATATTATAATCACCCATATCCAAATGTACCTTATACATATAAACACAAAAATTATGTAGATAAAAAAGTAACTTTATTGATTGTTGGTGCATTGAGCACTGTCAATTGGGCACAATTTAAAATAATTCAAAAATATATTTTAAAAAAATTAGAGAATGAAATGAGTTTAAACATAGAAATAAGACTAGTTGGATCAAAAAAACATAAATATTTCAATAAATTATATAATTCAAAATTTATTAGTTGCCCAGGTTATGTTGACAAGATTAGTGATGAGTTCATGAATTGCGATATTTTTTTTTCCCCTACTCCCATCAAACTAGGTCTTAGAGTAAGATTAATTGAGGCTATGGCATACGGAAAATGTTTATTGGTATCTAGATTTGACCAAGAAGCTTTTCCACTTCTTACTCATAATCATAATTGTTATGTTATCGAAAATATCGATGATGTATTTGAAGATATAAAATTTCTTGCCAATGATCCTGAATTAAGAAATAGGCTATCTATGCAAGCAAGAGAAGATTATTTAAATTTTTGTAGCGAAGACAAGAGTTGTAGTGTATACGAGAAAGATATTATCAACTTAGTTATAAACCACACTGAATAATGCCTAAAACAAAAGCTCTTATTACTGGAATAACTGGAATGGTTGGCTCTCATCTTGCAGATTTTTTGATAAAAAATACTAAATGGGATATTCATGGTGTTTGCAGGTGGAGAAGTCCCTTAGAAAATGTTGAGCAATTGATACCTTTAGCCAATCAAAAAAAAAGAGTTTTTTTTCATTATGCTGATCTTTTGGACTATTTGAGTCTTTTCAGAGTAATTGATAGCATCAAACCCGACTATGTATTTCATCTTGCGGCTCAAAGCTATCCCCTCACAAGTTTTTCATCTAGCATAAACACTTTTGATACCAATATTTTAGGAACTGAGAGGTTGCTTGAAGCGATAAGAAATGTAGGAAAAATTAAACCGATAATTCATATTTGTTCATCATCAGAAATTTTTGGAAAAGTAAAAAAAGATGATTTACCTATAAAAGAGGATAACTCTTTTCACCCAGCATCACCCTATGCAATTTCAAAAGTTGGCACTGACTTAGTTGCAAGATTTCACTTTGAAGCTTATGGTCAAAAGGTTTTAACAACAAGAATGTTTACTCATACAGGACCAAGAAGAGGGGATGTTTTTGCTGAGTCAAGTTTCGCTAAGCAAATTGCGATGATTGAACAAAATTTGCAAGAAAAAAAAATTTATGTTGGAAACTTAAAATCATTAAGAACTTTTGCAGATGTCAGAGATGCTGTAAGAGCGTACTATTTACTTGTTACAAATAAGCCAAATTTTGGTGAGTCATACAATATAGGTGGTGAATTTACATGTACAATTGAAGATATGTTAAAAACTCTATTAACACTTAGTAAAACTAAAAATATTAAAATTATTACTGATAAAAATAGAATAAGACCTATAGATGCAGATTTACAAATTCCTGATACATCAAAATTTAAAAAAGCCACAGGCTGGAAACCAAAAATTAGTTTCGAAAAAACAATGTTAGACTTACTTAATTATTGGAGAAATAAAATAAAAAAAAATCCAAGTCATCTGCTCAGATGATGAAAAAATACCTTTCTAAGAGATCTTTGAATGTAAAACCACAGCCAATGTTCAATATTATGAGCATGGCAACTAAATTAGAAAAAGAAAATAAGAAAAAAATTATTCATTTAGAAATTGGAAATACTGGTTATTTTAAAAATAATTTATTTATAAAAGATTTAAAGAAAGAAACTATTTCTGAAAATATGCATTACGTTTCCTCTGCAGGAATTTATGAATTAAGGGCTAAAATTGCAAAAAAATTTAGAAATATTAAAAAAAAATTATCTTTTGAAAACATAGTTATTAGCCCAGCTAATTCTTTAATAACAATGTTTCTGTATAATATTGTAAATAATAACGAAACAGTTTTACTATTAAGACCTTATTTTCCGACATATAAATTGGCTTGTGATGCTTTTAATATAAAAACTATTTATCATGATCTAAGTGATAAAAATGATTGGCAAATTACAGAAATTGATTTTTTAAAGTTATACAATAAAAAAAAATTTAAAGCAGTCATCATTAATACTCCCTCAAATCCATCAGGAAAATTAATATCAAAAAAAAATATCGATAAAATTTTAAAGATATGTGAAAGAAAAAAAATTTTTTGTTTATTAGATTATACATACCATAACCTTATATTTAAGAAAAATTCTAAATCTGAAATTATTTATAATAAATTTACATTTTATATTTTTTCATATTCTAAAGATGCTGCAATACCTACCTTAAGATTAGGATATGGTTTAGGTGATAAATATTTAATTAATAAGATACAAGATATGAACTCTTTAATTTATTCTTGTTATCCCGCTAATATACAAAAGGCATTAATTCAATACCTACCATATGAAAGTAAATTTTTAGGCAAAATAAATATTTCTTTAAAAAAAAGAAGGGACTTAGCTATAAAAATTTTTCAGAAATCAAATAAGTTCAAAATTATTATCCCAGATGGTGGAATTTATATGTTTATTAAAATTTTAGATAAGATTAATGGTGATGATTTTGCAAAAACCTTATTAAAAAACGATTTTGTGTGCGTTTGCCCAGGTAGTTCTTTTGGTTCGACATATAAACAGTATTTTAGAATTAATCTTGCAGGAAAAATTTTAGAATTGAAAAAAGGTCTAAATAAGATAGTTTCATTTTTCGATTGATCTTTTATGCCTACAAAAAAAAAATCAGATATATTAATAGAGTTTTTAGCTAACCAAGGGGTAGATGATATATTTATTGTATATGGTGCTGCAAATGGTGATTTAATTGATGCTTTTACCAGGTTAAAAGATAAAACCAAATACACTTCCTTTATGCATGAACAAGCCGCTGGTTTTGCAGCGGAGGCATATTATAAGGTTAAGAACATTCCAGGTGTGGCTATTGCTACAAGTGGTCCTGGGGGGCAAAATTTTGTTACTCCTATTGCTAATTGTTTCTATGACTCAGTACCTTGTATTTTTATTACTGGTCAGGTTAAAACTCAGTTCCAAAAACCAAGTCCAAGTATAAGGCAAATTGGTTTTCAGGAGACAGATATCGTTGATATCTCTAAATCTGTAACGAAATATTGTAAAATGATATTACCTGATGATGATTTTATTCAAGAAATTAAAAAAGCTTACATCGAAACACTAAGTGGAAGACCAGGTCCAGTTTTATTAGACATCCCAATGGATGTTCAAAAACAAGTTATTGAATATGATGAAAAATCAATACAAAAAATACAATTTCAACAAAATTTTGATGAACAAGACATAAGAAAAAAGATAAAAAGTTTTCTTAATGATTTAGCTTTATCTGAAAGACCAGTTGTTTTAGCTGGAGGGGGTGTAAGAACTTCTAATGCGATATTAGAATTTCAAACTCTTTTTAAAAAATTAGGTATTCCCTGTTACCCAACATGGAATGCAATCGATATAGTAACAAGCGATTTTGAAAACTACTGTGGAAGAGTTGGAACCTATGGTGGTGCAGGAAGAAACTTTGGAATACAAAATGCTGACTTATTACTAACCATTGGCTCAAGGCTTTCAGGCAGAATAACTGGTGGTAACGTAAAATCATTTTCTAGGACTTCAAAAAAATATATGGTTGATATAGATGAACATAACTTAGTAACAGAATGGCAAGAGGTGCCATTTGATGTAAATATACACTCAGATGCTAAATTATTTCTAAGCTTGCTTAATGATGAAACATCCAACTATACAAAGTCAAATTTACACAAAGAATGGTTAAAAACATGCATCAATTGGAAATTGAAATACGATCCTGTTAAAAAAGACCATTATACTGATAAATCTAATAATATTAATCCATACGCATTTATTCGTGAACTATCGAAAAAACTAACAGAAAATGACGTAATTGTTACTGACTGTGGTGGAAATGTAGTAATTACCAATCAATCCTTTGAGACAAAACTAGGTCAAAGATTTTTTTCAAATAATGGTAATTCTCCTATGGGCTACTCTTTTGCTGCTTCCCTTGGTGCTGCTTTAGCAAAGCCTAAAGGAAATGTTGTGTGTATCATCGGTGATGGTGGTATGAATATGAATATTCAGGAGTTACAAACTATTGTAAACTATGACATTCCCGTAAAAGTCATAATCTTAAATAATCATATTTATGGAATAACTAAAGCTTATCAAAAAACTAATTTCGAAGGTAGAATTGAAGCTTGCGGGCCAGTTGGATATAATCCACCTAATTTTATAAAAATAGCTCAGGCCTATAATATTGAGACTCTTAAAATTAATAAGTTAGAAGAATTTGATGAAATTGTAGATAAATTTTTATCAATGAATAATGCTGTAATTTTAGATGTAGATTGTCATGAATTTCATAATTATGAACCGAGAATATTTGGTTGGAATACCCCAATAGAAGACATGTACCCCTATATTGATAGAGAAGAATTTAAATCAAACATGTTTATAGAGCCTTTAGAGGGTTGGGAAAAACCAATAGAACCAAATAAAGAGGTTGCTAATAAAATAGAATCAGCAGAGTAAAATTTGCGACAATGATTTTAGAAAAATTTACAAAAAAAAATATTTTAATTGCTGGGGGCACTGGGATGGTTGGTCAACAACTTGTTAAAATTTTATTAGAATTAGGATCAAATGTCAGAGTTGTTTCACTAGATAATCCAGAATTAGTATCAAATTCTCAATTGAATAATATAGAATTTATTAAATCTGATTTGTCTATTTTAGATAACTGTGAAAAAGCATGTGATAATATCGATATTGTATTTTCTCTTCTAGGTTCAACTGGATCTCCAAAGACAAACTTTGAAAACCCAGCTACATTTATGTACGCAAATACTATACCTTCGATGAACCTCCTTGAAGGCGCTAGGAAAAAAAATGTGAATGAATATCTTTATACAAGCACTTATGGCGTCTATTCACATGGTTCAGTAATGAGTGAAGGAAATATATGGTCAAGTACTCCATCTGAAAATGATAAGTATGCTGGTTATGCTAAACGCATGGGAGAATTACAAATTGAAGCCTACAAAAAACAATATAACTGGAAAAAGCTTTATATTGTCAGACCGGCAAATATTTACGGCCCTTATGCAAATTTTAATGACTTAAATTCTATGGTAGTGCCCTCTCTAATTAAAAAATTTTGCTCTGGATTAGATAAAGTTGAAATTTGGGGTGATGGAAGTCCGGTAAGAGATTTTATATATTCATATGATGTTGCAAAAATGATGATTGATGTTGTTGCTAATGAAATAGTTCAACCAGTGAATCTTGGATCTGGGACTGGGACTTCTATAAAAGACTTAGCACTTGCCATTCAACAATCACCCTATCTTAAAAAAAATATTAAAATTGAATTTAATACTAGTAAACCCAATGGTGATCCAATAAGAGTTTTAGATATGACTTTTGCTAATAATAATAAAATTAGATCTCAAACTACTCTTGAAGTTGGAATAAACGAAACAATAAAATGGTATCTTGAAAACTCTGAAATCCACAAATTCAAATATAATGCATTTGAGAAAAAATAATCAGTTTGAATATTAAAAGTTATTTTAAGGGGAAAACAGTTTTAGTAGCTGGTGGCTCTGGCTTTGTTGGTAAAAATTTTGTCGAAAAATTGTTAGATCTTGATTGTAAGGTTATTTCAACATTGCATAAAAGAAAATTAAATCTTAAACATAAAAACTTAATTGTAACTAAATGCGATCTACAAAATTTAAATCAGTGCATCAGGGTTACAAAGGGAGTAGATATTGTAATTAATGCAGCTGGAATGGTCTCAGCTGTTCAAATGACAGTAAATAACCCTATGTCTGCAATTTCAACTAATCTTATTATAACACTTAGAATTTTAGAAGCATGTATGATAACTCGTCCCAAAAAAGTTTTACTTTTCTCTAGCGGAACAACTGGGTACCCTGGGACTTCAAAGAAGATGGTTGAGTCTGATATGTTTAAGGAAGAACCAGCAAGTATCTATTATGGGTATGGATGGAGTAGAAGATATACAGAAATTTTGGGTAAATTTGTTTCAATGAAAACAAATATTGATATTTCGATTTGTAGACCTTCAGCTGTATATGGAATCTACGATGATTTCAATCCAAAGACATCGCATGTCATACCTGCTTTAATCAAAAGAGCATTAGATAATGAGAGCCCATATGTAGTTTGGGGTACAGGTAAAGAAAAAAGAGATTTTATTTATATTGAAGATCTTGTTAAAGGTTGTCTTAACCAAATCTATTTTACAAAAAGATACAATGTTTCTAATATTTGTTATGGTGAGTCTATATCAATTAGAGAGGTAGTTTATAATATTTTTGATGTTTTAAACAAAAGCAAAGATAAAATATTTTTTGATAAAGATAAACCAACCACAATTCCAATTCGTAGGCTTAGTAATAGTAAAGCAAAAAGGGAATTTAATTTCGCTCCTAAATTTCCTATTCATAAAGGATTAAAAAAAACCATTAAATGGTATATAAAAAATCATGTATAAATACCCGCTAGCTAATTCACCAATATCTAAACAAGATTTATATCAACTTTCAAAATGGATCAAAACAAATCCAAGATTGACTATGGGTCCGCTAACAAAAAAGTTTGAGTCTCAATGGTCAAAATATATTGGAACAAAATATTCTATTTTTGTAAATTCCGGATCCTCTGCAAATTTAATGATGGTTTATTGTGCCATTGCAAGTGGTTATTTAAAAAAAGGAGATAAAATTATAGTTCCCGCATGTGGTTGGGCAACCAGTATTGCCCCAATAATGCAATTTGGTTTAGTCCCAATTATGATTGACGCAGATCCAGAAAATTTTGGATTAAATTTTGATCATGTAGAAAAAGTTTGTAAAAAAACAAGAATTAAAGGGATTTTTGTAGTACATCCTTTAGGTGTACCAGTTGATTATGCTAAAATTACTAAAATAAAAAAAAGATACAAACTTTTTGTGATGGAAGACTGTTGTGCATCAGTTGGTGCAAAATATCATAATAAAAAAAAAGTTGGCACTGTTGGAGATTTATCCAGTTTTTCATTTTATTTTGGACATCAACTTTCAACTATTGAAGGTGGATTCATAAATACATCAAATAAAAAACTCTATTCTTATATGTTAATGCTTAGAAGTCATGGTTGGACGAAAGATTTAAATAAAAACTTAATTCGAAGTTTGGGAATTAATAGTAAAATAGATAGAGATAATGGTGATTTTAACTTTATCATACCAGGTTTCAATTTAAGATCTACCGATTTGCAAGCTTTTATTGGTCTACAACAAATAAAAAAAGCAGATATGGTTTTTAAAAGTAGAAATAAAAATCATTTATATTATTTAGAAAATCTTAATAAAAACTTTTTTCTTCAAAAAGTTAATCATTGCTGGCCAGTTAGTCTTCACATTGGTGTTTTAGCAAAAAATAGGAAACATCGAAAAAAAGTTATTGAAAATTTAGAAAAAAATAAAATAGAAAATAGAGTTTGGTCTCATGGTAATTTAGGGAAACATTCTTTTTGGAAAGATATATATGGACAATTCAATGGCAAGGTTGCAAATGAAATATATAATAGAGGATTCATTCTCCCTACGTATCCTGAACTCAACAAAAAAGACTTAGATAAAATTATAAGTATTTGCAATAAGTCATAAATGCTAGCCTCTAATCAAATAGAGAAGATACTAACAAAAAGACCAAAACCAAATAGTATTTGGTTTGGTGAACCTAACTTTGGATCTTATTATACAATATCCGAAATAAATTCTCTTAAATCATTAATTATAAAATCTAATTTATGGGATGAGGGGTTTGGGCCCAGACCAAAAGAAATAGAGGTTTTTGAGAGAAACTTTGCAAACTTTACTAATGTTTCTAATGCTATTGCCGTAAGTAATAATGGAGATGGCTTTGAAATGGTATTAAGAACAATAGATCTTAAAAAAAATGATGAAGTCATAACTCCTTCTTTAAATTTCAAAGCCTGGTTAATGGTTATGCATAAATTTAACTTAAAAGTAAAATTTTGCGATGTAGATGTTTCAACTTTGAATATGAATATAGATGATTTAGAGAAAAAAATAACGAGCAAAACAAGAATAATATGTCCTGTTCACATGGGGGGTATTTCTTGTGATACCAAAGGTATAGATGAAATTGCAAGATACTATTCAAAAAAATTTGGAAGAAAGATTTATGTAATTTATGACTCAGCTAGAGCCGTCGGTGTTCATAATAATGCTAAACCAATTGGTTGTTACGGTGATTGTGAAATATTTAGTTTTCACGGTGCGAAACTTATGACTACTCTTGGCGAAGGGGGAATGATAACAACCAATAATAGATCTCTGTCAAAAAAACTTTTTGCTATGCGAAGTTATGGTGACGAAAAAACATGGGGCATGAACTATCGTATGACAAAAATTGGAGCATTTATGGGAAATTTACAACTTAAAAGAATTAATAAAATGAACATGGAGAGGATAAAAATTTCAAATAAGAGAATTGATTTTTTAAAAGGACTTAGTGAAATCGATTTACCAGAAAAAACGAAAAAATATGAAAATATATTTTATTTGTTTCCAATATTGCTCAAAAAAGAATATGGAACAAAAGAGAGAGATAAAATAATTAATTATTTAGAAAAAAAACACAAAATTGTATGCTCTATACCAAAACACATAAACAAAAGATGGGATTTTGTAAAAAAAAATTACGGTATTCCTAATTTACCAAATACAGATTATATTTATGAAAGAATTTTTTGCCCTATTATTCATCCAAAAATAAATAATATTCAAAATAAGTATATTAGTGCAGCTATTACTAAATCATTGTCGATTTTATGATTACAAAATTACTTCAACAAATTGAGATAAATAAATTAAATATTAATAAGAAAATAATAGAGTTTTGTTCATTTAAATATAAAGATTTAAACTTAAATTTAATAAAACTCTCAAATAATGAACTTCATGCTTTATACAATTTTTTCATAAAATTTGATGATAATGAAAAAGTATTTTTTCCTTTTCCCTTATTCAAACCAATAAATATAACTTTTGAAGAACTTAAAGAAAAATATAATGAATATTGTAATGAAAATTCTTGGATTTATTTTGTTTTACTTAACGAGGATGATTTAATCGGACTCACTCTTTTAAAAAAAATTGGTTTCAAAAATACTATAAATACTGAGAGTAAATCTCCCACATCAGGGATATTCATAGATAAAAAACTGAGAGGAAAAAATGTTGGCTCAATACTTCAAAAATTTATTACTCTGCAGTGCTATTTATTGGGTATAAAAAATATATATGTTAGAGTATCAGATAAAAATATTGGTTCACAAAATGTTTATATCAATAATGGATTTAAAAAAACTGGTCAAAAATTTAATGTTGACCAAAATGGATATAAATGGGTTGATGAAGAATACTTACTTAATTTAAATGATAATAACTAGAACACCGTTAAGAGTTTCTTTTTTTGGTGGAGGTACCGATTTTCCTGAATGGTACGAAAATAACGAAGGTGCAGGGGTCATAAGTACATCAATTAATAAATATAATTTTATTAATATAAGATCTCTACCTCCATTTTTTAAATATAAGCACATCGTTAGATATTATAAAAGAGAAGAGGTAATGAATATAAGTTCTATAAAACATCCATCAGTGAGGGAGTGCTTAAAATATCAAAATATTCAACAAGGTATAGAAATTGTTCATCATGCAGACGTACCTGCCCTATCAGGATTGGGCTCAAGTTCATCTTTTACTGTAGGGCTTCTAAATGGTCTATGTGCTTTTAAAGGGGAGAATATTACTAAAAAAGAACTCTCAAATAGGGCAATTAAAGTTGAAAGATCTTTAATTAAGGAAAATGTAGGTTGTCAAGATCAAACTATTGCAGCATTTGGAGGTTTTAATCATATCAAGTTCAAATCTGAATTTGATATTGAAGTTAATCCAATTGCAATGAAATTGGATGAATTAAATTATTTTCAATCTAATTTATTTCTAATATTTACTGATTTTCAGAGGAATGCATCGGATATTGAAAAATCAAAATTAAATAATATGAGTAAAATTGATGATTATTTATTTTCTATTAAGGAAATAAAAGATGAAGCATACTCTTTGATGTCCTCAAATAAAAAAGATTTTGATAACTTTGGTAAATTGCTTAATGAACAATGGAAACTTAAAAAGCTACTTTCGAAAAAAGTAAGTAATAAAAAATTAGATGATATTTATAATCTTGCTCTATCAAGTGGCTCAATAGGTGGAAAATTATTAGGAGCCGGTGGAGGTGGTTTTTTTATTTTTTATGTCAAAAAAAATAAACATAAAGAATTTAGAGAAAAAATGAAGAAATTTTTAATTGTTCCTTTCAAATTTGATTTTACAGGATCACAGGTAATTTATTATTCACATTCCTAAAAATATGAAAAATTTACTAAAGGTTAAAAAAACAAAACTTGAAGGTGTTTTAAAAATAATTACACCACAAACATTTTTTAAAGATAAAAGAGGTTACTTTATTGAAACTTATAACAAAAAGTATTATGAAGAGAAGTTACCGAAGATTAAATTTATTCAGGATGATATATCAATCTCAAAAAAAAATGTTCTAAGGGGTTTTCATGGAGATCACAAAACATGGAAATTAGTATCTTGTATTTTTGGTAAAATTTTTTTTGTTGTTTTAAACTGTGACTTAAAAAGTAAATCTTTTGGAAAATGGGAAAGTTTTATTTTAAGTCATAAAAATTATACTCAGATCCTTATACCTCCTTCTTTTGGAAATGCATATTATGTTTTGAGTGATAGTGCTATTTTTCAGTACAAACAATCTAGTTATTACTCTGGTATGGAAAAGCAATTTACTTATAAATGGAATGATAAAAGATTTAATATAAAGTGGCCATGTAAAAAACCTATTCTTTCCAAAAGAGATAGTTAAAATTTTTTTTATAAATTAGTTTTTAAAGAGAAATATCTTTTAGTTAAATAGATTTAAATTCTTTTTTATATTTTTTCTCCAATACAATTGCAATAATACTTAAAATAATAATTGCAGCTATACTGCTTACAAAAAGAATAAGAGTTTTATTATCTATCCCTTTTTTAATATCAAAATCTTTTAAGTCTATGAAAGAAGCAAAGGAGTCTCCTAAAACTGAGTAAAGGAGAATAAAAGGAAATATTCCAATTAGAGTTGTCAAAATAAATTTAAAATCAGTTATTTTAAACGTCGATAAAATTATATTTTGAAAAAATAAAGGAAAGATTGGAATATTTCTGATCATAATCAAAACTAACCAATTTTGGTTGTACTTATTAATTATTTTACTTAACAATAAATATTTTGAATGAACATAATCGTTAATAACTAATTTATTTATCTTATAAATGAAGAAAGAGCCAAAGGTAACAGAGATTAAAAGATTAATTACAGCAGGGATAATTCCAAAAAAATAACCTGCTAGTATAAATCTTAATGAACCACCAGGAATATTAAAAAAACTTGAACAAAATATAAAAAAGAAAAAGAGAAAGTATGACAAATAAAAATTATTTGAAATATAAATTTTTAAGAGAGAGTCATATTTACTAAAAAGTATCAATAATTCATCAAAATTGATAAGTAAAAATAATATTGGAAGAATAATTAATACGAAAAATAAGGTTTTTAATAATCGAAAATTTTTCAAAGGTACATCTTTATTTATAACAAACTAATTTAATCTATATATTAAATTATATATATGTTTTTAGGTATATTTTACTAAATTAAGTAAATAACATCATTGCTTTTTTTTAATAGTTAGCTAAAAAGCATATATTCTTTTCGTAATGAACATTTTTACATTAATTAAAAAATATCCAAAAAAACGAGGTGAATTACCTGAGCCTTTAAAAAAAATATTTGATAGCTTTTATTTGAGCAATAGAGAAAATTTATTTCTACAACTTATAAGAAGGTGGCTTCACTCTATAATGGATGATAAAGAAAAAAAATTTACAACTTTGGAAATTGGTGCTGGAACACTTAATCATTTAAAATATGAAAAGACTAATATTTACGACATAATTGAGCCTAAAAAATTTTTATATTCAAATTCTGATAATATAAAACTTATCAATAAAACGTTTGATAATATTGATCATTGTAAAGATAGATATTACGATAGAATAATTAGCATAGCTGTTTTAGAGCACTTAACTGATCTTCCTCGCTACCTTTATGAAAGTTCAAAGAAAATGAAAGAAAACTCTTACCAACAACATTCTATACCATGTGAAGGGTACCCCATGTGGAATATAACTTGGTTTTTAATTAGTGGTATATCCTTTAGATTAAAATTCGGTTACTCTTTTAAATATATTCAAAAACACGAACATGTTAATAACTTTGATGAAATACTTGCTTTAATTAAATTTTTTTATAAGGATGTAAAAGTAAAATTTTCATACCCTTTATATAATAAATATTTATCACTTTATTCTAATATAAAATTTAGTAACCCTAATAAAGAGAATATACAAAAATATTTACAGTTAAATAAAACCTTAATCAATTGATCCTAAATATATAAAAGATAAATCTAATTTAATTTTTTTCTATATAAATAGATTGGGATGGAAATGCAAAATTTAAACCAATAGCTTCAACGCTATCTTTAATCTTCATAGCTAAATTCTCTTTTATTTCCAAATACTTTTCCCAATCCTTTGTAGATGTAAAACAAATAATTAATATATCAATAGAACTATCATTGAATTTCTCTATTCTGACAAAAGACTTATAAACATCATCAACCTTAAAATTATCATTTTCATTTAAATATGCTGATATAGTTTCTGTAAGTTTCTTAATTTGATCTAATGTAGAATTATATTCTAGCCCTATAGTCCAGTTAATTCTTCTATAATTTCTGTTTGTATAATTTAGTATTGGAGCCTCTGCAAAAATGTAATTAGGGAGAGTTATTGGGGTAGAGTCAAATTTTCTAATTAATGTTGATCTGAAGCCTATATGCTCGACAGTCCCCTCAGTGTGACCTGGAAGACTTATAACATCTCCTATTTGAAATCTTTTTTCTAATAAAATCATAATTCCAGAAATTAAATTTTTAAATAAATCTTGAGCCCCTAAAGCTACCGCTACACCAAATAATCCCAAACCTGCAATTACGGGCCCAATTTTTATACCCCATACTTCAAGAACTGCAACAATACCTAAAAAAATTATTAAGTATTTTAATGATTTGACAATCCACAAGACTAGTCCTTTGGATAAAATCTTTTCCAATTTATTGAATAAATTAGAAAAAGGAATTAGTGCTTGATGAATTAACCAAAAAACAAAAATTGTGGAGAGTGTGTTATTTATTTTTTGTAAATATAGACCCAGAGTAGACTCAATATCGAAGTATAGTGTTATAGCTAGGAAAACAATTACGATTGGTAATAATCTAAAAGGTGGAACCAATGCCTCAAATAGTTTATCATCAATTTTGTTACCAGTTTTAGATACGATCCTCTTTACTTTATTTACAAGAACCCTTGCAAAAATACTTCTTACTAATAATGATATAATAATACACGCTAAAATAATTGCTAAGTTACCTAAGCTTATACCAAATACACCATCGCTAAAAACTCTGAGTATTTGTAAGTAAAAATTTTCGATAAAATTCATTAAGTAATATTATATTAGTTTAAAAAAAAAGCCGCACAAAGCGGCTTTTTTAATTTGCTAAAATATGTAATTACATCATGCCGGGCATTCCACCGCCCATTCCACCCATTCCGCCCATGTCAGGCATTGCAGGTGCAGATGATTTATCTTCAGGTTTATCTGTGATCATTGCCTCAGTTGTAGTTAATAAAGCTGCAACTGAAACAGCATCAATCAATGCAGTTCTTACGACTTTAGTTGGATCAACGATACCTGCTTTTACTAAGTCACAAAATTTGCCAGATTGTGCGTCAAAACCATGTGAGTTATCTTTACTCTCAAGAACTTTACCTGCGATTACAGCACCGTCAAATCCCGAATTCTGAGCTATTTGCTTTAGGGGAGCAGAAAGCGCTTTTCTGACAATGTCAACTCCGTATCTCTGATCGTCATTATCTACTTTTAAGTTTTTAAGAACACTTGTAGCGTATAAAAGAGCTGTACCACCTCCAGGTAATATACCTTCTTCTACCGCAGCCCTAGTTGCATGCATAGCATCTTCAACTCTGTCCTTCTTTTCTTTCACTTCAACCTCGGATGCACCACCAACTTTTATAACAGCTACACCCCCAGCAAGTTTTGCAAGTCTTTCTTGAAGCTTTTCTTTATCATAATCAGAAGTTGTTTCTTCAATTTGTTTTCTAATTTGATCACACCTTGCCTCAATATCTTTTTTCTTACCAGCTCCACCAACGATGGTTGAGTTTTCTTTATCAACAACAACTCTTTTGGCTTTACCTAACATATCCATAGTAACTGACTCAAGTTTAATACCTAAATCTTCACTGATAACTTGGCCACCAGTTAATATAGCGATGTCTTCAAGCATGGCTTTTCTTCTATCTCCAAAACCTGGAGCTTTAACAGCAGCGATTTTTAATCCACCCCTTAGTTTATTTACAACTAAAGTTGCTAAAGCTTCGCCCTCAACATCCTCAGAAATAATGAGCAAAGGTTTAGTTGACTGAACAACTGACTCCAAAAGTGGTAACATTGGCTGAAGACTTGCTAGCTTTTTTTCGTGCAAAAGGATTAAGCAATCTTCCATTTCTGCTTTCATTTTATCTGCATTCGTTACGAAATATGGACTCAAGTAACCTCTATCAAACATCATACCCTCGACAACATCTAATTCCGTGTCTAGGCTTTTAGCTTCTTCAACTGTAATTACGCCCTCTTTTCCAACTTTTTGCATTGCCTCAGAAATCATTCCACCAACTTCACCATCACCATTTGAAGCAATAGTTCCAACTTGTTGTACCTCTTTATCTGACTTTACAATTTTTGAGTTTTTTTGGAGCTCAGAGATAATAGCATCCGTAGCAGCATCCATACCTCTTTTTAAATCCATTGGATTTAATCCAGCAGCCACAGCTTTCATTCCTTCGGTAGCTAGTGCTTGACATAGTACTGTAGATGTTGTTGTTCCATCACCAGCAGAGTCATTTGTTTTGTTAGCTACTTCTTTAATCATTTGTGCGCCCATATTTTCAAATTTATCGGCTAGTTCGATTTCTTTTGCAACTGTTACTCCATCTTTTGTTGTTCTTGGAGAACCAAAAGATTTATCAATTACAACATTTCTTCCCTTAGGTCCTAATGTTACTTTGACTGCATCAGCTAGTATGTTTATGCCTTTTAGCATTTTTGCTCTAGCGTCTGTACCAAATTGAATTAATTTTGCTGACATTTATAAAATACCTTTCAATTACTTTTCAATAATTCCCATGATGTCTGACTCCTTCATAATTAAGAGTTCTTTACCATCAATTTTTACTTCTGTACCAGACCATTTACCAAACAAAATTCGATCACCTTTTTTTACATCTAAAGCAACTACTTGTCCGTTTTCATTTCTAGCACCACCACCTACGGATACTACTTTTCCTTCCATTGGCTTTTCTTGAGCAGTATCAGGAATAATGATACCGCCTTTTGTACGATCTTCTTGTTCAACTCTCTCAACCAAGACTCTATCGTGTAAGGGTTTTAAATTCATTTTTTTACCTCTATATCTAAAATTTAGTTTTTAGCACTCACTTTTATAGAGTGCTAAACTACATAAGTAAATGGTAAATAAATTTCAGGTTTCAAGTTGAAATAGCCAAAAATCATTAAAATTATTGAAATTTCTCTCTAATTAAATGATTATTCAAATATGCAAAATAGCTCTAATTTAAGAACTATAGAGATCATGTTAATGTTTCCAAATTTTTTTGAGAGATTGGCAATAAATTTTGTTTGAAAATAACCTTATTAAACAATTGGTTCTTATAGGAGGTGGACATGCAAATGTTCAAATTTTAAAGAAATTATGCATGAACAGAATAAAAGGATTACATACAATTTTAATTAGTGAACATTTTGAAGCCACTTACTCAGGAATGACACCTGGATATATTCATAGAGATTTTAACTTGGAAGAAATAAGCATTGATCTTCAAAGACTGTGCTTTAATGCAGGAGCAACTTTTATTAAAGATAAAGTAATAAAGTTAGAAACTAATCATAAAAAAGTAGTATTGCAAAATTTTCCATCAATTAACTATGATTTATTATCAATTAATACTGGTTCCATCTCAAATACAAAAGAAATAAAAATAGAAAAATTATCTAAATGTTTTTTTGCAAAACCTATTAGCTCGCTAGTAAATAACTTGAGTCAGATTGATGAAATTATAATTAATAAAAAAAATAGAATTTCAATTATTGGTGGAGGCGTAGCATCTTATGAATTAGCTTTCAGCTTATTAAGAAGATATGAAAATAACTTAGAAATAACTATTTTTGGAAAAAATATTTTAAACGAAAAAAATTTAAATGAGAAAACAAAAAAAAATCTAAAAAAAATTTCATTCGATTTAGGTATTAAAGAATATTTAGGTGAAGTTATTTCTATAAATGAAACTCATTTAATCCTAAGTAGTGGGGAAAAATTTGATAGTGATTTAAATTTACTTTCTTCGGGTGCTAATATTGAAACATGGCTCTTAGAGAGTAATCTAGATAAAGATAAAAATGGATTTATAGTTGTAGATAATAATCTTCTATCTACAAGTGATAAAAATATATTCGTTACAGGTGATGCATGCACAGTGGAAGATAACATTAGACCTAAATCAGGTGTAATGGCAGTCCGTCAGGGACAAATTTTAAAAGAAAATGTTTTTTCGAAATTAACTGGTATGCCTTTAATAAAATTTAAAGCACAAAAAAACTGGTTATATTTAATTGGTACTCATAAAAATAAAGCATTATTGAATTATTTTTTCTTATCTTTTCATGGCCGATGGTGCTGGAAACTTAAAGAGTGGATTGATAGAAGGTTTATTAACAAATTTAAATTTACTTATAATTCAAATATGTCTTTCAGAAATTTTGAATTAGAGAAGCCAATAGACATTAAGATGTATTGCCAGGGTTGTGGCTCTAAAGTATCAAAAAATACCTTAGTTAATTTTTTAAATAAGTATAATTCACACAGTGATTTACCTGACTCATCAATAATAAATACTAATTCTTCATCTTTATTACAAAGTATAGATCACATAAAGTTATTTACATCACTAAACCCTTTTGATTTTGGAATTATTAGCTATCTGCATTCTCAAAATGATATTTTATCAAGTGGTGGCTCTGTAAAAACTATTAGTGTTTCACAGGCCCTACCCTTTTCTGAAGGCATTATAGAAAGTTTTTTCATGGAATATTTTATGAAAGGTATTAAATCAGAAGCCATAAAAGATGGTTCAATTATTGCATCAGGACACAGCTATCAATCAAAAGAACCTGGTATTACAATTACAATGAATGGCTCATATGAAAAACAAATTACAAAAAGCCAAGCAAAAGAGAATGAACTAATATATCTTTCAAAACCTTTAGGCACAGGATACCTCTTAGCTGCTTATTTTAATAATTCTGAACTTTTATCAAGTTTTGATTTTCAAAAATTGATGAAATGGATGAAAAAAGGAAATAAACAAATATCAGAAATATCAAAAAGTTTTAAAAGCAAAATTACAACAGATATAAGTGGATTTGGATTAGCATCACATTTATCAGATATTTGTAAATTTTCAGGATTATCTGCTGAAATAAAACTCAATGATGAAATACTTATTAATAAAAATATTGAGATTTTAAATAAATTTAAAAGCACAGGTTTTGAAAATAATTATTCATCCTCAGTAAATGAAATATCAATATCAGATAATAATAAATTACAAAACATACTTTATGATCCTCAAACAAATGGGCCTCTATTAATATCTATTGAGAAAGAGGATCAAATTAAATTTGAAAAAGAGTTTCAATCAGTAATTGGATTTAGTCCTATATTGATAGGACAGTTTAAAAAGTTCAAAAAAAAATTAATTAATGTGATAAATTAATTGATATTTATTTTTTAAATTTTTTTTTGAATAAAATAATCATAACTATTAGAAAAGCTATAAAACCAAGGGGAATTAAGTATTCTGGCTGGACTATTAAAGAAAAACTTAACTCTGTTTTGTTTATAAATATTTCTTCTAACCCTTGACCTATGCTACCAAAGATAAATGACCATGGGGCTAGCCCAAACAAAGTAGTAAAAAAAAACTTTTTATTGTTTGCACCAAGACCTGCTAAAATGAGATTTTGTATGAAAAAAGGAGCTGCGGGAACAATACGAATTAATGTCATTAACTCTAAATCGTTTTTATTGAAATAATTTTCAATATAGGAGTATTTATTCAAAAATTTATTTTTAATAAAGTCCGAGAAAAAATTTTTTGCTATTATAAAAATTCCAAAAGCACCAAGTGTTCCACCAATTAAAGATATGGTTCCACCTATCCATGTGCCAAATAAGAAACCATTTATCATTGATAATAAGGAAGCAAATGGAAAATTACACAAAATTAAAAAACTATATAAAATTAAAAATGTAAATATTGAGAATAAGTAGTTCTGGGATATAGAGTTTTGAATAAAGTCCAAATTATAGAAAAAAGTTTCAAGTTGAAAAAAGTCTTTATTTAAAAAATATGTAATCCATATAATCAGAAAAAATATTAGTAAAAATAAAATTGATATTTTTTTTGATAAATTCACTAGATAAGTAGCATTTCTAGTGATGGTAAAATTGAATTTAATTGAAATCCTAAAGATTGAATAGAGCCATTAAAGATTAAAATACCTGTTACAAGCAAAATAATACCAGTAATGAATTGAAAATAACGAATATATTTATTTAAAAAACTTGTCATGATCAATATTTTACTCATCATTAATCCGACAATTATAAAAGGAACCGCCAAACCAATTGAGTAAAAAGATAATAATATAATTCCATTAACACTATCATTAATAGCAACAGCTAATACAGATCCTAAAATTGGTCCAATGCATGGACTCCAGCCAAATGCAAAAGCAACTCCAATTATAAATGGAAAAAAATGATTATTTTGAAAACCTTGTAAATGGAACTTACGCTCAAAATCTAAAAAAGGAATTTTAATTATTCCAATAAAATATAGTCCCAAAATAAATATTAATATTCCTGATATAAAATTTAGTTGTTTTTTAAAATCAAAAAATATGTCACTCAAAAAATCAATAGAGGCACCCATGATTATAAAGACAAAAGAAAAACCCAGAGTAAATAATAGAATATGAGGTAATAACTTTAGTGTGTTCGCTGCTGATGAATTTTGTAAATCTGCAAAAGATTTGCCGACGATATATGATATAAATCCTGGAACTATGGGCAGAACACAAGGTGAGAGAAAACTGAGAATACCAGCTAAAAAAGCTATAGTTAGAGGGATATCTTGAACCATGAAATTATAGTAACATTATACTATTCATACAATAACACAGATGTTTGATCGCCAAATTCAAAATTTCACCCAAAAGCCCTTAATAATAATAGCTAAACTTTTTTTAAAGTTTTTAAAACCTAATCAAATGACAATATTAGGTTTCATATTAGGTTTTTTTATGTGTATTTTAATTTTTTTTCAGTTCTATTTTGCTGCACTAGCACTTTTACTTTTGAACAGATTTTGTGATGGCTTAGATGGAACAATGGCCAGACTAACAACCCCCACTCCTTTGGGTGGATATTTAGATATTGTCAGTGACTTCACAATTTATTCTGGATTTGTTTTAGCATTTGGGTTCAGTAATACTAGTTACACAACTTTATCAATGATTTTACTTTTTTTGTACATAGGTACGGGTACAACATTTCTTGCAAAAGCTGCAATTCAAACTCAATTAGATAAAATCTCAGAGACAAATAATGCTATTGAAGGATTACCAAAAAGTTTTCATTACACATCCGGATTAGTTGAAGGTACAGAAACAATAATTTTCATGGTTTTGTGTCTCTTATTTCCAAGTTTTTTTATTTTAATATCTATTATTTTTGGGATTTTATGTTTAATAACTTTTATATCTAGGGTTATTATTTGTTACGTTGAATTTAATTTATAAAAGTTAAATAAGCTTCCATAAACATTTTTGAAACAATCATAGTAATCATAAAAAAAGATAATTTTAAAAAAATTCTAGTTATTCTTCCAAGTTCAAAACCTGCATAATAAGCTTCAAATATATCAAAGTTATTGAAAAATCTCTTATTTACAAAGTTTTTAAGTAAAAAGAATAATTTTGCTAATGGTCTTACAACTACGAAATTTCCAATTATAGAAAATACGATAACAATTACTAAACTTACATTCATTGTAAAGGACCAAATAATTAGTGACCCAATCCAGTATCCTAAAAATAGTAACCTCTCCTTTTGCTGAGGGTGAGTATAAACTTGAAAGAAATTCATTTTATTTTAATCCATCTAAAGCCATTTCACTTGCAATATTGGATGCTAAAATCAAGTCTTTTTTCGATTTTTCTAAGATAAATTTTGTGCGTGATTTTATTTTTTTTAGAAGGTCATCTACAATTTTGTCATCTGGTTCGAGATCTTCTTTAACACTAATTCTTGAACCTAATATAATTACGCCACCAGCGTTGGCACAATAATCAGGACAATATAATATACCTTTGTTATTTAATTCTTTTTCTATATCAATATTATCAAGTTGATTATTTGCAGATCCAGTAATCATTGATATTTTATTATTTGCAAAATTTAAAAACTCCGTATTCAAATCACCCCCTCCTGCACAAGGAGAGTAAATATCAATTTTTTCAAAGGATGTATCTTGGAGTTGACTACAAAATTTATAACCATCTCTCTCAATCAAATCTTTTTTATGCTCTAAGTCAGAAATTTCAATATTTGCACCGTCTTTTTTACACAAAGAAGCAATTCTAGATCCAGTCTTACCATATCCTTTGATAAATATATTTTTATTTACTAATGAGTCTTGTCCGAATTTAAATTCGACACATCCTAACATTGAGTAATAAACACCTAATGCGGTACCTAATCCGGAATCAGAACCTATAGGGTTACATACATGATCTGAGTATTCTCTAAATCCTCTTAAGTCCTCATCGACAGTCCCCATATCTCCAGCTGTTATATAAGTACCATTTAGTTTGTTTAAAACTTCTCCAAATAAACTATAAGCATCTTTTTTATTTATTTTAGAATGAATAGTAGCTTTCCCACCACCAAAAGGAAGTTCAGCCAAAGAATTCTTATATGTCATTGCTTCAGCTAATTTTAAAACATCTTCTTCTTGTTCATTAAAATCTTGATAATTGAAATATCTACACCCACCCAAGGCAGGGCCTCTTTTAGTATTATGAATAGCAATTACTGAGTAAAAATTAAATTTATCATCCTCAGCATAAACAACTCTTTCAAATCCATCTTTTGGTTTATCTTTAATATTTAAAGTCATTACTACTTATATGGTCAATTATTTTAAGGTCTCCTTCTAAAAAATCATATTCACGAATATCCTTGATTTCAATCCATTTTAGTTCTTTATGAAAATTATTTAAAACCTTACCACTGAAATTATTGACTAAATAAAAATATATTAATACCTTTTTTTTCAAGTCTTTATAATTAAAATTATAATTAATCAGTTCCTCATAATTTATTATGTTAATTGATAACTCTTCATTTATTTCTCTAATTAAGGCCTCTTCATTAGTCTCATCATTTTTGATTTTACCACCAGGAAATTCCCATTTTAATGGATGATCCTTAAAGTTTGGTCTTTGACATATTAAAAGTTTATTATTTTGAAGTATTAAGCCTGCTACAACTTTTATTTGTTCAATTTTCATATTTTGTTTTAGCAATATAAATCCCAATCAGGATTAATGTACTTCCAAAAAATTGGATCAATGTTAATTTTTCTTGGAAAAAAAGGTACGCCAATAAGGTTGCAGCAATAGGTTGTATCAAAAGACTTAAAGATGATAAGGAAGCAGATAAAAATGCTAGAGAGTAAGCTATAAAAGATTGTCCAATGAATTGGCATACAAAACCTAATAAAAATAAAATTGCTATCGCGTAAAAAAGACTTTGGAACTAAACTTTGTTCAAAAAATATAGCGACTAAAAGTAAAATAATTGCACTTACACATCCTGAAAAAAACATAATCGTACTTGAATTTAAATTTTTTCTTAATTGGCTAATAGTAAGAATATAACAACCATACCAAATTGCAGTTAGAACACCTAAAAGATCTCCCAAAAATTGTGATTTATAAAATTGAAAACTCTCACCTAATAACAAGGTCATACCACTCATCGAAATAAATATGGCAATAAAAAAAAACTTAGAAAATTTCTCTTTAAGAAATATTAAAGAAAATAAAATTACAACAATTGGAGCTAAATTAGATAAAAATGTTGCCTTAGAAACTGTGGTAAGTTTGATAGACAAATGCCAACAAATTAAATCTAATGAAAAAAAGACACCTGAAATAAAAATAATTAAAAATTTATTTTTTAAAACAGGAAAGTTTACTTTTTCAATAATTTTTAGTGACCCAAACATTAAAAAAAAGGGAAGGCTCACGAATATTCTAAAAAAAGCTGTCATTATTGGATCAACCTCTGAGAGACGAACAAATATAGGAGAAAAAGCTATACTTACTGCGCCTACAATCAGTATAAGAAAAGGATTAATTTTTAAATTAGGCAAAAACTTCTTCAGATTTTTCTTTTTCTATAATTGGAAAATGGATAATTGCAGAAAATAGAGAAATTACTATCGCCATTATCCAAGCTATATCGAGTGAACCATAAATATCTATAACTAAACCACCAATAAAAGAGCCAAGAAATGCTCCTGCTTGATGGGAAACCATTACAATCCCAAATAAAGTCGAAAGGTATCTTGTGCCAAATCTATTTGAAACAATTCCTGAAGTAGGTGGGACAGTTGATAACCATAAAAGACCAATACAACAACTGAAGGCTATAATTGTGAAATTGTTTGTAGGCAAAATTAATAATAAAAAAATTACTATGCTTCTTACAAAATAAATAAACGATAATATATATTTTTTTTTAATTATGCCTGAAACCTTTCCTGAAATTAAAGTACCAATCATATTAAATAATCCAATTAAAGTAAGTCCTGTTGCAGCTATTGTAGTTTCTAAACCTTTAATTTTTGCAAAAACTGGAAGATAGTTTGAAATTAAAGCAACATGTAAGCCACAAACAAAAAATCCTAAAATAAGATAGTTATAACTTTTATCCTTAAAGGCTTTTTTTATGACATCTGATATTTTTCTTTTTGTAAATTCTTTCTTATCTTTTTTTTGAGGCTTAGGTAAAAGAAATATAAATGAAAGAGGAATTATGAACAGAAAAAACATAGATGTAATTTGAAAAGAAAAACTCCATTTAAAGGTTGTGACTAAAAATTGGTTAATAGGTGTAAATATAAACATCCCTGTTGCAGCAAGAGACATAAGTATTCCTGTAACTGTGCTTTGTGTTTTATCATCCTCAAAATATTTTGAGACTCCTCCAATTATAACTGGTACAGATATAACACCAGCTGAAATACCTCCAATTATGCCAATACCAAATAAAAAATGTAATGGGTGTATCGCTGAGGAAGCAACATAGAAACTAAGAGAGACACCGAAGAAACCAAAACAAAGAGTTTTTACATAACCCTTTTGTTCAGCAAATGCACCTGCAATGGGTGACATAGCTCCCCAAAGCAAATTAAAAAGACCATATGTTAGACCTATAATTGAAGCACTAAAAACTGTGGAACTTAAAAGATCTGGGACATATATCCCTAGAGACATTCTAAATCCATTTCCAACTGACAGTATTAATCCAGCAACTAAAACTAATAGAATTGTTCTCATTTGCTTAAAATATATGAATCATATCAAAAAAATATGTTTATTTTTGAGGTTAAATATCTATTATACGCCGTCATGGGTTATCCTAAAAAACACAGAGGCAGAAGAAAAATCGGTTCACGAAAAAGAAGAGCTAAAAGAAGAGCTAAAAAGAAATAGTATTTTCAATTATTATAATTTATCCCTGATATTTTATGGTTGTTTTAAACAGAAGAAGATTTATATCAATACTTATTGGTGGATGCTTTGTTGGATATAAACCTTTAGTTGCGATGGAAAAATTAATTCTTTCAGATGAGGAATGGAAAATAAGATTATCAGAAGAGGAGTATTATATTTTGAGGCAGCATGGAACTGAACGACCCGGGTTTAGCGTACTTAACAATGAAAAAAGGAAAGGCACCTACCATTGTGCAGGATGTGAATTACCACTATTTTCTTCGGAAATGAAATATGATAGTGGAACTGGCTGGCCTTCATTTTTTGATTATCTTCCTAATGCTTTGGGTTTTAAAACAGATTTTAAATTGGTGTTTCCGCGAAAAGAATATCACTGTGCTAAATGTGGTGGGCATCACGGACACGTCTTCAAAGATGGTCCAGAACCTACAGGTTTAAGATACTGTAATAACGGTATAGCTTTAAACTTTATACCAGATTAATTTTTTTTAATTAGCAAATACGTTAAAGAAATAGCAAGTGCTATCTTTAAAAGTTCACTGTAAATGAATGGGTATAAGCCTGCGTTTATAGATTTCTCTAGACCTATGAAGCTTGATAAATGTGCAATACCACAAACAAAAATAATTAACGCGCCTATAAAAATAGATAAAATAATTTTTATTAAATTTTTATTGAAAAGGTTTTTTGAAAAATATGCTATTAGAAGTGAAGCTAAAATCATTCCATAAAGAAATCCAAATGTTGGAGACATGACATAACCAAAACCTCCACCAGCAGCAAAGATGGGAAGACCAATAAGTCCAAGAATAACGTATGAAACAGTTGCATAAAACCCAACCATACCCATTGAGGCAGCAATAAAATATACAACAAAGGTTTGTAATGTCATTGGCACAGGATAGAAAGGAATACTAATTTTACTAGAAACTGATAAGAGAATAATTCCCAAAAGAGAAAATACTATTTTGGATAAATTACTTTGAGCATACTGACTTAAAATTGTTATATTTTTATTTTCCATATTAATTATTTATAATTTTGAAGTGATTTGTGCAATAATTATAATTGGTCTCTAATCATTTCTTTTAATTTCAATAAATCCTTATTAAATAATCTAATACCCTCAGCTAATTTGAAAGATGCCATCTGATTTTCATTTAAATGCCATCGAAATGAGCTCTCATTCACATTAATTCTCTCAATATCTAATGAAGATGAGTTTTCTTTTGATAATTTAAGTTTAATTTCATCATCGTTTTGGCTTAACTCCTCTAAAAGAGTTGGGCTGATAGTTAATTTATCACATCCAGCTAAATTAATTATTTCATCCTTATTTCTAAATGATGCTGCCATAACAATAGTGTTATAATTAAATTTTTTAAAATAATTAAAAATCTTCTCTACGCTCTCAACACCTGGGTCATTTGATGAATCATAATCTTTTTGTGTATTTGATTTAAACCAATCAAGTATCCTTCCCACAAATGGTGAAATTAAAAATGCTCCTGCTTCAGCACAAGCTATTGCTTGAGTTAAAGAAAAAATGAGTGTGCAATTACAAGATATTCCCTCTGCCTCTAATTTTTTTACTGCTTGTATTCCTTCCCATGTGCCTGCAATTTTAATTAATATTCTATTCTTGGGGACGCCTGATTGCTCATAGCTATTGATTATTTGCTTTGCCTTTTCAACAGTAGCCTCAGTATTAAATGATAAATCAGAGTCGACCTCGGTTGAAACATATCCTGGCACGATTTTGGTTAATTCTATACCAAAGGCAATAGTTAGTTGATCAGCAATATAATTAACTTGATCCCCAGTTTGAGAAAATTTTCTACTTTTTGAATTACTAATTACTTCATCAACTAGTTTTTTGTATTTGTTTGATTGAACAGCTTTAAATATTAAAGATGGATTGGTGGTACAGTCATCCGGGTTAAATTTTTGAATACTGTCAATATCTCCCGTGTCTGCAACAACTGATGAAAATTTTTTAAGACTATCTAATTGAGATACCATGAAATAAATATTGTTTCTTAACGATTGTTTAAGCTATATATTAATTGAAGATCTTATGCAAAAAAAAATAATTATTTGTGGATTGGCAGATATCCAAGAGTGTGTTGATAAATTTAGCCCAGATAAAATGCTTACCATTATCAATAAAAATTTTGAGCCTGAAACCCCATCAGGTATGGATAAAAATAGACACTTGAAAATGTTAATTGATGATATTTCTGAGCCAAGAGAGGGATTTATATTACCTGAGAAACATCATACTCAAGAATTATTAGATTTCACAGATGATTGGGATAAAACAAAACCTATTTTAGTCCATTGTCATATGGGTATAAGTCGGTCTACTGCAACAAGTTTAGGCATAGCAGCAAAATACTCCCCTGAAAATATTGAGCTTATAATTGAAAACTTAAAAGAAATTGCACCACACGCCAGCCCTAATAAGATTATGATGAGATATTATGATGAAATACTGGGTTTAGATAACAGACTTTATGGGTCAGTTCCATACTTTGACCCTGAGCCGATAGAAGAAAGTAGAATAGTAGAGTTAAATTTTTAAGATAATTAAATGAATCATAGTTGTGAAGTATGTAAAAAAAAAATTGAGGAGCCTTTATATTGGGCTGATCCTAAGTTTTATAATATTCCAAAAAAAGTATTTTTTTGTGATGCCAAATGTTCATTGATTTATTACAAAAAAATTAAAAAGTTATTTAAAAATCAATAAATTCAATACATTTAGCTGTGCAGATTTTGCACAGCTAAGTTCTGTTATCTGCAGTTTGACTTTAGAAAAAAAATTAGTATAAAACACCAACCTAAAACTAGCTCCATCCTTATTCCTATCCTTACTTATTCCTCCGGGGCTAGTTTTTATAATCTCTCAAAATAACAAATAAAACTTAAACTTTATTATAATATTTAATTGATATAATTTTTTAATATGAGCGATCATTATATTTTCTGGGATCTCGAAACAACAGGTCGTAATGATAAATTCAATCAAATAACACAAGTTGGTGCTGTGTTAACTAATAACAAATTTGAAGTTAAAGACAAATTAGAAATACATAGTAAGTTAAGAGAGGGAAAATGGTTCGAGCCAGGTGCTTTAATAACAACTGGGGTAGATCCAACTAGTTTAATACAAAATAATTATCCAAATTATTATGAAGCTAGTGCTCAATTGTATGAAACATTTCAGCAATGGTCATCCTCATCAGCTATTTTTGTAGGTTTCAATAATATAAATTTTGATGAACCCTTTTTACGACAGGCACTTTATCAAAACTTATTACCTGAAATTTATATGACTGTGACTAATAATAATGTGCGTATGGATGTTTTTGATATATTAAGGTTAGTTTCAGTTTATAGCCCTGAACATATTAAATTTAATACTGACGATCAAGGGTATCCAATACTTAAATTAGATGAAATTTCAAAACTCAATAATATTTCAATAAACTATGATGCAGGCCCTCATGATGCTGTTTTTGATAGCTTAATCACATTGGAACTTAATAAGATATTAAATATAAGGTGTCCAAAGATTTGGAACTCTGCATATGAATTTAGACATAGAGATACTCCTAAGAGATTCATGCTAGAAAATTTAGTTTTTACAAACACGACCTTTTGGGGAAGAAGACCCACAATCAAAGCTCAAACTTTAATTGGAGGCATTCCATCAAGAAATCATCACTATTTAGTTTATAATTTGCTTTTTGATCCTGTTACAATCTTAGAATTAGAAGATAAAGATTTAATTAAGAAAATGAATGATGGGGCTAAAAAAATTTGTGAAGTTTTTGATGGGTCAAAGTCGAAAACACTTTTAAATGAAAGTTATTCATTCAAAGATAATAAATATGCAGAAATAGGAGTAGATGAACTAAGAAAAAGAGCAAATTTTATTAAAAAAAATGAAGAATTTTGTTCACGTCTTATTAAACTTCATTTATCAAATCAAAAAGAATGGCCTGAACCATTCAATGTTGAAGATAGAATATTTGAGAGTTTCCCATCGCATCAAGATAAGAAATTAATGATTGATTTTCATATCGCACCTAACGATAAGAAATATGAAATTGCAAAACAATTCAAAGATGACCGATATAAAGAAATAGCTGTACGAATTTTATATGAAATAGCCCCCCACACTCTGCCTGAAAATGACAAAAGAAATTATGAATTTGAAATTAAAGAGCGTTTTAATGATGATGACAAATCTAAATGGAATTCTAAAAATAAAATTCTCTCTAGTTTAGAGACCGACCTAGATAAAATGATTATAGATGAGGATGAAAAAATTCAGTTTAAACAAAAAGTTATAACATTTTTAAATAATGAATCTGCAAAATGGAATTAAGATTAATTTCGAGTTAGATATTCTTTGATATATTGTCCATAATCAGACTTGATTAATTTTTCTGCAATATCATTTAAATTACTTTTGTTTATAAAGCCTTGTTCGTACGAAGCTATTTCATAAGAGCCAATTTTTACATCGTTATTTTGTTCATATAATTTTACTTTTTGTGCTGCCTCTAGAAGAGCCTTTGCATTTCCAGTATCATGCCAAACAATTGAGTCATCTAAAATTTCTAAAGCAAGTTTTTTTTCATATAAATATATTTTAATTAAATCAGTTATTTCTAATTCGCCTCTGTCTGATGGTTTGAGTGTTTTTGCAAATTTTGAAGCTTCGGAGTCAAAAAAATATAAACCAGGAATAATCAAATTACTTTTAGGCATTGATGGTTTTTCCTCAATGCCAACAATATTTTTATTGTTATCTAATTCAATAACACCAAATTTTTCTGGATCTGGAACTGGCAATCCAAATACACTTCCGCCGTTCTCTTGCATCTTAAGAAGAGCAGAATTTGCATAGTCAAAATAATTTTTTCCAAGAAAAACATTATCACTTAATGCTAATACTGATGGGCTGCAGTCTAAATATTTTTCAGCGATAAAGTAAGCATCTGCTATCCCCCTTTGAATTTTTTGTATTTCATATGAAAAATTAAGACCAACCTCTGATCCTGTTCCAAATGTTTTTTTGAATATTGAAAGGTCGTCCTCTTGAACAATAAATAATATATCTTTAATTCCTAATCTCACTAGAGTCTCGAGTGGATAATAAATCATGGGTTTGTCGTAAAGAGGTAGCAAAGGTTTTGAGGCAGGTATTGTTGCGGGCATTAATCTTGTACCCTTACCAGCAGCAAGAAGAATGCCTTTAGTTTTCATATCCAGCCAAATGACTTAACTAAAAATACTATCGGAATAATCATACATATAAATGTAATTAAAATTATATTTAGTTTTGTGCTATCTCTAACAGAGCTTATAAGGTCTCTATGAGAAATAAAATTTATTAATTTATTTTGATCATCTACTACTGGTAAATGTCTTATGTTATTTTCACCCATAATTTTAATTGCAATTTCTGAGGAGGTTTTTAAGTCCACAGTTATAATTTCTGATGTCATAATATCTGATGCTGTGACCAAATCTGGATCTCTACCGTCTTTGACACATTTTCTGACTATGTCTCTTTCTGAAACAACACCAAGTAATGTTTTTTGTTCATTCAGTATTGGAACAGCCCCTATATTTTTTTTATCCATACTATCTGCAATTTCACTTACTATAGACTCAGGACCAAAAAATATATATTCATCATTAAGCTTAATTTTTTTAATGTCTTTAATGCTTGGCATGTAAATAATATAGGCATAGGAGGATTTAAATAAATTAAGCGTATTGTAGCACTTTTAGGTCTTCAAAAACTTTAATTTTTCAATTATTGTTGCAAAAATAAAATGTTTAGATTTTTTAACTCAAGAAAATGGTTTCTATGGGCATGGGCAGGGTCAGCTGCCATATTAGGTAGTCTTTGGGTGCAAGTAGAAATTGATGTCAGGATCAATGAGTGGTTCGGTACTTTCTATGATATGATTCAAAAAGCTCTTGCTGAGCCAAATTCTATTACAATTGAAGAATATTGGGCAGGCTTACTATCTTTTATAACTCTTGCAGGTATATATGTTGCTATTGCAGTTTTGGTAAGTTTTTTCACTGCACATTTCTTATTTAGATGGAGAACCGCTATGGTCGAGTGGTATCACAGTGTTTATAACTATGCCCGTACAATCGAAGGTGCTGCTCAAAGAGTTCAAGAGGACACCATTAAGTTTGGTAGAATTATGGAGGGTCTTGGAACAAGCTTAATTGAGTCGGTGATGATAATTGTACAATTCCTTCCAATCTTATTAGGGCTTAGTGCTGGTATTCCAATATTCTTTTTTGGCGATTGGGAGTATGGTTTAGTTGTTGGTGCATTAATTTGGTCAGTTGGTGGAACAGTTTTTTTAATACTTCTTGGAATAATTCTCAGACTTGTTGGTGTAGAATATGATTTACAAAAACAAGAAGCAGCTTACAGAAAAGTTTTAGTTATTGCCGAAGATGACGAAACTATTCGTCCAAAAACGATAGAGGAATTATTTGATGATGTAAGAAAAATTCATTTTCTGTCATATATTCGATACTTGTACTTTAATATTGGAAGAATTGCTTATTTGCAGGCTAATGTTTTAAGTGCTTATGTATTTTTAGCTCCTGCAATTGTTGCAGGTATTATTACCCTTGGTGTTATGCAACAAATTATTCGTGCTTTTGGCAGGGTTGAGGGATCAATGCAGTACTTGTTAAAATCATGGCCAACAATTATTGAGCTTGCAAGTGTTTACAAAAGATTAAGAGAATTTGAGAGAAAACTTAAGTCTACGACAGATACTGCCAAGGTGTCTGAATAAATATTTTAGACATCACATAGATAGAACTCAGAGTAATTAAAACAATGATAATCCACACCCATCTATTGTTCTTATCGTAGTTTTCGCCGTTTTTATTCGGATCTACCATAATATTTAAATATAATAATTATTTATTAAAATCAATTATGCTTTTTTAAATATCTTGTTCTGTTGACAACAGCATAATTTTTAAAAAGTTTCTGAGCGAGTAAGTTACTTTTTTCTACACCTTTGATTATCAGATCAAGTTTTTTTTCTTTTGCTATTTCTTCAATTTTGTTCATTAATGCTCTAGCAACACCAATTTTTCTAAAATCTTGTAGAACATACAAAACGTCTAATACTATATTCTTCTCGTAATAAGTTTCGTTGATTTTAGCTACAACAATTCCCATAAATTTATTCTGGTTTTTTGCAGCAAAAGCAAAATAATCATCTTGAAATATGCATGTCCAAAATAAGCTGAAATTTACCTCTTCAAACTGAAAAGAATTTGATGATGCACTTTCATTAATGATTTCTTTCCAACTATTCAGGTGAATTTCTTTAGGTTTTTCAATGGTGAACATCCACAATTAATCTAACAATTAATTTCAATCATTTACATAATTATTCAATAAAAGCTTGATCTTAGGTGGATAAGTCTTATCTGTATATTAATGTTTGAAAATTTAATGAAGTATTTTGAGTCAGTAAAGGCAAGAGATCCCGCTGCAACTTCATTGTTATTAGTGATATTAACTTATCCTGGTGTGAAAGCTGTTTTCTTACATCGTATAGCAAATTTTATCTGGTCACTAAATTTGAAATTATTAGGAAGAATGATCTCTCAATTATCAAGATTTTTAACTGGTATTGAAATTCATCCTGCAGCAAAAATTGGAAAAAATTTTTTTATTGATCATGGAATGGGAGTTGTTATTGGAGAAACTGCTGAAATAGGAGATAATGTAACTATCTATCACGGTGTCACATTGGGAGGAATCATGCCTGCTATTAAATCATCAGAACAAGTTGGTGTGAAACGTCATCCCACTCTTGAAGACGATGTGATTGTTGGCTCTGGGGCACAGATATTAGGACCAATAATTATCAAAAGTTGTGCTCGAATTGGATCTAATGCTGTTGTAACTAAAGATGTCCCAAAAGGAGGAATAATGGTTGGAATACCTGCCAAAAATATTCAATCTAAATCCAAAAAAACAGATAATACTTTTGCGCCATATGCCGTTACAAAAAAGTAACTATTTATATACTTAAAATTAAATTGCATGATTATGTTTCAAATGTTTAAATAATCAATTCTTGGAAGGCTGAGTATTTATATAAATAATAAAATATCTTTAAAATTAAAATATGTCTGAAATAAAAATTCAAATTAAAAACTTATATAAAATTTTTGGTAAAAACCC
>CACIBB010000011.1:0-24741 GCA_902584795.1 uncultured Alphaproteobacteria bacterium
TTGGTTCAGTGTCTCCAACATCTTTTTATGAGGGTAACTTGGACTCCATCACAGCTGTTGTGATAGGTGGGACATCTCTTTTTGGTGGAAGGGGCACTATAATTGGCTCTTTATTTGGAGCTTTGATTGTGGGTGTATTTAGCTCAGGTCTGTCCATAGCAGGTCTTGATGTATTGTGGCAAAGATTTGCTTTAGGTTGTCTGATTATAGTAGCTGTTGGAATAGATCAATGGATAAGAAAGGTCTCAGCATAATGCAGCCAGTGCTAGTAGCAAAGAAGTTGTCAAAAAAATACGGTAAAGTTGTTGCACTCGATAGTGCTGATTTAGAGCTTTATCCAGGTGAGGTTTTGGGAGTAATTGGAGACAATGGTGCTGGAAAATCTACACTAATTAAGGTGTTATGTGGTGCTGTTATACCTGATAGTGGTGAAATATTGCTTGATGGAAATAAAGTTACTTTTACATCGCCTATAGAAGCAAGAAAATTAGGTATCGAAACTGTTTATCAGAACCTTGCACTTTCACCTGCTTTATCAATCACTGATAATATGTTTTTAGGAAGAGAAATTAGACAAAAAGGCTTTATGGGTAGTTTTTTAAAATTTTTAGATAAAAAAGCAATGGCAGATGAAGCTAGAAAACGACTGTCTGATCTTGGTCTATTAACCATACAAAATATAAATCAATTAGTTGAAACATTGTCTGGAGGTCAACGGCAAGGTGTTGCGGTTGCAAGAGCAACATCATTTGGAACTAAAGTCGTTATTATGGATGAGCCTACTGCCGCTCTAGGTGTCAAAGAAAGTAGAAGAGTTTTAGAATTAATCGGTGAGGTGAGGTCTAGAGGAATTCCCATCATATTAATTTCTCATAACATGCCTCATGTTTTTGAAGTAGCTGATAGAATACATATTCATAGACTTGGAACCCGATTATGTGTAATTGACCCAAAGAAACATGAAATGTCTGATGCTGTCGCATATATGACAGGTGCTAAGCAACCACCTCAAGATTAATTTATTAGATTAAATTCAGCAGAAATACTTTTACTAATAACATTTAATCCATTTGGAAGATCATTTTTATAAACTTTATTTTTTATTTGATCATTAGATAGCCCATAACTCTCCCATCTTGCAATTAATCTTTTTTCTAAAATATCTTTATTACAATCGATCATTATAGTTGTGTCAAAAAAATTATGAATTTTTCTCCATGGTTCTTGATCAAGCAATAAATAATTACCCTCTACTATTATAATTTTTGTATTCTCAGATATGACTAATGCAGATGATCTTGATAGCTCTAGTGATCTATCAAAGATAGGAACAATTACTTCACCCTCGTTTTTTAATCTTATTAAACAATTTAATAAACCTAGTACATCAAATGTTTCTGGTGCCCCTTTTCTCTCAATCAATTTTTTTTTCTCAAGAATATTATTATCTAGATGGAAACCATCCATTTGAAGAACACTTGATTTGTGGTTTTTTGATATTAGTTCAGACTTTAATTTTTCAGATATTGTGCTTTTTCCAGATGCTGGCGCTCCTGAAATTGCAATAAAATAACGACTTTGATTAATTTTAATAACATTTTCTAGTATTTTGTTTACTAATTCAGGGAATTCTATTCTTTGGTTACTAGACATTTTTTCCTAAATAAAAGCTTTTCCACCTTAAAAATCTGTCTTTTAAGATATCCGTTTGAATTTCATTCTTACCTATAATTTTTTTGACTTTTGGAAGACTAAGGGCTTCTCTTGGTTTTAAATTATTGTACCCAAGAAATGCTATTCTAGCAGCCCCAAAAGCAGCCATTGTATCTGATGCATCTGTTATAGATAAATCTCTCTCCATCAATGAAGCAAGTATTTGTATCCAGCTATCATTTTTAGAACCACCTCCTATTACAAAGATGTTATCTAACTTTATACCTGTCTTAACTAAGGAAGAATAATTATCATACAAACCGAAAGAAATACCCTCTATTAAACTATAGATTAATGTATCTCGATTAGTGTCAATACTCATTTCGTGAAAACTTGCTCTTATATGAGGGTCATTAATTGGGGTTCTCTCACCTGTGAGATAAGGAAGATAGTAAGGGTATCTATTTATATCAGAAAAATTATTTAAAACAGAACTTAACACTTTATTAATCTCATCAATTGATGAATTAAAATTATTTATAAACCAATTAACATTTGAGGTACAAGAGAGCATCACTGACATAAGATGCCATGTTTCTGGTAAGCAATGGCAAAAGGAATGTATTGCATCATCATAATTTTTTAAAAAATTTTTTGTTGAACCAAAAATTACACCAGAAGTACCCAAAGATAATGAAGCATTTCCCTCTTGGTAAAGCCCTAATCCAACAGCGGCTGCAGCATTATCTCCTGCTCCACCAAATACTTTGCAAGAGTTATTAAAGCCATATTTTTCTGCAATATCTTTTTTAATTACACCTGTTTGATCGGTCCCCTCACAAGTTTTAGGCATTTGCGAGATATCCATTGAGCCAATGTCTAAAAGTTTATTAGACCAAGTTCTATTTTTAACATCTAACCAATAAGTGCCTGCTGCGTCTGACAAATCACTAAAAAACTCTCCCGTTAAATAAAACCTTAAATAGTCTTTCGGCAATAAAACCTTTGCAATTGATTTAAAATTTTCACTTTCGTGTTCTTTCATCCATAAGATTTTTGGAGATGTAAAACCAGGCATCGCTATATTTCCAGCTATATCCATAACAGTTTCGTCAGACATAATTTGGCTGCACTGCTTAAAACTACGTGTATCATTCCAAAGTATACATGGCCTTATGACCTTATAATTTTTATCAATACAAGTTGCACCATGCATATGTCCGGAAAAAGATACAGCTTTGATCTGCGATAAATCAAATTTTGAAACAATTTGTTTGATACACTGATCTAACGCTTTTATCCAAAATGATGGATCTTGTTCTGACCAGCCATTTTGAGGCGTGGACAGTGGTATATCTTCACTAATAACACTCAACAAAATTTCTTGTTCTTCTCCAAGTATCAAACACTTCATCGAAGAAGTACCAAGATCAATACCTAAATACATTTTTATATTATATAGAGAATAAAACTATTTTCTATTTTTAGAATTGAGTATAATCAAATCATGAATAAGTCTTTAGATAAAAAAATTCTTAAAATAAAAAATAATAAATATTCTCCAAGAGACTTCATTATAGCAGATGCTAAAGATGGCGATCTAGCAATGGGCATCACAACACCTGGATCAAAAAGAAATGAAAATGGAAAAGTACTAAAAGGATATAAAAACCTAGTAGATTACAAAAATGCAATGATATCGATGACTAAATCTAGTTTAGTAGATATTATGCTGATGTCTGCATCAGTTGGTGAAGAACTTGTAAAAAGAAATTTATTTAAAAATTCGAGTATTACACCTGCTATTAGAATAAATGATACGACTGATATCTGGCTGATGAGAAATGGAAATTATAGAAAAACTAACCCCAGACCTTTTCGGTCTGCTCAAATGAACAAAGTAAGTAAATTAGTTAACCTTGGTTTATTTTCTATAACATTTTCAAATAATGTTGACTATGACCTTGCAATGTTAAATGCCTACAAAGAATATAGAATTGAGGCTTCTAAATATAAATTTAAACATTTTTTAGAAGTATTTAATTCCCCGATTGATCTAAATATGAACATAAGACAAATGGGTGATTACATTAACGATTGCATTATAAAAGCAATAGCTGGGCAGACTAAAGATGAGAGACCTCTTTTTTTGAAAATAGCTTACAATGGTCCAAAAGCAATGGAGGAACTAGCCAGCTTCGATCCTGAAAATCTTATTGTTGGTATTCTTGGGGGTAGCAAGGGCACGACAAGAGATTGTTTTGAATTAATTAAAAAAGCCAGTCAATATGGTGCAAAAGTAGCTTTATTTGGGAGAAAAATTAACTTAGCTGAAGATCCTATCTTGTTAGTAAAAATTATGAGAGAAGTTGTTGAAAATAACATTAAACCTAAGGATGCTGTAAAACTTTACCATTCTGAATTAAAGAAAAATAAAGTCATACCCGACAGGAAACTTTTAAAAGACCTTGAGATAACTGAAAAAGTTTTAAAATTATAATTTAGATATATTGGGTAAATTTCCAGAAGAGGCATTAACTTTCATCATAGATGTCCCAGCTGCATGAGCCTTTTTGAGAGTTTTTTTTATGTCCCAATTTTCATGTATTCCAAATATAAACGCTGCACAAAAAGCATCTCCAGCTCCAACTGAATTTATTACCCTGCTTTTTGGTAAAACCTTTGATTTAGTGTAAATTTTTTTTGATCTATCAAAATAGAGCGACTCAATTGGACTATGAATAACAATTCCTCTAATAATACCCTTTTTGAAAACTTTACTGATTAACTTGATTAAGATTTTTTGATTAAGTTTTTTATTGAAGTCGTAAATTTTTTTATTAAATAGTATCTCTGCTTCAATTTCATTCAAAAGCAAATAATCGGTGAATGGCAATGAGCTTTCAATAATATTTTTATATTTAGGGTGCTTATTTGAAACTAAATCTAAAACTGTTATCACATTTTTACTTTTAGCTTTTTTTAAAACTTTTGATAAACGAGTTTTTTTGTCAACATCAAATTTATCCAATTTACCTAATAGTGTAATATATCCGACATAAAGAACTTTAGGTGAAATTTTTAATTGGTTAATTTTAAAATGTTTTTTATCAAGTAAGCTGTTTGCCCCTGGATAATATAAAAAAGTTCTTTCTTTTTGTTTTTCAAACATACAAACGGTATGAGAAGTAGAAATTTGCTTTGATACAATTAAATATTTAGTCTCTATTTTATTTTCTCTACAATGTTTTTTTATAATTGATGCATCTGTATCAAGTCCAATTGATCCCATTGCGTACATTGGATGTTTAAATCCTAAAGAATTTAAATCTGTTAAAACATTTGATGGACCTCCACCTACGCATTGAAAAGTATTCGAAATTGGTTCTAATTTACCTCTCTCAGGTAAATTATCTATTTTGTACGTGGTATCTACACACCACATTCCAAGGCCAATTATACCTCTTTGCATTATATTTCATTCCACAGAGGATGTATCGCAACTTCATCTTCTTCAATTTCAGTAAACCTTCCTACACTTTCTAAAAAATAGTTATCTTTATTATCATCGTTGACTTGAGAAACCTCTCCTGCCATAACCATTCCTGAACCCTCAGCTGAGTAAAATTTATGATATATGTTTCTTTCAACAGTGACGCTCTGACCTCTTTTTAAAATTAAGGGTTCTCTTGGTGCAACGGAAACTATTTCACCATCAACAAGAACATCAATTTTAGAGTTTAATTCAATTTGATTTGAGTCGACTTCTAAAAATTCAATTACTAATTCCCCGCCTCCCCGATTAATTATATCTTCTAGTTTTACCTTATGGCTATGAAAAGGAATTTCTTGACCCTCTCTCATAAATAATAACTTTTCTGCATAAGGTTTGTCATCGTTATTACCCTGTATTCCATTCCTTATACAAAACAAGGTGATACCTTTTTTTTCAAATTCGCCTTTACCAAAGTCAGTAACATCCCAGCCCATTTGATGATTTTTTAAATAATTTTTTAAGTTAGGATTATTGTTATACTCTTCTTTAGACCAATAGCCCCATTTAGGTAGAACCCACGAATATCTATCGATCATATCTTTAGCTTCAGATATTGCAGCATTTATTTCAGATCTTTTCATTTCAACTTAGATTATCAAAAAAATAAATAATTGATATAATCAAGTAATGAAAACAATAATTGTTGATCCTTTTCCAAGACAAATGGATCTTATTTTCTCTAAAGATAAGCTTGTTTATTTAAAAAAAAATTTCAAACTTATTAACGCTCCAATAAAAAATAAAAATAATTTTTATCAAAACAATATATCAAAAGCAGATTTTATAATTGGACAACCTGACCTTCCAAATTCAATTTTAAAAAAGGCAGCAAAACTTAAAGCTATATTCAATGTTGAGAGCAACTTCATGGACAATATGGATTATGATTATTGTTTTAGAAATGGTATCTATGTTCTCTCCACTGCTCCTGTTTTTGCTCAAACAGTTGCTGAAATTGCAGTTGGTTTTACTTTATCTCTCAAGAGGGAAATTCATCAATCACATATAGATTTTATTAATAATAAAGAAAAATATGGATTGGAAAGTAATATGAATTCTAGTTTATTACAGAATAACACTGTCAGTTTTATTGGTTTTGGAGATCTGGCCAAAAAGTTAAAACCCTTGTTAGAGCCTTTCACAAATAATTTTCTTGCATACGACCCTTGGCTTCCAAGCAAGTTGCTTGAGGATAATAATTGTAAAATTAATTCTCTTAGTGAAATATTTAAAAAATCAGATGTGATATATGTTCTTAGTTCTATCACAACAAAAAACAAACATATGATTGATAAAAAGCTACTGAATCTGATGAAACAAAATTCTTGTTTACTAATTCTAAGTAGGGCTAATGTAGTGAATTTTAAAGACCTACTAATAATTTCAAAAAAAAGAAAAATAAAAGTTGCAACAGATGTATTTCCTGAGGAGCCAGTAAAAAAAAATGATCCCATACGTAAATCTAAAAATATTCTTTTCTCAGCACACAGAGCGGGAGCTCTAGAGTCAGTCTTTTATGAAATGGGCGAAATAGTGTTTGAAGATTTAAAACTAATAAATAAAGGCCTCCCTCCAAAGTTATGTAGAAAAGCAGAGCTAGAGACTGTCGGAAAACTAAGATCCAAACCAGTAAAGATTAATTAATTAAGTTGAATTTAACGAATTAATTTAGTTCTATGTTATATGCTTATTAAAATTGATCCTATTCTTAGTCCAGAGGTTTTGCATACTTTAAGAGCGATGGGACATGGAGATAAATTAATTTTATGTGACTCAAATTTTCCCGCCTATTCGATGAACTCCAGAGTTCATCGTATTGATGGTGTAAATGCTGCAAGAGCTGCCGAGGCTATACTCTCCGTATTTCCTCTAGATAGCTTTGTCGACTCTCCTATTCAAAGGATGGAAATTGATGGAAATCCAGATCAATTAAATGAAGTTCATCAAGAAATAATTGACATAACTAAGAAAATCTCAGGAGAGCATTGGAAAATTTCATCTATTGAAAGGTTTAAATTTTATGATGAGGCCAAAAAGGCATTTGCCATAATAACAACAAACGAAACCAGACCATTTGGATGCTTTATCTTAACTAAAGGAGTTGTTAAACCTGATGGTACTGTTTGGGTACTAGATAAGTGAGTATTTGTGTATTTGGGATATTCGTTGCAGATCTGTGTTTTTTTGCAAATGATATTCCAGTACCAGGTCAAACCATATTAGGAAAAAAATACATCATCGGACCAGGTGGTAAAGGGTCTAACCAAGCAATAGCAGCAGCAAGAGCTGGAGGTAATGTATCATTTATAAGTAAAGTAGGTAAAGATAACTATGCCGATCTTGCAATCTCTTTATACGAGAGAGATAAAATAAATTTTGATGGTTTGGTTATCTCTGAAAATGAATCAACTGGGGCTGCGGGTATATTGATTAATGAAAAAACTGGGCAAAATGCAATAAATGTTGTTCCAGGAGCTGCTGGTACAATCGATGAAAAGTTAATCGACTCAAAGTTAAATATAATTGAGTCTTCTGATGTTTTTTTAACTCAGTTAGAGACACCAAAAAAGGTAACACTCTATGCTCTAAAAAAAGCGAAAAATTTTAATTGTACAACAATTCTAAATCCAGCACCCGCCAGTGAAATAACTGATGATAACTTTCAATATTTTGATTTTTTTACCCCCAATGAAACGGAAGCAAGTTTTTATTACGGCCAATCAATTAAAAATGTGGAAGACTGTAAAAAAGCAGGAAATTTTTTTTTAGATAAAGGGATAAAGAATATAATTATTACACTTGGAGAAAATGGTTGTTATTTTAAAAACAATAAAGAGGATTTTATAGTACCTGCTTCAAATCTAAAAAAACCAGTAGTTGACACAACAGGTGCAGGAGATGCTTTTAATGGGGCTCTGAGTGTGGCAATCTCACAAAATAAAAACTACAAAGAGGCTATTGAGTTTGCTAATCTTGTGGCAGGTGTTTCTGTTACAAGGGAGGGAGCAGCAAATTCAATGCCATACAAAGAGGAATTACTTTAAAAATGCCATATATTTCAGACAAAAATCGCTATCAAAAAATGCATTATAGAAACTGTGGTGATAGTGGTTTAAAACTACCTGTCTTGTCAATAGGGTTATGGCATAACTTTGGTGGCAATGGAATGGCTTCAGAGTCTAAAAAAATTCTTTTTGAGTCTTTTGATGCAGGAATTACTCATTTTGATTTAGCAAATAATTATGGACCACCTTATGGCAGTGCTGAGTCTAATTTTGGAAAAGTCATGAAAAGTGATCTTGGAAAATACCGTGATGAGTTAATTATATCGTCTAAAGCCGGTTACGATATGTGGGATGGACCCTATGGTGAATGGGGTTCAAAAAAACATGTAGTTGCTAGTTGCGATCAAAGTTTAAAGAGGATGAAATTGGATTATGTAGATATATTTTATTCTCATCGTTTTGATCCAAATACACCTCTTGAGGAAACAGCTGATGCTTTAGAAAGTATCTATAAAGCTGGTAAGGCCCTGTATATTGGTGTCTCTTCTTACTCCTCCAACAAGACAAATAAAATGATTTCAATTTTAAAGAGCAAAGGAATCAAATTATTAATTCATCAACCTTCTTATTCATTAATCAATAGATGGATTGAAAAAGATTTAACAAGAACTCTAATAAAAAAAGGGGTTGGTTGTATCGCCTTTTCTCCACTAGCCCAAGGTTTTTTATCTGATAAATATTTGAAAGGAATTCCCAAAGTTTCAAGGGTTAATGAAAATAGCTCTTTCAGCAAAGATTTAATAACGAAAAAAAATACTAAAATTATTAATGAACTCAATAAAATTGCAAAAAGAAGAAATCAATCTCTATCCCAAATGGCTATAGCATGGGTATTAAATAATCGTGCAATAACTTCTGCTTTAATTGGAGCTAGAACCGTAAAACAGCTTAAAGAAAACTTAGCTGCACTTGATAATTTAAAATTTTCAAAAAAAGAAATAAAAGAAGTAAATAAAGCGGCAAAAGAGGGTGATATAAATATATGGGCTCCTTCTAGTGCCCATTGATTAATTTAAATTTTTTATTATCTCACTAATAAATTAAATTTTAATCCACTTTTTTTTCTTAATAGACATAAAAATTGCATCTAATACTTTCATATTTTTTTTTGCATCTAATAATCCGTAATCTATTTTAGTTTTATAAATTAACTCATTAGAAAATTTTGTAACTTGATGCTCATATTGATCAGCCGCTGGAAATACTTTTATTGTATTGTCTTTTCGATAGATTGATTTTCCATTGTAGATAACAACTGTAGTTGGTTTATTCGCAATTGCATTGAAAGGATTTTCAATAACAACTGTTTTTTTTGTGCCAAGAATTACTACTTGTTGTGAATATGTGCTTTGTGTAGCAACTGTAAAGGTTGAGAAAGTATCTCCGAAATCTAACAATGTGGATGATAAAATATCTGTTTTAAATTTTTTATCATTTTTAGAAGTTGCAATAACTCTTTTTGGTTCTTTATCTAATAGAAATCTTGATATGACAGTCGGATAACATCCAATGTCATAGATGGCCCCTCCACCAAATTTTTTGATATTTCTGATATTTTTTGGATTTTTATTATTGTATGAAAACACTGTTGATATACTTGATATTGATCCGATCTTACCTAATTTTATATATTCTTTAATCCATCGCCATTGAGGATGATGCCTGACCATAAATGCTTCTTTAACAATAACTTTATTTTGTGAGGCAATTTTTATTAATGGATCTATATCTTTTGATTTTAAAGATAATGGTTTCTCTAATAGGAGATTTTTTTTATTTTTACAGGCCTCAATACTTGATTTTATATGTAAGTGGTTAGGAAGAGGGTTATAAATTACATCTACATCTTTATCTTCATATAACTTTTTATAAGAACCATAGCTTTTTGGTATTTTAAATTTTTTTGTTAAAGCCGTTGCTCTGGATAAATTTCTACTAGCGAGAGCTATAACCTGACTATTTTTAGATTTTTTTATTGCAGGTATAACGTGCTCCCAACCAATTTTAGCAGTGCTTAATATGCCCCAGTTAATTATTTTTTTATTCATAAAAAAAATTTAAACCTATTTGACTTCAATCCATACATATATTTAAAAGATTTCATACATATATTTTATAACTTATGGTATCTATTTAAAAATGAGTGATTTCAAAATTGGCATTGATTATGGTGGTACCAAAATTGAGGGTATTTTAATAGACTCAAATGGTAAAGAAATTCTGAGAAAAAGATCTACTTATGAAAAAAATTATGAAAGTGGTTTAAATACCGTAAAATCTTTAGTTTCAGAATTTGATAAATTTACAGATCAACAAAATTCTGTAGGGGTTTGCATACCAGGATTTTCTTCATTTGAAACTGGCTTAGTAAACAACGCTAATTGTATATGGATTAATGACAAACCATTTCATAAAGACTTAGAAAAAAGATTAAATAGAGAAATTCGTATCATGAATGATGCTAACTGTTTTGCATTATCTGAAGCTATCGATGGCTCTGGGGCAAATTATAAATCAGTTTGGGGAGTGATTATTGGATCTGGTTTTGGCGGATCATTTGTTTATGAAAAGAAAGTCATAGAGGGCGTTAACCAAATTGCAGGAGATTGGGGACATCAACCATTACCCTATCCTACTGAGGAGGAAATTAATTCTAATGTCCAATGTAATGTAGGGAATTGCAAAAGACCCTTATGTGCTGAGCAATTTATATCAGGAATAGGTTTTACAAAATTATTTAACGAGAAATATGGCACCAGTTTAAGAACAAGAGAAATAGTCGCTTTGGAAGCAAATGGGGATGAAAGAGCAAAAAAAGAATTTGAATTATATGAAGATCGTTTTGCCAGATTAATATCTGTAATGATAGGTATCGTTGACCCTGAGGTAATAGTTTTTGGTGGAGGTATGTCAAACGTTGGTAGACTTTATGACAATATACCTAAATTACTTCCTAAATACACATTTAGTGATAAGATAAGAAATAAGATCTTACGGAATACTCACGGTGACTCCAGCGGTGTTAGAGGGGCAGCGTGGTTGTGGGACTCAGATAAATTTTAAATGAAAAAAATTGGAATTCTTACTAGTGGTGGTGACTGTGGTGGTTTAAACGCGGCAGTTAGATCGATATTTTTTCGAGCTAAAAATACATATCAGATGGAAGTTATGGGTATTCGTGATGGCACTGTTGGATTAATGCAAAGACCAGTGGCTTGTGTTCCATTAGACTATCAAACTTTTAGCGGTTCTCTTCTAAGACAAGGTGGGACATTTTTGGGAACAACAAGCAAAGGCAATCCTTTTAAATTTCCCATGCCAGATGGTAAATACAAAGATAGATCACAAGACATTATCGATGGTTACAAAGAATTAGATCTTGATGGGCTTATTGTTATAGGAGGAGATGGAAGCATGTCGATATTAACTGAAATTGCAAAAAGAGGTGACTTGAATATTGTGGCCATACCTAAAACAATTGACAATGATGTTGGGGCCACTGAAAGCTCCATAGGGTTTAATACAGCTGTAAATGTTGCTACCCAAGCACTAGATAACTTACAAACAACTGCTGCAAGTCATCAAAGAACGATGATTTTAGAAGTAATGGGGAGAGACGCAGGACACATAGCTATTAACGCAGGCATTGCAGGTGGAGCAGATGTAATCCTAATTCCTGAATTAAATTACTCTATCAAAGGAATTGTCAATAAACTCACTGAAATGAAAAATAGAGGAATAGTTCATTCGCTGATTGTAGTAGCAGAGGCAGTAAAAACAGAAAACGGAAAAAGTTATACTGTTGAATACGCTGATGGTCAAAAAAGATTAGGCGGTATAGGTAATTATCTTTCAGAGGAAATAATGAAAAGTACTGATATAGAGTGTAGGGTTACTTCTTTGGGGCATGTTCAACGAGGTGCGCCCCCTACTCCACGTGATAGAATTTTAGCAAGTGCTTTTGGAGTTTATGCTGTTGATTTAATAGCAAAAGAAAAATATGGAAGAATGGTTGCCTGGAGAGATAGGAAAGTTGTTGATGTTCCAATTAGTGAAGGAATTTCTACTTATAAAGTTGTAGATAGATCCGATCCTCTGATTGAAACTGCTTTAGCACTTGGGGTATATGTTGGTGATATAAAGTGAATGTTTATACCAATAGACAAAATTTCTAATCTTCAAGAATTTAAAAAAGATATTTTTAGTGGAAAAGTTTTTGTATTTCAAAAATCGAAAACTTCAAATGATTTAATAACCCAAATTAAAAATAAAATACAAAATATTTATGATGGTGAAATAGAAAAAATACACTATTTAAAAAATTCTGAGGATATAAGTAAGGATATTGTATCAGAATTAAAAAACCATGAAGATTTTAGAAAACTATTTTCAAACTTTTTATATGAAATTGGATACAATAAAGGTGGAACTTTTTGGGATCGATTTGTGGTAAGAGTAGCACCAGCAGAAAATAACTTACCTTATAGGGAAGCATCTAGAATAAATATTCATCGTGATACTTGGGGCACAAATTTGTATCAACAAATTAATTGGTGGGCACCAGTGAGCAATGTAGAGGAAAAAAATACTATGATTTTTTATCCAGATTATTTTGATGTTCCAGTTAAAAATACTACTTCGACTTGGGACTTAAACATTTATTTAGCAAATAGAAAAAAAGGCGATTTTTCTTATCCCTCTGCTCCACAATTAAAAGAGGACTTGCCCAGCAATATTAAGAAAATACCAGTAACAATAAAACCAGGAGAAATTTTATGTTTTTCAGGTGCCCACTTACATAGCTCATCAAAAGAAAAGTCTGAAAATACAAGGATAAGCTTTGAAATTAGAACTATTTGTGAAAACGACTTAAATTTTTCAGCTCAAGCCCCAAATGTAGACTGCGATTTGCAATGGAAGTTTCCTAAAATTTTTAAAAAAATTAACGACAATTCGCCCCTGAAAATAACTAGCTGATTATTTTATTTTTTGCTAATTTGCTGTTGTGAAAAAAAAATATTCAATATTTAGCCTTGCTAAAAATGCACTATCTGGCCATAAAGAGTGGCCAAAAATGTGGAGAAGCCCCGAACCTAGAGAGTTTTATGATGTCATAATAATTGGTGGTGGGGGTCATGGACTAGGAACTGCATATTACTTAGCAAAAGAACATGGATTAAAAAATATTGCCGTAATAGAAAAAGGTTGGCTTGGTGGAGGTAACACAGGTAGAAACACCACTATCATTAGATCAAATTATTTATGGGATGATAGTGCTCATTTGTACGAACACTCTCTAAAGTTATGGGAAAACCTATCAAGCGAATTAAATTACAATGTGATGTTTAGTCAAAGAGGGGTTATGAATTTAGCCCATAACGAACATGATATAAAAGAAATTAAAAGAAGAGTGAGTGCAAATAATTTAAATGGTATTGATTCATTTTGGTTATCTAAAGAAGAAATTCAAAAAAAGGTTCCTATCATGAACACTGACAATCTTCGATATCCAGTGTTAGGTGCATCTTACCAACCTCGTGGTGGTGTAGCAAGACACGATGCAATAGCATGGGGTTTTGCAATGCGTGCTGATGAGATGGGTGTTGATATAATTCAAAATTGTGAAGCACATCAAATAAGGACTAAAAATGGAACAATAGAAGGTGTCGAAACTTCAAAAGGTTTTTTAAGGGCGAATAAAATTGGAGTTGTAGCTTCAGGTCATACTGGTGTTTTAGCAGAGAGTGCAGGTATAAGATTGCCTTTACAAAGTAAGCCACTTCAGGCACTTGTTTCCGAACCAATCAAACCCATTATTGATACTGTGGTAATGTCATCTGCAGTTCATGCTTATGTCAGTCAATCTGATAAAGGTGAATTAGTTATTGGAGCAGGAACCGACAGTTATAATTCTTTCACTCAAAGAGGTGGTTTTAATATCATTGAAGATACTATAAGAGCTATGGTCGAGCTTTATCCAGTATTTGGCAAAATGAAAATGCTTCGTCAATGGGGCGGTATTGTTGATATATGCCCAGATGCTAGTCCTATTATAAGTAAATGTGACATTGATGGTTTATTTTTTAATTGTGGTTGGGGAACAGGTGGTTTTAAAGCTACTCCTGGAAGTGCAAATGTTTTTGCACATACCATTGCAAAAAATGAACCTCATCAAATTAATAGTGCTTTTAATCTTGATAGATTTGCAAGTGGAAGATTAGTCGACGAACACGGTGCTGCAGCCGTAGCACATTAATAAATATGCTCATAATTAATTGCCCTTATTGCGGCCCACGAGATCAATCGGAATTTTCAAATGGAGGAGAAGCGCATGTAAAAAGACCCGATGGATCAAAAGAAATTGGTGATCGTGAGTGGGGAGAATATGTCTTTATAAGAGCAAATCCAAAAGGTTTGTTTTATGAGCGCTGGGTTCACACACATGGTTGTCGAAAATGGTTTAATTGTGTTAGAGATACATCTACTGATGAAATTTTGGTGACCTACAAGCTCGATGAAAAAAAACCAAACTTAAATAATTTCAAAAGTGTTGTTAAAACGCCATCTGGGGAACCAGAGGTTGGTTCAGGTAATTTTACGGTTGAGAAATGAAATCTATAAATTTAAAAGAAAATCAATTTATTCAGTTTCATCAAAAAATTAGCTTCAAGTTTGATGGGGTCAAATATTTTGGCTACAAAGGTGATACTATAGCCTCAGCTCTATTAAGAAATAATATTAACCTTGTAGGAAGAAGTTTTAAGTACCATAGGCCAAGAGGAATTTATACATGTGGTATAGAAGAACCAAACGCTCTAGTCCAAATAATTAGTGAATATTCCGAACCAAACACAAGAGCAACTATTAAAAAAATTTATGAAGGTATGGAAATTGAAAGTCAAAACAGATGGCCCTCTCTTGAAAACGATTTTGGAAGTATCAATAACTTATTTTCTCCAATTTTTACTGCTGGTTTTTACTATAAAACATTCATGGGGCCGCATAAGAAATTTTGGAAAAATTTGTATGAACCCCTTATTAGAAGAGCCGCTGGATTAGGCAAACCTCCCAAAGATTTCAAAGGCATAAGCAATCATATCCATCACAACGTCGATGTTACAATTATAGGGGGAGGATTAAATGGACTTTTCGCAGCTAAATCTTTCATCAACTCAAATTATGATGTGCTATTAATTGAACTTGAAGAGCAACTTGGCGGCATTATCAATAATTCAAACAAAATTTCATTAATAGATAATAAAGAGCCTAAAGATTGGTTAAAAGAAACTATACAAGAAATAGAAGAATCCAAGAATGTAAAGATTTTAAAGAACACACTTGTTACAACTTATAATTACATAAATCATCTTATAGCCATTGAAGATAGATTTGTTGGCTCTAAACCGATAGAGGGAAAAGTTAATAGCACTTTACATAAGATACGCACAGGTCACACAATATTATGTAATGGACACATTGAGAGATTTTTATCTTTTCAAAATAATGATCTCCCAGGCATAATGTTAAGCTCTTCCTTTGAAAAATATATGTGCCGATATGGACTAGCACCTTCTAAAGAACCTGTTATTTTCAGTAATAATTCGAATTCAAACAGCTTGGTTTATAGTCTTATAAAAGCTGGTTTAAAACCAAAAGCATATATCGACTCACGATCCGGGGAAGAAATTGAGCCAAATTTGTTTGACTTGATAAGAAGAAATGATGTTCCTCTCTACACCAATTCACAAATAAAAGGAGCATTTGGAAACAAAAAAATTGAAAAAATTCTTGTTGAGGATAGTTCTGGTGCTTTAAATGAAATTAAATGTGACTGCTTATGTTTGTCAGGTGGAATAAATCCTGATGTTCACTTGTTTACTCAATCAAAAGGTTTATTAGATTGGGATGAGAAAGATTTAACTTACAAACCTTCAAAACCTTTTCAACCTACCATAACTCTTGGTTCTGCTTCAGGACAATTTAATTTTGATAATTTAAATTCTGATGTAAATCAAAAATTGAAAACTTTTAAAGTCAAAAAATTAGACGTAAAACTCGAATTAAATACAAACACTAAGTATAATATTGAAAAATTGTGGGAAGTCTCTCCGCAAAAGAAATCATTATGGGCTAAATCATTTATTGACTTACAAAATGATGTAACAACTAAAGATATCCGTCAAGCAATAACAGAGGGTTTTGATAGAATTGAACATTTAAAAAGATATACAACAAATAGTATGGGAACCGATCAAGGTAAAATAAGTAGTATTAACGCACTGGGAATAGTTTCTGATCTTCTGGATAAAAAAGTAAATGAAGTTGGCACAACTATTTATCGACCACCCTATGCTCCTTTAAGTTTTTCTGCAATAGCCGGCAGAAATTGCTATGAGTTTTATGACCCAGAGAGAAAATCACCAATACATAGTTGGCACTTAAAAAATGGTGCAATTTTTGAGGATGTCGGGCAATGGAAAAGGCCCTGGTATTTTCAAATTAATAAAGATGAGTCTATGCATGATGCTGTTCAACGAGAGAGTAAAAACGTAAGAGAAAACGCAGGTATTTTAGATGGTAGCACACTTGGAAAAATTGAAATTAAAGGTGAGGATGCGTTGGAATTTATGAATTTAATTTACACAAACAGTTTTACTAAGATGAAACAAGGTTCTGCAAGGTATGCTCTTATGTTGGGGGAAGATGGAATGGTAAAAGATGACGGGATAATTTGTAAAATTTCTGATCAGCATTTTATTGCCACTACAACTACTGGGGGTGCTGCTACTGTTTTAGGTTGCATGGAAGAATATGCTCAAACCGAGTGGCCAAATTTAAAAGTTTTTATGAACTCGATTACGGAGCAATATGCAACTTTCAACATTAGTGGACCAAAAACCAGAGAAATTATGAAAAAAGCCTTTCCAAATATCAATTTTAGCAATGAGGTGTTTCCATTTATGACTTTCCAATTTCATGAATTTAATGGTATTCCAATACGAATTCTTAGAGCAAGCTTTACCGGGGAGTTAGGTTACGAAATATATATTCCGTCAAATAGTGCCCCTAAAATTTGGGATAACATTCAAAGTGTTGGAAAAGAATTTGGTCTTGCTCCCTACGGCACAGAGGCAATGCATCTTCTAAGAGCAGAAAAAGGTTACATTATTGTTGGCCAAGACACAGATGGTTCTATAACGCCTATAGATTTGGGACTTAGCTGGATGATTGGTAAATCAAAAAAAGATTTTTTAGGTAAAAGATCACTTACTCGGTCTGATACTATAAGAGAAGATAGAAAACAACTTGTTGGTATAATTCCCTCGAATAAAGCCGATAAACTAGAGGAAGGACAACATATCATTCTTGATAAAGAAATTAAATCTCCTGTCCCAATGCTTGGTCATATTACATCCTGTTATTATAGTTCTACATTAGGTCATGATTTTGCATTAGCTGTAATAAAAAATGGCCACTCAATGATTGGAACAAAAGCTTACGCTTCTACATCAAGTATGAGTACAACTGGTGTGGATATAGTAAAACCCGTTTTTTATGATGAAGATAATAAAAGGTTAGTTTCATGACTGAAATAATCCGATCTGATGGTATTGAAATAAAAAAAAAAGTTATACAACAAATTCTGTTAAGAGGATCTGGTGACTCAAAATTTAATAATCACATAAACAAATCTTTAAAGCTTTTACCACCATCAGATAATTTAAGGATAATTTCAAATGATAATTATACTTTAGCAAAAATGTCTTTTGATCAATGGAATTTAATATTTAAAAAAGAAATTGAAATTAAAAAGCTCAACAAAATATTAGATGATTTAAATAAATCACCCTTAATATTAGCGACAAATATTTCTGACTCACAAGTATTTTTTGAAATTCAAGGAAAAAATAGTTTTGACTTATTAAATAAATTAACGCATTTTGACTTTAGAGAAAAATCCTTTAAAAAATCCACTGCCGCGCAAACATTATTAGCTAGAGTAGACTGTTCTATTTTTAATCTTGATCTTAAATTATTACTTAGTTGTAATCGATCATTTGCTGACTATCTTGAGGATCGTCTTATTGACGCGGTTAACTTTTAAGTTTTTTTTCATATTGACATCAAATTTTGGAACTGATTAGTTATTTTTAAGGGAATAAATGGCAAGAAAATCAAGAATAATAATCGTTGGTAGTGGTATTGTTGGAGCAAGTACTGCCTATCATTTAGCTCAATTGGGTTGGAAAGATATGGTTATACTTGATCAAGGGCCATTGTTTGAAACTGGAGGCTCTACCAGTCATGCACCAGGAGGTGTGTTTCAAACTAATCCTTCACGAATGATGTGTAAATTTGCACAGTACACAGTTGACTTACTTAGGTCCTTATCATTTGAGGGAAAACCTTGTTTTCATACTGTTGGAGGAATTGAAGTATCAAAGACAAAAGAGAGACATCAAGACCTTTATCGAAAACTAGGTATAGCTCACAGTTATGGATTAACTGATGCAAAAATAATTACTCCAGATGAAGTTTTAAAAATGAGCCCCTATATTGATCCAGAAAAAATTCACGGGGGATATTATGTTCCAACTGATGGTTTAGCAGCACCTGTAAGAGCAGTGCGAGCAATGGCAAAATATGTCACTGATTTAAAAGCAGGGGAATTCTTTGGTGATACAGCAGTTAATGGGTTTAAAATTCAGAATAATCAAATTCGTGGAGTTCAAACATCTAAGGGTGATTATGAAGCCGATATTGTACTTGTCTCAACTGGTATCTGGGCTCCAAAAATGGGAAGGCTTGCAAACATATCATTACCTCTAGTTCCTTGCGAACATCAAATGGTGTGGTTAGAACCATTTGAAGAATTGAAAGAATTTAAAGCTGATCACAAAGATGCTTTGGTTAAACACGCATTGATGCGTCACCAAGATTACAGTCTCTATTTTAGACAATGGAATGATACTTATGTTATTGGAAATTATAGACATGAACCAAGAATTTTAGAGTCAGAAGAATTAAAGAAACCTCAAGATGCTGAAGAAATGCCCTCGTTAGTGGACTTTAGACCTGATGATTTTGAAGGTGCACATAAAGAGTCGAATTGGTTGTTCCCAAGATTTTCTGAAAAAAAACTTACAAAAAAAATTAATGGAATTTTTTCATTTACAACAGATGGTAACCCTTTGATGGGTGAAACAAGTGTAAAAGGTTTGTGGACCGCTAACGCTGTATGGATAACACATGCAGGCGGTGTTGGAAAAGCTATGGCAGAGTGGATAGTAAATGGAGAGCCTGAACTTGATGTTCGTCAAGGAGATATCAATCGTTTTCATCAACATCATCATGTCAGGAAATATCTAAGGTCAAGAGGTAAGCAGAATTATAAAGAGGTATATGACATTATTCACCCACTTCAACAAATGGAGCAGCCAAGACCACTACGAAGAAGTCCATTTTATGCTCGATTAGAAGGACAAAAAGCACATTTCTTTGAGACTATGGGCTGGGAAAGACCTCAATGGTATGAGTCAAATGCTGAATTAATGAAAGGTAAAAACTTTCCAAATAGAACAGGCTGGGCTGCAAAATATTGGTCACCGATTCAAGCAGCCGAACATCTTGTAACAAGACAAACAGGTGCCTTGTTTGATATTACAGGATTTGTGAAAATTGAAGTAAGTGGAAAAGGTGCTCTTAAATTATTGCAGAAAGTTTGCACAAATAATATTGATGTTGCCGTAGGGAAAGTTGTTTATAGCGTAATTTCTAATATGTATGGTGGTATAAAGAGTGATCTTACAATTAGTAGACTTGAGGAAAATAAATTTTGGGTCTTGGCAGGAGCTGGGAATGGAATGATTGATATTAGTTGGCTTCGAGCAAATGCTCCTGATGATGGAAGTGTTCAGATTATAGATTGGACATCCGCTTTTGCAGGTATTGGCTTATGGGGGCCAAATTCAAGATCTGTTCTTGAAAAACTGTGTGATGATGATGATGTATCTAACGAAGGTTTTCCATTTTTCCATATTAAAAAGATTTCAATCAGTAACATTCCATGTGTTGCTGTAAGAATATCTTACATTGGTGAATTAGGTTGGGAAATATATACACCTACCGAGTATGGGCTATCATTATGGGATGAACTTCGAGAAACCTCAAGAGAGTTCAACATGATTTGCTCAGGTGCTGGTGCTTTTGAGTCACTTAGATTGGAGAAAGGCTATAGATCACTGGGTACAGATATTCATACTAATTACAACCCTTATGAGTCAGGCTTAGGCTTTACGGTAAAGCTTAAAAAAGATTTTGAATTTATTGGTAAGAATGCACTTCAAAAAATAAAAGAAAAGCCAGTTGAAAAGAGACTTACTTGTATGATTATTGATGACCCTGAAGGAATGGCCTTGGGCACAGAACCGATTTATTCAAATGGTAAAGCTGTAGGGTACGTTACAAGTACAAATTATGGCTATTTTGTTGATAAACACATTGTTTATGGATATTTACCGACAGAATTGTCAGAAAAAGGAAATAAGTTAGAGGTCGAGTACTTTGGCAAAAGGTATCCATTAACAGTTACTGAGGAACCTTTGCTCGACCCAGAAAATAATAGATTAAAGTCTTAACTATTATATTTTAGAAATATGATCAAAGAAAATATTGTTTCTTTAGTTGATGGCTTTACAGTAGAGCTAAACCCAAAAGTAAGACACAAACTCAAGTCGATACCCTTAGATAAAAAAAATAATGTCTACATAACATATCTACCAGATGCTACCGAAAACGACATTTTAGAAACTGTTGATTTTGTATCTAAACAGGAATTAATTCCTATTACTCATTTACCTGCAAGAACAATGAGAGATTTAGATCATGTTTCAGACTTCCTAAAAGAACTTAGAAAGAGAACAGATAGCAAAAAAATTCTTGTTATAGGTGGTGGGGGTAATCAGAATGGATCAGTATCATCTTCACTGGAAATACTAGAGTGTGGTTTATTAAAGGATAATGATTTTGAAGAGATAGGAATAGCTGGACACCCAGAAGGCTCACCTGATATCGATCAAAATACTGTGAACGAATTTTTGAACAAAAAATATGAATTATCAAAAGATAAGAAATTAAATTTAGAACTTGTTACTCAATTTTTTTTTAATGCTGAACCATTTATTAACTGGTGTAAATTTTTAAATAATTCAAATATAAAATTACCCGTCAGAGTAGGCTTTCCGGGCCCGGCGTCATTTAAAACACTTCTTAATTTTGGGATAATGAGTGGTGTTGGAAATTCATTAAGTTTTCTAAAAAAGAACTCATCTAAAGTAACTGACCTTTTAACAAAAACTTCAAACGATGAAATGTTTATTGAATTAGCTAATTTCTCTAAAGAACAAAGTTCATTTAAAAATTTTCACTGCTTTCCATTTGGGGGCTTCGAGAAGACCTGTCATTGGTTAAATGCTCTTCAAAATGGTGAATTTACTATGGAAAATGACAAAATAGTCCTCCACAACAAAGTCTTTTAAGTTCTAATTTTTCGATTGCATAGACCTTAAAAAGAAATTAATTTTCAAAAATTGCTACTGCATTTTTATAGGAGGATATATGAAGCTAAAGCAACCAAGTTCAGTGGACCAATCTGATAGAAAAGTCCCATTTAATTTAAGGCAATCAGGACCAACACCTCAACAAATGCTTATATCTACTAGAGTTAGAAAAAATCCTTATTGGCATTTATCAGTTGAAGCAGGATGTTGGAGATGCACCGTATACAATAGAATGTATCATCCTAGAGGTTATGTGAAACCTGAAGATGGTGGTGCAATGGTTGAATATGATGCATTAGTTAATCACGTAACAATGTGGAATGTAGCAGTTGAAAGACAAATTCGTGTCAAAGGACCTGATGCATTAAAATTTACAAATTTTGTTATCACAAGAGATGCAACGAGAATTGAAGTAATGAAAGGAAAATATGTAATCCTTTGTAATGATAAAGGGGGAGTGTTAAATGATCCTATATTACTCAGAATAGCAGAAGATGAATTTTGGTTTTCACTTTCTGACTCCGATATTATGTTTTTTCTTCAAGGCGTAAATCATGATAAAAAATTTAATGTAGAAATTGATGAAATAGATGTATCTCCTGTTCAAATTCAAGGACCAAAGTCAATCGACCTTATGGCAGATTTAGTTGGAGATGCTGTCAAAGATATTCCTTACTATGGATTAATGGCAGCAAAAGTTGGAGGGAGAGATTGTATTATTTCACAAACAGGTTTTACTGGTGAAAAGGGATATGAAATCTACCTCAGAGATGCAACTTTGTATGCTGATGATATGTGGAATGCTGTTTTAGAGGCTGGAAAGAAACACAATTTAAAAGTAATAGCACCTGCACACCATAGAAGAATAGCTGCAGGAATTTTATCATGGGGTCAAGATCTTGATGCCGAAACTTATCCATTCCAATGTAACCTCGGGTATCAGGTTCCTAGAAAAAAACAAGGGGATTACATTGGTAAGCAAGCACTAGAGGCTATGAGAGCAAAAATCGAAGCAGGAGAAAAACCTTATAGCAACCAACTTGTTGGATTTAGATTGGGGGGCAAGCCAATTGATGAATATGCACCAGATTTTTGGCTCATATCTGAAGATGGATCAACACCAATAGGTTATCTAACATCCCCTTGGTACTCTCCAGAGTTGGAAACAAATATAGCAATGGGATATGTTCCCTATGAAAAGAAGGATATTGGTAATAAATTTAAATTTCATCTACCTGATCAATATTGTGATACACCTGGAACACCTGTTGATGGAGAAATTGTTGAAATTCCATTTAGACCCTCAGTAAATCCGAACGCACGTGAAATTGCCAAAGATGATGGTAGAGACTCAGCTTATTAACAAATGCTATTTTCAAGCCCAGTATAAATAACTGGGCTTTTTATATTTGAATTTTCTTTTTCCTGTAATAGTCTAACATTATGAATGTAATTAAAATGATTAATAGCACAAAACTATACGATTTGTATGATCAACTATTTGATTATTTTAACTTAGCTATATATGATTTAGAGTCAAAAATAGATACAAATTTTGATTATAAAATAATTAAAAATAAATTAGAAACTTTTGCTGATAATCATTTTAAAAGTGCTTTAAAAGATTTTAATAATGAAATGTTAAAGCTAAAAGATCAATTACCTGAAGATTTTAAAAAAATTGAAAAGCTGTCAAATGACTTAAAATTATATTTTAATACCTTATTAGAGACTAAACTTTTTGATGAATATAAAATACAAGACCTTAAAAGTAGTTTAAAAAAAAGTCTTGATAAAATAAATAAAATTCATTCTTAAAAGTAATTTAAAAATAATAAAATGACTACGGATATTATCATTATTTCTTGTCTTGTTATTGTTATAATACTTTTATTAATAACTATAAAAAAAACGAATATTAAGTCATATAATAATTTTGATATAGATATAAAACAAATAAATAAAAATTTAGAGAGTTTATATAATAAAGCTTTAGAGCAAACTGGTTACGTTAATTCAAAAATAGAAGAAATAGGAACTCTTACGAAGAGAATGTCAAACGCTATGTCCACAAATATTTCTGACATGGGTGAAATGGGTGAAGTTATTTTAGAAAATATTTTACAAGATTGTGGCATGACCAAAGACAGAGACTACAAGACTCAATTTACAGACAAAAATGAAAATGGTCAGATATTTAGACCAGATGTAGTAGTTTTTTTACCAGAAAATAGGAATATTGTTATAGACTCAAAAGTCCCAATGAAAGATTGGTATGAATTTCAAAATTCAAGTGACGAACAATCTAAAGTAAATTCAATGAAAGGGTTTATAAATTCTTTAAAAAACCATATTAATAACGTTCATAAGAAAGATTATACCAATCTTTTAAATGTAAATTCACCAGACTACGTATTCATTTTTATGCCTCATGAATTTGCACTCATAACTGCACAAAAATATGATCAGAGTATTTCAAATTATGCTCAACAAAGGCAAGTTATTGTAGTTGGCCCATCAACGTTAATTATGTGTATGAAATTAGTTGAGAGTATTTGGAGATTGGAAAAACAAAATAAAAATTCAAAAGAAGTCGCAGATATAGCAGGAGGTATGTTTGATCAAATAGCAAAAACTTTAAATTTACTTGAAAAAACTGAAACTAGTATGATTAAGTCTGCTGAAAATATCAATCAAACTAAAAAATATATAAAAGATGGCAAAGGGAGTTTACTCAGTAGGGCTAACAAGATGAAAGAATTAGGTGCTAAAACAAAAATCGATTTAGAATTTAAAGAATGAATATTCTTGTTTATAGTTTTAATGACAAAATAGGTGATGGATTACAAAAGATTACTTTTCTTCAGAAGTTAAAAGATATTTACCCCAATTCATTAATTTATTATAC
>CACIBB010000012.1:0-19745 GCA_902584795.1 uncultured Alphaproteobacteria bacterium
TACGAGATCAGAGCTGAAGAGAATAATAGTTACTCTAAAAGAGGGTAACACCATAGATATGAGCGGCAAGGTTTAATATGGGACTGATAACTTACAAACCAACAACACCTTCTTATAGAAAAACAGTTAAGATCGATAAGTCAAAGTTGTTTAAGGGACGCCCAGAAAAATCTTTAATAGAAGAACTACAACCAAATTCTGGTAGAAACAATACAGGTAAGATTACAATTAGACATAGATCTGGTGGGCACAAGAAGAAATACAGACTAGTAAATTTTAAAAGAAATACATTTGATAAAATCGGTACAGTAGAGAGAATAGAATACGATCCTAATAGAAGTGCCTTTATAGCGCTGATTAATTATCAAGATATAAAAGAATACATTATTGCCCCTACTGATTTAAAAACTGGCGATAAGGTTATTTCATCAGCCAAAGCAGAGATATCATCTGGTAATGCGATGAAGTTAAAAAATATACCAACTGGTACCTCTATACATAACATTGAATTAAAACCAGGAGCTGGTGGTAAACTATGCAGATCAGCAGGATCCTTTGCACAGGTACTAGGAGAACAAGAAAAATATGTAATGGTCAAACTTTCATCCCGCGAAACCAGATTAGTCCATGGTGAATGTATGGCTACGATAGGGGTAGTATCTAATCAAGATAATAAAAACAAAAAAATTGGTAAAGCCGGAATTAAAAGACATTTAGGTATAAGACCCACTGTTAGAGGTGTTGTAATGAATCCTGTTGATCACCCACACGGTGGAGGAGAAGGAAGAACATCGGGTGGTAGACACCCTTCAACGCCATGGGGCATGAAAACAAAAGGTAAGAAGACAAGAAGAAATAAATTTACATCTAAGATGATTATATCAAGAAGGGCTAAAAAGTAATGGCAAGATCTGTATGGAAAGGACCTTACTTTGATGTAACTCTATTCAAAAAAGTTAAGAAATCAAAAGAAGAAAGTTCAAAATCCCCAATTAAAACATGGTCAAGAAGATCGACAATTATACCTGATTTTGTTGGAGTAACTATTTCCGTTTATAATGGTAAATCTTTTATACCAGTCTACGTAACTGAAGACATGGTAGGTCATAAACTTGGTGAATTTTCGCCTACTAGGGTTTTTAAAGGTCATTCAGGGGATAAGAAAGCGGTTCAGGGTAAAAAATAATTATGTCTAAAGAAGTAAAAGCAATCAATAAAATGATAAGAACTAGCTCACAAAAGCTAAACCTAATTGTTAAAGATATAAGAAAAAAAGATATTAATGCTGCTTTAAATATTTTGAAATTTTCAAATAAAAGGGTAAGCAAAGAAGTACTTAAAACTTTAAATTCTGCTGTTGCGAATGCAGAAAATAATAACAATTTAGACATTGACAAACTTTTTGTTAAAGAAGCTTACGTTGGCAAAAGTTTAAGGATGAAAAGATTTAGACCAATGAGCAAGGGTAGAGCTTTTCAAATTATTAAACCTTTTTCTAGGTTAACTTTAGTTTTAGAGGAGAGATTATAATGGGACAGAAAGTTAACCCAACCTCTTTGAGAGTCGGTATTAATAAATATTGGCAATCAACTTGGTTTGAAAAGAAAAGCTACTCTACTTTCTTAAAAGAAGATCATAAAATTAGAAATTATATAGAAAAGAATTATTCAATAGCAGGTATAAGTTCAGTTATCATTGAAAGAGCTGCTGCAAATCTCAAAATTATAATTCACACTTCAAAACCAGGGGTTCTTATTGGTAAAAAAGGTGCAGATATTGAAAAACTTAGAAATAGACTTTCTAAATTATCTGACAAGAGCATTTCATTAGATATAAAAGAAATAAAAAAACCTGAAACAGACGCATCATTAGTTGCAGACTCTATTGCTAGACAACTTGAAAAGAGAGTTGCTTTTAGAAAAGCGATGAAAAAATCAGGTTTATCGGCAATTAAACTTGGTGCAAAGGGCATTAAAATTGTATGTGGCGGTAGACTAGGTGGCGCTGAAATTGCAAGATCAGAAAAGTTTTCTGAGGGAAGTGTACCTTTACATACCCTCAGAGCTGATATAGATTACGCTACTGCTCGAGCTTTAACTACTTATGGAATTATTGGAATTAAGGTTTGGCTTTATAAAGGTGAGAGTAAAAATACAACAAATAGATCAGATGATAAAAAAGAGAAAACTAATTAATGTTATTACCGAAGAATACAAAATATAGAAAACAGCACAAAGGAAGAATACACGGTAGTGCCAAAGGTAACTATGAACTAACATTTGGTTATTATGGACTTAAATCTTTAGATGCTGAAAGAGTAACAGCAAGGCAAATTGAGGCATCCAGAAGAGCTATCACTAGATTTTTAAAAAGAGCTGGAAGACTTTGGATTAGAGTTTTCCCAGACGTACCAGTCACAGCAAAACCTGCAGAAGTTAGAATGGGTAAAGGAAAAGGCGCAATAGATAGATGGGTCTGCAGAGTAAAACCGGGAACTATAATGTTTGAGGTAGATGGTGTTGACAAGCATTTAGCAAAAAAAGCTTTTGAACTAGCATCTGCTAAATTACCTGTAAAAACAACATTCGTATCATTGGATCAATTTTAATGGCTGATAAAGATATAAATAGTTTAAAAAAAGAGTTATTTAACCTAAAAATTATGAAGAAAAGCGGTCAACTCACAGATACATCTCAATTTAAAAAAGTTAAAAAGCAAATCGCATCACTATTAACTAGAGAAAGGCTAAATAAAAATGCCTAAACGTATTTTAACTGGAAAAGTTGTAAAAAAATCTGGTGACAAAACCATATCTGTTTTGGTAACAAGACAGACTACCCATCCTGTTTATAAAAAAATAATAAGAGTCTCAAAAAAGTACCTTGCTCATGACAGTGACAACAAAATTATTGTTGGAGACTCTGTAAGAATTCAAGAAACTAGACCTATTTCTAAAAATAAATCATGGGAAGTAATTAAATAATGATACAGGCAGAGTCAAATTTACAAGTAGCAGATAATTCTGGAGCACGATTAATTAGCTGCATAAAAGTTATCGGTGGATCAAAAAGAAGATATGCAAGAATAGGAGACATTATTGTTGTTTCAGTCAAAGATGCTATTCCAAGATCTAAAGTTAAAAAAGGTGAAGTACAAAGAGCTATTATAGTAAGAACAAAAAAGCCGTTAATTAGGGAAGACGGTACATCAATTAAATTTGACTCTAACGCAGCTGTTCTCTTAGATAAACAAAATGAACCAATTGGAACTAGAATTTTTGGACCAGTTACAAGAGAGCTCAGAAAAAGAAATATGATGAAAATAGTTAGTTTAGCTCCTGAGGTATTATAATGATTAAAAAATACAAAAAAGGTGACGAAGTTATCGTGAGAGTTGGTAAAGACAAAGGTAAGATTGGAAAGATTTCAAAAATCATAAACTCTGCTGATAAAGTTGTGATATCTGGTGTTAACGTAAGTAAAAAACATCAAAAGCCATCTCAGGAGTCTAAAGGTGGTATTGTTGACAAAGAAATGCCAATTCATATTTCAAATATTTTGGCTTATGACTCTAAATCTAAAAAATCTTCAAAAGTAGGTTTCAAAATTGAAAGTGGAAAAAAAATTAGAATTTTAAAATCATCAGGAGATAAATACTAATGACAAATTCAGTTCAAGAACTTTTCAATGTCTCTGACCAGTTAGCCAAAAATCTAGAAATATCTCATAAGCTTGCTGTACCAAAAATATCAAAAATAGTAATCAACGCGGGTATCGGAGCTATTAAAGAGGATAACAAAGCTATTGAAAAAATAAAAAAAGATTTATCTCTTATAACTGGTCAATCACCAGTCGTTAGAATGTCAAAAAAAGCTATTGCCTCTTTTAAAGTTAGAAAAGGAATGCCAGTAGGGCTTTCTGTTACTCTCAGAAAAAATATGATGATGGAGTTTTATGATAGACTTGTAAATATTGCTATGCCTCGTATTAAAGACTTCAGAGGTTATAACAAAAAGTCATTTGATGGCCAAGGTAACATTACCATAGGTATTAAAGATCATATTATTTTTCCCGAAATTAGCGTTGAAAATGTTGAAAATATCTTCGGTTTTGATATCACTATTGCCACTTCTGCAAATAATGACAAAGAGGGATATGAACTTTTAAAATTAATGAACTTTCCATTTCTGAATTAACCATGGCAAAACAAAGCGCAATACAAAAAAATATAAATAGAAAAGTACTAATCGATAGACTTAGTGAAAAAAGAAAAAAGTTAAAAAGTCTTTTATCCAATAAAGATTTACCATTTGAAGAAAGAGTAAAGATACAAATGAAAATTGAGTCCTTACCTAGAAATTCATCAAGAATAAGATATCGAAACAGATGTTTTTTATCTGGTAGGCCTCGTGGTGTTTATAGTAAATTTAATTTATCTAGAATAGCTATTAGAGATATGGCTGGTAAGGGTCAAATACCAGGTTTAACGAAAGCGAGTTGGTAGTATGAGTGACACACTAGCAGATATGATTACAAGAATAAGAAATGGCCAAAAAGCCAATAAGGTTTCAGTCAAAGCGATATTTTCAAAATTAAATGTTAATGTTTGTGATGTGCTCAAAAAAGAGGGATATATTGACAATTTTGAAATTTTAGGTGATACAAAGAAAGATATTTCAATTACACTTAAATATTATAAAGGCTCACCGTTAATTAACAAAATCGAAAAGATTACAAAACAAGGTTGTAGAGTCTATAGTTCTGTAAATGAAATTCCTAAGACTATCGGAGGTTTAGGTACCACAATTTTATCAACCTCAAAGGGCGTAATGTCTGACTCCGATGCAAGGGAAAAAAAAGTAGGAGGGGAAGTGCTAATAAGCGTTTTCTAAAACTAAAATATGTCAAGATTAGCAAGAAACCCTATTAATATTCCTGAAGATATAAAAGTTTCCATGAAAGATAATGAAATTAATTTTGAGGGTAAGTTAGGAAAATCATCAACTGTTCTTCCTGTTGGAATTAAGGTTGACCATAAAGATAATCTTTTACATTTTTCTGGAGAAAATAAAGCACTTCTTGGAACTATTTATGCAAATATTAAAAATGAAATTATTGGTAATTCAAAAGGGTTTGAAAAAAGACTTGAACTAATTGGAACAGGATACAAAGCTAATGTTTCTGGAAAAAAGCTCGTTTTATCACTTGGTTTTAGTCACGATATCAACTTTGAAATTCCTGAGGGTATTTCTATAAAAGTTGAAAAAAATATTGTGGTAGTTACTGGAACAAGTAAACAATTAGTTGGTCAGGTTGCAGCTGAAATCAAGTCATTTAGAAAGCCAGAACCTTATAAAGGTAAAGGTGTTCGTTATGAAGGTGAAAGAATTTATAGAAAAGAAGGTAAGAAAAAATAATGAATAAAGATAAAACTAGAGCTGTACGTAGAAAATTAAGAGTTAGAAAAAAATTGAATAATATAAAAAAACATAAACTCTTAGTTTTTAGATCCTCGAAACACATTTATGCTTCAGTATTATCTGAGAGTAATGATAGAACTTTATGTTCATTTTCTTCAGTTAAATTAGAGAAAGCTGACGGTCAAAAAAAAGTAGATGTGGCTAAAATTGTAGGCTCAAAAATTGCCGAACTAGCTATAGAAAAAGGTATTAAAGAAGTAAAATTTGATAAAGGGTCATATAAGTATCATGGAAGGCTTAAAGTATTAGCTGATGCAGCAAGAGAAAAGGGTTTATCTTTTTAATGTTAGAAAACAATACAAATAAAGAATTAATAGAAAAGCTTATTTCAGTAAGAAGAGTATCTAAAGTTGTTAAAGGTGGAAGAAGGTTTGGATTTGCAGCTCTCGTTGTAAGTGGTGATGGTCAAGGTAGAGTTGGTTTTGGTTCAGGAAAGGCAAAAGAGGTACCTGAAGCAATTAGAAAAGCATCAGAAGAGGCTAAGAAAACTATGGTAAGAATTCCTTTAAGAGAGGGCAGAACTATTCACCATGATGTTAAAGCAAAATTTTCTTCAAGCACTGTAATTTTAAGATCTGCTCCAAAAGGAACAGGTATAATTTCTGGTGGTCCATCTAGAGCTATTTTTGAGGCTCTTGGTATTTCGGATGTTGTATCTAAAGCGATAGGTACAAAAAATCCTCACAATATCGTTCGATCAACAATTAAAGCACTAAAAAGTATAAATACACCAAAATCTGTATCTGCTAGGAGAAGCATAGAGATAAACTCTGTTATTAGTAAAAGAGAAAATTAAGTATGATCAATAAAATTTCAAAACAACGACAGAATAATAGGAAAAGAAAAGGTAAAGGCATTGGTTCTGGGCTAGGAAAAACAGCTGGGAGGGGTCACAAAGGTCAAAAATCAAGGTCTGGTGTTGCTGTTAGAAACTTTGAGGGTGGTCAAATGCCTATATATAGAAAAACTCCCAAAAGAGGTTTCAATTCATTAAAAAAATTAAATTCTAAATCTTTAACTTTGTCTTTAGTAAGTTTTAATAAGTTTAAAGAAAATTCTCTAATTGATAATGATTTTTTAATCCAAGCTGGTTTTCTAAAAAAGAAAGATCATAAAAAATCAATTAAACTTGTTGACTCAATACAGTTTAAAAAGAAACTTCAATTTAAGAATTTTAAAGTTACCCCTGGCGCTAAAAAAAGGATAGAGGAACTAGGTGGATCTACATCATAATTTTAAATTATGAACATAAAAGTACCAAATATTGACTATAGTGAAGCAATAAAAAGCTCTGGCCTATTTAAAAAATTAGGTTTTGTTTTATTCGCAATTGCTGTTTATCGTCTTGGAACATATATCCCTGTCCCGGGTATTAACTCTGCTGTTTTAGAACAAATATTTGAACAACATCGTGGGGGAATTTTAGGTATTTTTGATATGTTTTCTGGTGGGGCCTTAATGCGTATGTCTATATTCACATTAGGTGTTATGCCTTACATTTCTGCATCAATTATAATGACATTAATGCAGTCATCTTTTGATAGTTTAAAAGCTCTTAAAGAACAAGGTACTCAAGGTAGAAAAAAAATTCAACAATACACAAGATATTTAACAATAGTTTTAGGACTTTTCCAAAGTTATGGTATTTCAAATGGTATATTAAACTTATCTGACACAGTTGATCCAACATTAGGTAGTGTAGCTTTTTTCCAAATTTCTGCTGTAATAACAATGACATCTGGAACCATCTTTTTAATGTGGCTGGGTGAGCAGATAACCGAAAATGGCTTTGGAAGTGGAATTTCAATAATAATTTTTTCAGGAATCGTAGCTAATCTTCCTTTTGCTATTTTCAACACATTTGAACTTGGAAGAACTGGTGCTCTATCAGCCATTGCTATTATATCAATAATTTTTCTACTCCTTATACTTATAGTAGTCATTGTATTTATAGAAAGAGCTCAAAGAAGGTTGTTAGTTCAATATCCAAAACGCCAAGTGGGAAATAAAGTATTTGGAGGTCAATCTTCTTATTTACCAATAAAAATTAATATATCAGGTGTTATTCCTGCTATTTTTGCTTCATCCCTTTTATTATTTCCTAATACAATATCTAATTTTTCACCTGAAAGTTCTGGCTTCTTGTCTAGTTTAGGATTTTACTTATCTCATGGAAAACCACTTTATATGGTCTTTTTCTTCGGTCTAATTGTATTCTTTGCTTTTTTTTATACCAGTATTGTTTTCAACCCTAAAGAACAGGCAGAAAATTTAAGAAATAATGGAGGTTTTGTTTTAGGTTACAGACCAGGCGAGCAAACAGCAACTTACTTAGAACACGTCATTTATCGTTTAACATTTGTAGGTGCAATTTATTTGGGTTTAATTGCCATAATCCCTGAATTCTTAATTGCTAGACTATCAGTTCCTTTTTATCTAGGAGGAACAAGTCTTTTGATAGTAGTTATTGTGGCAATGGATTTCTTTTCACAGATTCAAACACAATTATTTTCATCACAATATGAAAAATTATTAAGTAAGAATAAAATTTATAAAAGTAAATGGTTATAGTATTTATTGGCCCTCCTGGTTGTGGTAAGGGAACACAAGCAAATATTTTAAAAGATAGTATTTTACCTGATCTCAATATTTTAACTGTTAGTTCACTTTTAAAAGAGAAATCTCAAGACGAGAGTATTCTGGGTGAAGAAATTAAAAATAAAATGGATAATGGTGACTTAATTGAGGATACAGTTGTTATTTCAGTATTAAAAGAAAAAGTAAATTCTTTATCAAACGAGCAGATTTTGATTGATGGATTCCCTAGAAGTGCAATTCAAGCTAACTCACTTATTGAAATATTTGAGAACAAAGATTTAAGTATTATCAATTTTGAGGTTGATGATGAACAGCTTCTTCAGAGAATTAAAAAAAGGTCTATGGAAGAGTCTAGGGCAGATGATAGTTTTTTTGAAAAAAGATTGCAAATTTATAAGAAATCTCACCTAGAAATATTAAATTCACTTAAAAAAAATTATCCAGTTACTGACATACAAGCAAACGATGAAATTAGATCTGTAACTGCCAAAATCGTTGATAAACTTGGATTAATTTAAGGTAATTTATATTGACTTTTAAATACTTTTTTAATAATTTCACCCATTCAGGAGATCTCAATTGGCACGAATATCAGGCGTAAACTTACCAGTAAATAAAAGAGCATTAGTTTCTCTTACATATATTCATGGAATTGGTCCAAAGTATGCCATGGATATTTTAAAAGCAAATAACTTAGATCCAACAAAGAGAATTAAAGATTTCTCTGAGGATGAAATCTCAAAAATAAGAAAATCTATAGATGAAAGTTATACTGTAGAGGGCGACCTTAGAAGAGTAGTATCCCAAAATATTAAAAGATTAAAAGATTTAGGTTGCTATCGTGGTTTAAGGCATCGAAAGCAACTTCCAACTAGAGGTCAAAGAACGCATACAAATGCTAGAACTAGAAAAGGTAAAGCTGTAGCTATAGCTGGAAAGAAAAAAGTAACAAAATAAAATGCCAAAAAACGATAAGAAGATCTCCGATAAAAAAAAATCAAAAAAAAATTTTGGCCAAAATGGCGTTGTTCACATTAAAAGTTCTTTTAACAATACGATAGTAACAATATCTGATGTAAGCGGTAACGCTGTATCTTGGTCGTCAAGTGGCTCTATGGGTTTTAGGGGCTCAAAGAAATCCACCCCATATGCTGCACAAATAGCCACTGATGCAGCAGGAAAAAAAGCATATGATATTGGATTGAGAAAACTTGACGTCCTTATGAAAGGGCCAGGATCAGGTAGAGAGTCTGCTTTAAGAGCCTTACAAAATATAGGATTTATTATTAGCAATATTAAAGATGTTACACCACTTCCACATAATGGATGCAGACCTAAAAAGAAACGAAGAGTATAAACTAAATTTATAGGAGTAAAAATTGATAGAGAATAATTGGATAACCTTGGTCAAGCCAAACAAAGTTGATTATAAAATAAGCGATAATAAGAAATTCGGAACAGTTGTCATCGAGCCTTTAGAAAAAGGTTTTGGTACAACATTAGGTAACGCACTAAGAAGAGTGCTTCTATCATCATTACAAGGCACAGCTATCTCCTCAATAAAAATCAATGGTGTTCTTCATGAATTTTCAACAATTGAGGGTGTAAGAGAGGATGTAACTGATATCATAATGAATCTAAAAAATGTTACATTTAATTCCAAAAGTAACCATTCTCAAAAACTAAGCTTAAACGTTAAAGGTCCAAAAGAAGTGCTTTCCTCTGATTTTGATGAAAATCCTGAGGTAGAAATTATTGATAAAGAAGCAGTTATTATGAATGTCGACTCTAATAGAGAAGTAAACTTAGAGATATTTTTGGATGTTAATAAAGGTTACATATCCGCAGAAAAAAATAAAGATAACGAAAATAAAAGTGTTGGACAAATCATGCTTGATGCAACGTACAGCCCAGTGAAAAGGGTATCATTTAACGTTGAAAACTCTCGTATTGGACAAGACACTGAGTTTGACAAGCTTATCCTTGATATTGAAACGAATGGTACTGTATCCCCAGATGATGCTGCTGCCTTAGCTGCAAGAATTCTTCAAGATCAACTTAAGCCCTTTATCAATTTTGAAGAGCCTACAGAAGATGAAAGAAAAAAATTACAATCATCTAACGAACCTCAGTTCAATAAGAATTTACTTAAGAAAGTTGATGAACTTGAACTTTCAGTTAGATCAGCTAATTGCTTAAAAAATGATAATATTTTTTACATTGGTGATTTAGTTCAAAAAACTGAAGGAGAAATGTTAAGAACACCTAATTTTGGAAGGAAATCTCTCGATGAGATAAAAGAGGTTCTGTCTTCCATGAGTCTCAGCATGGGAATGGATTTACCTGGCTGGCCTCCAGAAAATATAGAAGAATTATCAAAAAAATATGAAGACCCTTTTAAAGTATAATGAAACACGGACTTAAACAACGAAAGTTAAATAGAACTTCTTCTCATAGATTAGCTTTGTTAAAAAACTTATCTATTAGTCTCATCAAGCACGAGACTATAACTACTACAACTGAAAAAGCTAAAGAGCTTAGACCTTTTATTGAGAAATTAGTTACAAAAGCTAAAAATGATAACTTAAGTAATAGAAAATATATATTAGCCAAGCTTTTTAATAATAAGGAAGCTTGTCAAAAATTATTTTCTGAAATTTCTAAAGAGCAAAAAAATAGAAATGGTGGATACACTCGCATTATTAAAAAAGGCAACAGATTTGGCGATTTTGCTCACACAAGTATTATTCAGTTCGTAAAATAAAAATCTATGTCATCTTATTTAGCGCTTGTGATAGGTGCTATATTAGGATCAAGCCTTCGTTACTTCTTCACTATTTTAAACTTCACTTTTTTAGGGCTACCCACAGCAACAATATTAGTAAATATCATTGGATCTGCTATGGCAGGTTATTTTTTAAATAAATTTAATGGTGCACTATATATTTTTTTTTATGTCGGATTATTTGGTAGTTTTACTACTCTATCTTCCTTCAATATTGAACTATTTTCATTAGTTTCTGATAAATCTTTTATCAAAGCATTAATATATTTTTCTTTTAACATATTTATATCTTTTATTTTCTTTTATTTATTTCATATGATTAGTCTTAGATTTGCAAATTAAGATAGATCAAAGTTATAAAAGATTAGATAAGTTTTTATTTCAATATTTTGAGTCTATACCTTTATCTTTGTTACAAAGATTAATTAGAAAATACAAAATAAAAATTAATAACAAAAAATCTAAAGCCAATTCACCATTAATAAAAGGTGATGTTGTATATATATATTATAAATTTGAGATCAATAATGAGTTATCAAATACTATTAAAATAAATAAAGATAAAAAAAAGATTTTTAAAGATCATATAATATTTCAAAACGATGATTTTATAGTTATTAACAAAATTGATGGATATTCAGTTCAAAGAGGATCTAAAGTATTTATTTCATTAAAAGATATATATGAAAATGTAATCAAACATAAATTATATATAGTTCACAGATTAGACAAAGACACCTCAGGAGTCATGCTTTTTGCAAAAAATAGAATTACTGCTAGTAAAATCTCATCTTTATTTTTAAATAATCAAATCAAAAAATTCTATATTTCAGTAACTAATAATAAATTTAATAAAAATACTAATACTTTGATTAACTATAATACTGATAAGAAGGAATTAAAACTAGCTTATAGAAAAATTCAATTAGGTAATCATAAAAATTGTTATTTGATTAAATTATTTACAGGAAAAAAACATCAAATCAGACTTCAATTCTATCTTAATAAAAATCCAATAATTGGTGATAAAAAGTTTTCTGGTAATAAATTTAATAAACTTCTTCTTTGTTCTTATAAAATTATTTTTAAACTAGATGGGAAATTTTATAAATTTAAAATAAACCCTAATAAAATACTTTCATAAATTCTTCTTTAAGATTTTGATATATTTTTTCTTTATTATAATTTATTTTTAGTTCTTTTAAGCTACTTATATCTTTTGAATTAAGTCCACAAGGATCGATTTTTTGAAAATTATCTAAATCAAGATCAAAATTAATTGATAACCCATGATGAATAATGCCTTTAGAGTATCTTAGACCAATAAATATTATTTTTTTTAATTCATTATTATTTTCAACCCACAAACCTCTATTTTTTTCTTTTTTTCTAAAAAGTTTAATATCATTTCTCTTGAATGCTTTTATACATATGTCTTCTAATGAATTTATGTAATCTATAATATTCTTTTTTCTCTTTTTTAAATTAATTAAAGGATAAATTACTAATTGGCCGGGACCATGAAAAGTGATTTTACCACCCCTATTAACTTTAATTACTGGGATCTTATTTATTTTATCTATTTTAAATTCTTTAGGAGTAGAGCTTCCTGCAGTAAAGACATTTTGATGTTCTAAGAACCATATTTCCTCTTCTTTTATATTTTCAGACATTTTTTGAATATGTTTATTCATTAATTTTGTAACTTCTTGATATTTTTTTTGCCCTTTTAGTTGTTTTATTTCAATCATTCTTTATTAATTAATCTATTAATTGCGGACGTGGCGGAACTGGTAGACGCGCAGCGTTGAGGTCGCTGTGGGATCAAATCCTGTGGAAGTTCGAGTCTTCTCGTCCGCACCATATTTATAATATAAATGCAAAAATTTAATAAAAAAGAATATATTGAGTCAATAAAATCTCTTCATTCTGCAGATCAAGCAGATAGTATTGAAAGTCTCCCATATGAAATACAATCTTCTATACTAAGAACTAATACTAAAAACTTTCATCCAGATTTTATTGCTTACTTACGAGAAGAAACGCGTGACGATATTTTGCATATGATTCCGAATAAACAATTAGTTAATTTAATTAAATACTTAGATTTAGATGATGCGGTTGAAATCCTTGGTGACTTTGAAACTAAAGAATTAGTTCAAATACTTTCCAAGCTTGGATCTCAGCAAAGAGAAAGAATTGAGCAAAGTTTACAGTATGATGAAAATTCTGCTGGTAGGCTTATGAATAGAGACTATCTTTCGATAAAATCTAATTTAACGGTTGGTGAGCTCATCGATCAATTAAGAAATACCCGAAGAGGACCTAAAGATTTTTATAATATATTTATTGTTGATGACCAAAATATTCCTATAGGCTATATCCCTTCTGGAAGAGTACTAAGATCAAAAAGATCAAAAAAATTAAAAGATATTATTTATAAAGACATACATGTTATTAAATCTGATGAAAAAATTGAAGATATCGCTTACACCTTTCGACAGTATGGCTTGGTTTCGGCACCTGTAGTAAATTTAGATAATAAAATGATAGGTATCATGACAGTTGATGATGTTGTTGAAATTGATCACGAAGAGTCAGAGGATGATATGAGAAAGTTAGGAGGTTTGTTTGTAAATGACTTTTATAAAGGTGCTTTTACATCTGCCACCTCAAGATTTATATGGTTAGGATTAAATTTATTGACAGCCATATTAGCATCTCTTGTTATAGATATATATTCAGACCAATTACAGCAAATGATAGCGATTGCAGTCTTGATGCCTATAGTAGCTTCAATGGGTGGTAATGCAGGCACGCAAGCTATGACCATATACGTAAGAGCTATTGCCACAAAAGATATTAACAATTCAAACTATATTAAATTAGTTGTAAAAGAATTTTTAATAGGAAGTATCAATGGTTTTGCACTTTCTTTAATAATGGGATTAATTGCTTATTATTGGTTTGATAGTCTTGTATTAGCATTTGCGATATCTTTTGCAATTTTAATAAATTTAGGTTTTGCTTGTTTGGTAGGCATAATTATCCCAATAACAATTAATAAAATGAAAATAGATCCAGCTTTAGCCTCTGGTATTGTACTTACAACATTTACAGATGTATTTGGATTTCTGTCATTTTTATCAATTGCAACTTACATATTAAATTTATAGTTTATTTCGATGATCAACGCTGAAATACTTAGAGAATATGATATTAGGGGTATTTACCAAAAATCATTAAAATTAGAGGATGTAGAAAATATTGCAAAAAAAATCTCAAATATAATTTTAAATATTAATACTCCTAAAATTATTATAGGTCATGATGGAAGATTATCTTCTTTAGAGATTAAAAATAAACTTATTGACACTTTCAGGAGACATGGAGTTGATGTAGTAGATATTTCATTAATTCCAACTCCATTGAGCTATTATGCTACAAAAAAACTGGATATTCCTAACTTAATTATGATTACAGGTTCTCATAATCCAAAAGAATATAATGGATTAAAAATAATTATTAATAACAAACCTTTTTTTGGAGAAAAGATTAAATCTTTAAACGATTTAGATGATGCCTCTTTATCCTCAACATTGGGTCAATTAACATTTAAAGACGTAATTACCCCATATACAAAGGAAATTATTTCACAATTTAATAATTTAGATAAGCTTAAAATAGTTTGGGATCCAGGAAATGGAGCTATAGCACCAATAATTCACAAAATTATTAATTCTATTAAAGGAACTAATATTATTTTGAATAGAAGCATTGATGGTAATTTTCCTAATCATCACCCGGATCCAACAATTAAGAAAAATATTATTCAAATATCAAATTATATTAAAGAAAAACAATTTGACTTAGGTATTGCTTTTGATGGTGATGGTGATCGAATAGGAATATTGGACAATAAAGGAGAATTAATTTACTCAGATATTATTTTCTTACTCTTATCTCTCGATCTTTTAAAAGAAAAAAAAGATTTAGTCGCAATAGCTGATGTAAAATGTAGTAAAATACTTTTTGATACACTTAAAAATAATGGTGTCGACATTCATATGTCAAAAACTGGACATTCTTTAATCAAAGAGATGATATCTTCAAAAAATGCAGATATAGCTGGTGAAATGAGTGGGCATATTTTTTATAATTATAAATATTATGGATATGATGATGCCATATATGCCTCTTTGAAATTAATAAAAATACTTAATAGTACAAATAAAAAACTTAATGAATTAACTAGTTTTTATATGAAATCATCATCAACACCTGAGATAAAATTATATTGTGATGAAAAAATTAAATTCAGTCTTTTAGATAAAATAGTAGAGGATATTCCTAAACACTACGATAGTGGAGCTAATTTAATTACAATTGATGGTGTAAGGTTGGAAACTGAAAATTTTTGGTTTCTTCTTAGAGCCTCAAATACTCAAAATTGTATAGTATTTAGACTAGAACACTTTGTTAAAGATAAATTTAAAGAGGAATTAATTAAATTAATATCAATACTCGAGTCCTATTCTTTAGACATTAATGAATTAACTACCTTTAACCAAACAATCTAGCTTTTTAGATTTAATTTCATTACATATACTTTTTGCAAGATTTTGATTATCTACATTTATAAAACTTATAAAGAACTTACCTTTTTTTTTAATCTCATGCTCAAAACTTCTTAATATTTTAATTTTATTTTTCAGTAAAATTATATGCCTCTTAGATTTACTAATTTTTTTAAAAGATGATGTTTGTACATAAAATGAACTAAAGAATTTTTTTTCTTTTTTCACTATTAACTTTTTAACATCATTATTTTTTAAATTTTTATAATTGCTATATTTGTTCATAAGAAAGTTTATTTTGTTGTTTCTTTCTTTAGCAGAATTCCCTCCAAAATAAATACCTAATAAATAATCATCTCCATTAAATGATAAAAGAGAAATTTGAAATCCTGATTTTCTTGTATAACCAGTCTTTAAGCCAATATAATGATCATACTTCTTTAATAAAGTATTATGTGTTTTGTAATTTTTTCCTTTAATTTTAACATTTGTTTTTTTAAATCGATGTAAGTACTCAGGGAAATCTATAATTATTCTTGAGCTTAGTTTAAAAATATCATGTGCTGTAGATAAGTTAGCTTTATTAGGTAGACCATGTGGATTTGCGAAAATTGTATTATTTAAATTTAATTTTTTAGCATAATTATTCATTTTCATAACAAATTCTTTTTCACTACCTGATATTTTTTCTGCTATTGCAATAGCTGCATCATTTGCAGATTTAACAATTAATGAGTCAATTATTTCATTAACCGTTATAAAATCTTTCTCAGAAATACCTAATTTAGAAGGTTGCTGATAAGTTGCATGTTTTGAAAAGTAAATACGATCATTTAAATTAATATTATTTAATTTTAATTCATCAAATATAATGTAAAGAGTCATTATTTTTGTCAGTGATGCTGGATAGTTCTTAGTATCTTTATTTACTTCAAAAAATATTTCCTGAGATATTGGGTTTCCTATCACACTAGCAATCTTTCCATATAAGGGATGTGATAAATTGACTATTAAAATAAGATAAATAACTATTATTCTCATAAACTTATAATTTTGTTATAATTAGACATGTCTTTAGGTTTCAAATTATATTCTTTTTTTAATGGTAATCTTGTTCATCAGGATTCGCTAGGTAATAAATATTACAATGACAAAAATAACTCTTCTAAAAGATGGGTAATTTATGCACCTGGTTTTGGGCCTGAGTCATTACCAACACAGTTTCATAATTGGTTACATAATACATCTGATGAAATTTCAAATTTAGAAATAGATGATTCAAACCAAAAAAATTTAGTTAAAAGAAGAGTACAAAAACACTCAGTAAAACATAAAGATAATTTGGATAAGGGTTATAACAGTTGGCAACCAAAATAATTAAAGAAATAGATTTATATGACTCAAAATATCATCTAAGAGTTGGTATTCTTTCTTGTGTTTTTTTAATTATGATTTTTTTTCTTTTAAAAAATATTAAAAATAATGACTCAATTCCTTTTGTTGCAACGTTTAATTATGTTGAGGGTATTAATAATGACTCAGTGGTTCAACTTGCTGGAATTAAGATAGGAGATGTTGATAAAATAATTTTTTCTAAGGATTGGATCACTATTAATGGTTACATTGATAGAAAGTACGACATTCCAAAAGACTCAATTATTAAAATTAAAAGTGATGGTATTTTCGGAAAAAAAGCTCTATTTATCGAACCAGGATTTGGAGAATATTTTGACAAGTCTAGAAATAAATATGTATTTAATCAATCTCAAGACTCATACTCTATAGACATGTTTTTAAGATATCTAAATGATTTAAATGAATAAAAAAATAAATTTAGAATTTGCTCTTGGATTATTAATATTAATAATTTCAATAATTTTCATGTTTTATTATTCTTCTAAAATAAATTTTTTCAATAAAGCTGAAACATTCCAAATTAACTCTAGCTTTTTCGACATTGGTAATATGGGTATAGGTAATGAAGTTAAAATTAAGGGTGTAAAGGTTGGAGAAGTCTCCAATATTTTTTTAGATAATGAAAATTATATGGCAATAATTACAACATCTGTGGATGAAAGTATTAAAATACCTAATGACTCTGTATTTAAAATATCTAATAATGGATTTATTGGATCGCCATATATTGAAATTCAATTAGGAACTAGTCAGGAACTACTTAAAAATAATGATTTTACGATTAATAATGTTGATGCTGTCTCTTTGGAAGAAATTATTAATAATTTTATTTTTAAATAGTATCTTTAATTTTCAATTACAAGCAAAAGAATTTGATAATATAGAGATTTTAATTTTAGATAAATCATCGTCATCAAAATATGAACTTGAATTTTCAAATTTTTATAAATTTAGAAATTTATCTTTTGAGTTAGTTACATGTAAAAATATTGAATTTGATAAATATATAGATACAGCTGCATTATTAAAAATTACTCAAGGCGAAAATATTTTTATAGGTTGGTTTTTTAAATATACAGATGAGTTAAATTTGTATTCCAATAAGATTTACGAAATATCATTGACTAATTGCTAATTAAATTTATGAATATTATTTTCCAACCAATTTGTATTATAACTACCATTCATAAAATCTTTTTGATTTAATATCCATTTATGTAATTCAATATTTGTATCTATTCCATCTATAATGATTTCATCTAATGCTCTTTTCATTATAGATATAGACTCATTTCTATCAAAACCTTTAGATATTATTTTTAATACAAGACTATCATAGTGAGGATTAACTGTGTAATTAGTATACAAAGCAGTGTCAACTCTAACTCCTCTCCCTCCTGGCACATTAATAAATTTTACTCTGCCAGGACTTGGCGAAAAATCTCTTGCATTTTCTGCATTAACTCTACACTCAATAGTATGATGTCTTTTTGAAATTTTACTTAAATCTAATTTGTATCCAGCAGCAACCATTATTTGATATTTGACTAAATCTATGTCAAATGCCTCCTCTGTTACGGGGTGTTCAACTTGTAACCTTGTATTCATTTCAATAAAATAGATTTCATTATCCTGATATAAGAACTCTAAGGTTCCTAAACCCTCATACCCACTTTCAAGAAGTAAATCTTTAATATTTTTCTCAACATTTTCCAAATTGTTTATTTTCACATATTCAGAGGGTATTTCTTCAATAATTTTCTGATTTTTACGTTGTATAGAGCAGTCTCTTTGTCCAATTATTTCTGCATAATTATTATTAGGATCTGATATTACTTGAAATTCAATATGTTTTGCATTTGTTAAGAATTTTTCAGCGTACATAGTATCATTTCCAAAATAATTCTTTGCTTCTGCTCTTAATTGAGAAAAGTATTTATCTATTTCGCGTTTGTTATTAAATACTCTCATTCCTTTACCACCTCCTCCATATGCAGCTTTAATTACAATTGGCATACCTATGTCATTTGCTATTTTTTGAGCTTCAATGGTACTTGTAAGATTTTTAGAATTCTTATTTCCTAAAATAGGTAATTTGAAATCACTAGCTAAATTTAAAGCATTACTTTTATTTCCCAACTCTAAGATCGACTTTGATGAGGGACCAATAAATTTTACTTTATGAGAGTTTAATATCTTAGCAAATTTATCATTTTCACTTAAAAATCCATAACCAGGATGAACTGCATCAGCGCCTGTAATTTCAATAGCACTTATAATGCTTGGAATATTTAAATAACTATCGTTAGGTAGTGCATTTCCTACACATATGCTCTCATCTGCAAGTTTTACATGCATCGCTTCTGTATCAACATCAGAGTGAATAGCTACTGTTTTGACGTTAAGCTCTTTACATGCTCTTATAATCCTTACAGCGATTTCACCGCGATTTGCTACTAATATTTTTTTAAACAATTAGGATATTTCAAAAAGAGGTTGACCAAATTCTACAGCTTCTCCATTCTTAACCATCACTGTTTTTATTGTACAATCCCTATCAGATTTAATTTCATTAAATGTTTTCATGGCCTCTATCAAACAAATCGTATCACCCTTTTTAATTTTTTGACCTTTTTTAGCAAAAGGCGGGGAACTAGGTTTAGGAGTAAGGTAAATAATTCCAACCATTGGACTATTGATGCTTATTAGACTATCGTTTGATTCATTCTGTATATTTTGGCTATTTGAGGGTAAGGTGTTTTGATTGGCGCTCTGAATTACTGTAGTGTTCGATATTTCAATACTATTAACTTTATTTGATAATCTAATAGACCCTAAATTATTATCTTTAATTTTTTTTATTAGAATATCAATAGTTTCATTAATTTTT
>CACIBB010000013.1:0-18460 GCA_902584795.1 uncultured Alphaproteobacteria bacterium
AGATAGATGAAAATTCACTAAGTGTGTTAGTAGAGGAAGTTTCAAGAAAAACTTATAATAGAAATTTTTCATTAAAGCCTGAATTGTTAATACACATATCCTTTATATGAAGTTTTTATTCTTACTCTTTATTATTTGGTGGGTTATTTTTATGACAATATTACCTATTAAAAGATCTGATTTTGAGGAGGGTATGCCAAGAAAGTCTTATTTAGGAATAAAATTTTTAGTTTCATTTGCCCTATCAATGATTGTATCTTTTTTTATAATAAAATATGAGAATAATATATTCGAATACTTTAAATGAAACTTTCTAACCTTTTATTTAACTCATTAAAAGAGTCACCAAAAGAAGCTAAAATTATTTCCCATCAATTAATGTTGCGTTCATCGATGATTAGGCAACACACCTCGGGAATATACACATGGTTACCATTGGGATTTAAAGTCCTAAAAAACATCGAAAATATAATTCGAACTAACCAAGACGAAATAGGCTGTAATGAAATGTTAATGTCTACTATTCAATCTTCAGAATTATGGAAAAAAAGTGGCAGATATGCAGACTATGGAAAAGAGATGTTAAGAATTACTGACAGACATGATAACGATTTATTATATGGACCTACTAATGAAGAGGTCATTACAGATTTATTTTCAGATTATGTTAATTCTTATAAAGGCCTTCCTAAATATCTGTACCACATTCAATGGAAATTTAGAGATGAAATTAGACCTCGATTTGGAGTAATGCGAGGTAGAGAATTCTTAATGAAAGATGCTTATAGTTTCGACTTAACCGAAGAAGCTGCACTTGAAACTTATAAAAAATTTTTTAGAAGTTATTTAAAAACTTTTCTAGACCTTGGATTACAACCGATACCTGTAAAAGCTGCGACTGGTGCTATCGGTGGAGACTTATCTCATGAGTTTCAAATATTGGCTAATACTGGTGAAAGTGAACTTGCTTACGACTCTAAATTGGTTGATTCTAATTTATACGAAAAAAGTTATGAAGAAATTACAGCAATGTATTCTGCATCTGACGAAATGATCGATAAATCAAAATCTGATGTGATAATTGGAAGAGGTATTGAAGTAGGCCACATTTTTAATTTTGGCACAAAATATACAAAGCCTTTGGAATGCTTTGTTTTAAATCAAGATGGAAAAAGAATATCACCATATATGGGATCCTATGGAATAGGAGTTTCGAGATTAACAGCAGCCATAATAGAGGCATTCCACGATGATAAAGGTATCAAATGGCCAATTAATATTTCACCATTTAAGATAAATATCATAATGCAACCAAACTCTGACTATATTACAGATGTGGAGAGTATTTATAATCTGCTTATCACCAAATATGATAATGTTAGTTTAGATGACAGAGATTTAAGTATAGGAAGAAAAATTAAAGACTCTGAATTGATCGGAATACCTTGGACATTGATTATTGGGAATAATTTTAAAGAAACAGGTCAAATTGAACTGATTAGTAGATCTAACAGTGATAAGATATTCTTAAGTAAAAAAGAAATTGAGAATTTTGAATTTGAACAATACACTCCATAAACTATCTTTCTCGTACATATTTAATTTTAAAAAAGATAAAGCGTTCTCAGTATCAACTATTTTATCATCACTAGCTTTAATTTTAGGTATTTCAATTTTAATAACAGTAATGTCTGTGATGAATGGTTTTAGAGAACAACTTATTGAATCTTTAAGTGGTGTGAATGGAGATATTACTATTTACAATGCCAACAAAGATATAATAAAAAAAATTCAAAAAAAAAATCCATCGTTTATAGAAGCTGAAAGAATAAAGAACTTTGCGAAGAACCCTGCAAAAGGTGGTATTCCCGCAAGAGAAAAGAAAAACACCAACATACTTATGGATTTTGAATTTGAGGTAAATCTTAAACCATTTAGTTGGGATATTTTTGTAAATTCCCCATCTACAGTTCTCAAGTTCAGTAAAATAGCAAAAATACCAAATGTAGTAACCAGATAAATAATCAAGTAAAAAAATAATGTACCCTCAGACATAAATTGATAACTCATTATTCCGAGAAGCATAAAACCAATGTGGTTGATAGAGCTAAAGGCTAGAAGTCTTTTTATAACTTTTTGTGTAATGGCTCCATATACTCCTACTAATAATGAAATAGCACATACCATTTGAAAAATGTAATTAAGAGATTTGATATCAGAAATGTTAAGTTCTTGATAAACCCTGAATAAAAATATTAATGATGCAAATTTAGGTAAAGTTGCAAAAAAGAGTGTAGATATAGTTGGAGATCCTTCGTAAACATCAGGTGTCCAAATATGAAATGGAGCAGCGGAAACTTTAAAAAATAAAGAAATAAGAACTAATGATAATCCTATTTCGCTTATTGCAGTGAAATTATCTAGATTTTGTATATTAAAAGACCCAGTATCATAATAAATCATTGAAATACCAAATAAAAGAAATCCTGATGATAAAGCACCAAGAGAAAAATATTTTATACCTGCTTCATTTGAAGATAAATTTTTAGTATTGAAAGCAGCCATCAAGTACAAGGATAAAGATTGTAGCTCTAAACCAATAAAAGCTGTTAAAAAATTATTGCTAGAAATAAGAACAAATGAGCCAAGAATAGCAAAGAGTAAAAATAACACATACTCGTATCTATATAGATTTTCATTCTTCAAGGGTCTTTTTAACAGTAAAATGAATACGATTGAGCCAATAGATAAAATAATCTTAGATAAAACAAATAAATTAATTGTATTAAGTGACATTTGTGTGGAGCTATAAAAATCTTTTCCATAATTTAAAAGCAAAATACTTAACAAAATAAAACCTAAAGTATTTAAAGATATAGCTCTGTCCTTATTAAATAATCCAAAACATAAAGTTATTAAAATCAAAGATAAGACAAAAATTTCTGGTATGAATTGAAATAAATTAATCATTATATAATGCTCAAGGAAATACTCTTATTTATCATTTCAAATAAAAGTTTTGGATAAATTCCCAAAAGAATTGTGAGAAATGCTAAACAGGAGAAGTAGAAGATTTCAATATTTGTTAAATCAGCTAATTGCTTAATATCTGATTTTAAATCTCCGAAATTAATATTTTTGTACAATAAGAGCATGTATGAAGCTCCTAAGATTACTCCAATAGCGGTAAAAAAAGTAAGATAAACACTAACACTTATAGTTGACATTATAACTAAGAACTCCCCAACAAAACCACTAGTTCCAGGAAGCCCCACAGATGAGAGCATAAAAACCATAAAAAAGAATGAATATTTAGGCATTACATTTGTTACACCACTATAATCAGATATCATTCTGGTGTGATGTCTTTCGTATACGACACCAACTATTAAAAATAATGCTGCAGAAACAATTCCATGACTTATCATCTGAAAATACGCACCATTAATCCCATCTTGAGTTAAAGTGAAAATGCCAATGGTGACAAATCCCATATGAGCAACAGAGGAATAGGCAATCATTTTTTTCATATCTAGTTGTCTTAAAGCTACGATTGAAGTGTAAACAATAGCTACACAACTTAGTGCAAAAATCATTGGTTGAAAATAAATTGAGGCATACTCAAAAAAAGGTAAAGATAGTCTTATAAAACCGTATGCACCTAATTTAAGAAGCACACCAGCCAAAATTACTGATCCACTCGTGGGTGCTTGAACGTGTGCATCAGGTAACCATGTATGAAAAGGAAACATTGGTACTTTTACTGCAAAAGATGCAAAAAAACATAAAAAAAGAACCAACTCAATTTGCTGATCAAATGTAAAGTCCGAAATTAACTCAATATTGCCTGATTTCACTTTAGAAATTATATAAATAATCGCAAGTAACATTAAAACAGATCCTGCTAGTGTGTAGAGAAAGAATTTGAAAGTAGCATAAAGTCTATTTTCTCCTCCCCAAATTCCAATAATCAAAAACATTGGGATTAAAACAGCTTCAAAGAAAACGTAAAAAATTACAAGATCGATACTAACAAATACTCCTATAATAAAACTTTCAAGCAATAAAAAATAAATAACAAATTCTTTTGCTCTATTTTGAATAGAGTTAATAGAACACAATAAACAAATAGGTACTAAGAAAGTAGTCAGTAATATAAGTGGTATTGAAACACCATCAACACCGACATAGTAATTTATATCGAACTTATCAAACCAAGTATGAAACTCTATAAATTGATAACCATTTTTTGATTTATTATAAAAAATTGGTAATAATAAACTAAGAAGAAATTCACCTGTTGTTATCCATAAACCTGATAGAAAAATAGTTTTATTTTTAAGTTGCGTGCTACTTGAAAGTGAGATTGTTAATGCTCCTATAATAGGCGTTAGAATTAATAGTGATAATATTGGAAAACTCATCTTAGCTTATGGATATATAAAAAATGATAGTTATAAAGAGTGTGAAACCAGAAATTATTATAAAAGTGTAATCAAAAATATACCCTGTTTGTATCCTTTTAAATGCTTTTGAAATTGTAGAAACTATCGAGGCACTTCCATTTGGTAAATACTTATCGATTATACCTTGGTCTATTTTAGTCCATAAAAACTTGCCTAAATTGTAAAGTGGTAAAACAAAAATTTTGTTATAAAGTTCATCAAAATACCATTTGTTCAAAATAAAATTATATATTAGGTGAAAACGATTTTTTAAGTCAGCAAGTTTATTTAAATTATAACCATAATAATAAACTGCTAGCCCTACACCAAAAGCTACCAAAGATTTTGATAAAATTGGGTAAAAAGAGGAGTAATATTGCTTATCTTGACTCAAAAATATTATTCCGTTCCAGAAATTTTTTGAATTATATCCAGCTAATAAATCGTTTAGGAAGAAGCCTGCCAGAATTGCTCCTACGGAAAGTAATAATAATGGAACTAACATAAAAGGACCGGACTCATGAATTTTTTCATAATCATAAGATCCATTATAATTCCCATGAAACACCTTAAATATGAGCCTGAAAGAGTAAAATGCGGTCATGGCAGAGACAATAGCTAAAATTATATAAACCAATGGGCCTAAACTAATTAAGTTAAATGATGAACTTAAAATTAGATCTTTTGAAAAGTAACCTGATGAATATGGAAAACCTATAATAGCTAGTGTACCTATCCACATCATTACTGCGGTGATTTTCATCTTTGAAAAAAGATTTCCCATTTTATCCATGTCTTGCTCATCATGAACACCATGAATAACAGACCCTGAAGATAAAAAGAGTAATGCCTTAAAATAACCATGTGTTATTAAATGAAAAATTGCGATATTAAATGCGCCTAAACCACAAGCCACAAACATGAAACCCAACTGACTACAAGTTGAATAAGCTATTACCTTTTTTATATCTTTTTGAAAAAAGCCCACTGATGCAGCGAAGAATGCTGTCAACAGACCTATTATTAAAACAAAAGTCATTATGAAGTCAGACATGACTATTAATTCTGAAAATCTTACAGTCAAGAAAACACCAGCTGTTACCATTGTTGCTGCATGAATTAATGCTGAGACAGGTGTGGGTCCCTCCATAGCATCAGGTAACCATGTATGAAAGCCAAACTGAGCAGATTTTCCCATAGCACCTATGAAAAGGAAAAAACAAGAAAAAATTAAAGCATTAATTTCAAATCCTAAAAAATTGATTTGATAGCTAAATAATTTCTCTTTCCCTTCAATTATTTCATTAATAGATAATGTGTCTAAAAATATATAGAGAGTTGCAATACCTATGAGAAATCCAAAATCTGCAACTCTGTTTACTAAAAAAGCTTTCATAGCAGCTAAATTTGCAGACTTCTTATGATGCCAGAAACCTATCAATAAATAAGAGGCTAGACCAACACCCTCCCATCCAAAAAATAATTGAATTAAATTATCACTTACTACTAAGGCAACCATACAAAAGGTAAATAGACTCAAATAAGTCATGAACCTTACTTTTGAGCTATCATGAGACATGTACTCAATTGAATAAATGTGAACCAATGCAGAAACTGTGAGAACAAGTGTTAACATCAAAAGAGTAAGAGAATTTACAGAAATTCCCCAATTAAAGAACTGACCAGAAACAAAAAACCACTCTAGGACAGGAATTATAATTTCAGACGATGAAGAACTAGAAAAACTAATAAATAAGAACCAACTTAAAATAGCTGCTATAGATATTAGAGTAGAAGAGAAATATTGGGCAGTTTTTTCACCTAATAACACTCCAAAAGGATATGTAAAAATGGTTGAAATTAGAGGAAGAAAAAAAAGTAATTTATAACTTAACATTAATCTTTTAGTTGATTGATTTGAGTAATATCAATCTCTCCCTTATTTCTGAAATAAATAACTAATATAGCTAAGCCAATGGCTGCTTCTGCAGCGGCAATAGTTAAAATAAAAATGGAGAATACCTGACCATTAATATCATTTAGGAAAACCGAAGCAGATACAAAATTAATATTTGCAGCCAATAATATAATTTCAATACACATTAAAATTAGAATCATATTTCTTCTATTTAAAAATAATCCGAAGCACCCAATAATAAAAACAATTAAAGAAAGTATGAAGAAATGATTATACGTAAGGCTAGTCATCTTTAATACCTTCACCAGACTTAATTTTTACTAGTTTTACTCTATCTTGGGCTGTAGTTGAGTTTTGACTTTCTATGTTTTGTCTTTTGATAGTTGGTCTATACACATGTGTTAAAACAATTGCACCAATCATAGCAAGTAATAAAACGATACCGCTTAACTGGAAATCAATAAAATACTCTGTGTAAAGCACATCTCCAATTTGCTCAGTATTATTTTTAGACCTAATGAAAGTGTCTAAATTATCTTTTGAAGTTTTAAATACAGTTAGATAGATTATTTCAGCTAAAATTATACCAGCAAAAAGTAACGCAAGGGGTATATATCTTTTAATGTTGAACATTAAAGTTGTGATTTGAATATCGAGCATCATCACAACAAAAAGAAATAATATAGCTACTGCTCCTATATAAACGATCGCAAGAATAATACCAACGAACTCTGCACCAATAAGAATAAAAAGAAATGTAGAATTTAGAAAAGCTAAAACAAGAAAGAGTACAGAGTTAACTGGGTTTTTTGAAAATATAACAAATATACATGTGGTGATCAAAAATGCTGCAAACAAAAAAAAAGAGCCAACAAGAAACATTATCTATATTTACTGTCCCTTTTTAAATTTTCGCTAATTTGTTTTTCCCAAATATCCCCGTTTCGTAAGAGCTTTTCCTTATCATAAAGCAATTCTTCTCTTGTTTCAGTAGCGTATTCAAAATTAGGTCCTTCAACAATTGCATCTACTGGACATGCCTCTTCGCATAAACCACAATAAATACACTTAGTCATATCAATATCATATCGGGTAGTTCTTCTACTCCCATCAGGTTTTGGTTCTGCTTCAATAGTTATAGCTTGCGCAGGGCAAACTGCTTCACATAACTTACACGCAATACATCTTTCCTCACCATTCGGATACCTTCTCAAAGCATGTTCCCCCCTAAAGCGAGGACTAATAGGACCCTTTTGATTAGGATAATTAAGAGTGACTTTTGGCTTAAAAAAATAGCTGATCGTTAATTTCAAACCTTTCATTAATTCAAAAAGAGTAAAGGATTTAATGTATTTAATTAGTGTTGTCATTGTTAATTAGGTAATAGTCCAAAGTAAAATAAAAATGCTGATGTAATAACTACCCAAATCAAGGTAAAAGGTAGAAAGATTTTCCAGCCAAGTCGCATAAGTTGGTCATACCTATATCTCGGAAAAGTTGCTCTGACCCATAAAAACACAAAAAGAATTAGAAATACTTTAATTACAAACCAAAATATTCCAGGTATTGCGTTTAAAGGGAATATATCTATTGGAGGGTACCAACCTCCTAAAAATAGAATAACAGTTAGGGAACTCATTAAAATCATATTGGCGTATTCTGCTAAAAAAAATAAGCCAAATGATATTGATGAGTATTCGGTAAAAAAACCTGCAACTAATGTGGCTTCATCTTCAGGTAAATCAAATGGGAGTCTATTTGTTTCAGCTAATGCTGAAATAATAAATATAACAAACATAGGTAAAAGTGGTATGGCAAACCACATATTCTTTTGACTCTCTACAATATCAATTAAATTTAATGAGCCGACACAAATCAAAACTGTTATGATTACAAAACCTATTGATACTTCATAAGAAATCATCTGTGCTGCTGATCTCAATGCACCTAAAAATGGATACTTTGAATTACTAGCCCAACCAGCGATAATGACTCCATAAACACCAAACGATGACACAGCGAACAAATATAGAATACCTATGTTTATGTTTGCTATGACATAAGTTGAGCTAATTGGGATAACAGCCCAAGCTATTAAACTTAATATTAAAGTAAGCATAGGCGCAAAGATAAAAAGGAACTTGTTTGAGCTAGAGGGAAGTAAATTCTCCTTAGTGAGTAATTTTAAGACATCAGCAAAACTCTGTAGTATTCCGAATGGTCCAACAACGTTAGGGCCTTTTCTTAATTGAACAGCACCAAGCACTTTTCTTTCTAAGTACACTAATAATGCGACAGAAACTAGTACAGGGACAACAAAACTAAATATTTTTAAAATACCAATTGTTAACTCAAAGGATAAACTTGTCATTATGCTGATTTCTCCAAAAGAGATGGGGTTGAAACTATTTGCTCAACACATTTGGCCATAGTGACAGAATTTTTGGAAATCACATCTGACATATAAAAATTACTTACAGGATATTCTGCCTTACAATCTTCAAATTCAATATCTGGTGTAATTGAAGTTGAATTTTCAACAGCAATAATTTCATGATAATCAGAAAGAATTGGGTGTTTATCAAATAACTCAGATCTTAATTGATCAAATGTATTTGGAATAAAATCAAAAGATAATTCATCAGATAGTTTTTTTAGAATCGACCACTCTTCTTTGGCGGATCCAATTGGATTATGGCATTTTTTTGCTTCTTGAGGTCTGCCTTCAATATTTACAAAAGTACCATTTTTTTCTGTATAAAGAGGTGTTGGTAAAACAATATCAGACACCATTGCTCCATCATCACCATGATGGCCAAAATAAACTTTAAAACAGTTATTGAACTGCTCGTTGGCAATATGTTCTGAGCCAAAAGAAAGAACCAATTCAAAATTATCTTTTTTTAAATTAGAAAACGGCTCACAAAGGTTACTAGTAGTATTTCCTATAATCAGTTGGCCAACACGTGAGGCATATGGATTTAAAAAATTTAGATTATTTTTTTCTTTTGTAATAACTTTGTATTTATCAGCATATGAAAAAATAGATTTTATAGTTTTAATATTTTTGATTTTATTTAAAAACGCAGAGCCAATAATTATAAGAGGGTTGGTAGATTTTTTTTAATGCTTTGATTAAATTTTCATTATTTAAATTTGATAAACTTTCTCCTAGATACTCTGTTTTATAGTTCAAAGATATATTTTCACCAATGTTAAATACTTTTGCGTCATTATTGTAAGCTTTAAATATCTTATGATTTATAATTGGTGTTTCTATTTTTGGGTTTGTTCCTACAAGTATAATTAAATCTGAATTTTCTATATCGTTCAAAGGTGTGTTAAAACGATAACTATCTAAGCTTTCTAGGATAGCATGATTATCAGTTCGGCACTCCACATTGTCTTTACCATAATTTGACATAAATTTCTTGATTGCATATCCGGTTTCTAAATCTACGTGCTCACCAATCAAAGCTAATGGTTTTAAAGTTTTTAATTTATCTTTTAAAACCTTTAAAGACTCTTCCCAATTTGATATTGATAATTTTTGGTTTTCTTTAATATAGGGTGTGTCTATTCTTTGTTGGTAGTAACCATCATAGTTAAATCGAACTTTATCTGATATCCACTCTTCATTTATGTATTCATTTGTTCTTGGTGTAACTCTTAAAATCTCCTCCGCTCTACTATCAACTCTGATATTAGAACCAACACTATCGAAGATATCGATTGAGTCTGTACGTTTTAGCTCCCAAGGACGTGCTTTAAATTGATATGGCTTACTCGTAAGTGCTCCTACAGGGCATAAATCAATTACGTTACCTGAAAGCTCTGAAGTAATTGATTGTTCAAGGTAAGTGGTAATTTCTGCATTCTCTCCCCTACCTAACATACCTAATTCTGGAACACCGGCTACTTCAGTGGCAAATCTTACACACCTAGTGCAATGGATGCATCTAGTCATTATAGTGTTTACCAAAGGTCCCATATTTTTATTATCTACAGCCCTTTTATTCTCTTTATATCTAGATTTGTCGAAACCATAGTACATGGCCTGATCTTGTAAATCGCATTCTCCACCTTGATCACATATTGGGCAATCTAAGGGGTGATTAATTAATAAAAACTCCATTACACCTTTTCTACCTGCATTTACCTTTTCAGAATTGGTGACTATCGACATGCCCTCCATTAGAGGCATAGTGCAGGAAGATACTAATTTTGGAGCTTTTTCAATTTCTACTAAACACATTCTACAGTTACCAGCTATAGAGAGTTTGTCGTGATAGCAAAATCTTGGAATTTCTTCACCAGCGATTTCACAGGCTTGCATAACAGTCAGATTTTTATCTACCTGAATTTCTTTTTGATTAACTTTAATATTTATTAAATCGTCACTCATGAAGCTTTTAACTTTTTATTATATTTACTTATTAACTCTGATTTAAAATTTTTAATGAGTCCTTGTATAGGCCAAGCTGCTGCATCTCCTAAAGCGCAGATAGTATGACCCTCAACTTGTTTTGTAACATTTTCTAAAAGCTCAATTTGTTCAGGAGATATCTCTCCTCTAACTAATCTCTGCATCATTCTATGCATCCAGCCTGTTCCTTCTCTACAGGGTGTACATTGACCACAACTTTCATGTTTGTAAAAGTGAGCAAATCTCTCAATTACTTCAGCAATATCATTATTCTTGTTAACAACAATCACACCTGCCGTGCCTAAACCTGAACCATTAGCTTTAAGGTCATCAAAATTCATGAGAACTGACTCACAAATATTTTTTGGAAGCATCGGTGTACTAGAACCTCCTGGGACTATCGCCTTTAAATTATCCCATCCACCTTCAACACCATCACAATGTTTTTCAACTAATTCTTTAAGTGGTACTCCCATTTCCTCTTCTATAGTGCATGGTTTATTAACATTACCAGATATACAAAAAATTTTTGTGCCAGTATTATTTTCGGCGCCAATTGACTTAAACCAATCTGGACCTCTTCTTAAAATTGTAGGAACTACTGCAATTGACTCTACATTGTTAATAGTTGTCGGCATGCCATACAAACCTGCACCTGCAGGAAAAGGGGGTTTTAATCGTGGTTGACCTTTTTTTCCTTCTAAACTCTCTAAAAGAGCTGTTTCTTCTCCACATATGTAAGCTCCAGCTCCTCTATGTACATAAAGATCAAAATCAAATCCACTACCACAAGCATTTTTTCCTATAAAGCCTCTTTCATATGCTTCTTCAATTGCCTTTTCTAATTGGACATATTCAAAATGATATTCACCTCTTATATATATGTAACATTTAGTAGCTTGAATTGCATATGAAGCTATCAAGCAACCCTCTACAAGAGTATGCGGGTCATTTCTAATAATTTCTCTATCTTTACAAGTTCCAGGTTCTGACTCATCAGCATTTACAACTAGATAATGTTGTTTGCCTGTATTCTTTGGCATGAATGACCATTTGAGACCAGTAGAAAATCCTGCTCCACCTCTTCCTCTTAACTGACTGGATTTAATTAATTCGATAATAACATTTTGGTCTTTAGACAAAATTTCTTTTGTGTTAGACCAAGAGCCTCTTTTGAAAGCACCCTCCATGAAGGGTTCTTGAAAACCATGAAGGTTTTGAAAAACTTTATCTTTGTCATTAAGCATTTTCTGAACTTCTCCTACCTTTTTGAGAACCAATTATATTTGGTTTTCCCTCTTTGATATTATCTATAATTTTTTTTGTAGACTCTTCGTCTAAATCTTCAAAAAAATCATTATTGATTTGTATCATAGGTCCATTTGAGCAGGCACCTAGACACTCTACTTCAACAACTGTAAATTTATTATCTTCACTAGTATCATTAATTTCACATTTTGTTTCTTTACAAATAATTTTCGTAATCTTATTTGAACCTCTAAGCCAACAAGGAGAGGTTCTACAAATCTGAATAAGATTTTCTCCAACAGGTCTTGTGTTATACATTGAATAAAATGAGGCCACTTCTGTGACTCTTATTTTAGGCATATTCAAAGTTTCAGCGATTGTTTCTATACATTCGATACTTACCCAATTATTGTTTTGCTCCTGTGCCAAATAGAGAAGGGGCATAACTGCGCTTTGTTCTCTACCTTTTGGATATTTAGAAATTATATTTTTTATTGATTTTAGATTATCTTTAGACCAAGAAAATTTTTCGCCAGATCTAGAAAAATTATTTGATAAACCTGGGTGATTACCGCTCATCTGTCTACCTCTCCAAATACTATATCTAAGCTTCCTAAAATTGATGGTACATCAGCTAGTTGGTGGCCCTTTGATAAAAAATGTAGTGCCTGTAAATGGACAAAGCCCGGCGCTCTCAACTTGCATCGATATGGTTTGGAACTTCCATCTGAAACTAATACAACACCAAATTCTCCTTTTGGTGCCTCTACGCTTTTGTATGTAATGCCTTCAGGAACCCTATAACCCTCAGTAAATAATTTAAAATGATGAATAATAGCTTCCATTGAGTTTTTCATTTCTGATCTTTTAGGTGGAGTAATTTTATTGTTCTCAACCATTACAGGTCCTTCTGGAATATTTTCAATACACTGTAAGATTATCTTAACTGACTCTCTCATCTCTTCCATTCTCACCAAATATCTATCATAAGTGTCACCAGTTTTTCCAATTGGTATGTCGAAATCTAAATCCTCATAAATATCATAAGGTTGAGATTTTCTTAAATCCCAAGCTACACCACTAGCACGAAGAACAGGGCCACTGCAACTTAGTCTTATTGCATCATCTTTCTTTAAAATACCTATATCAACAGATCGTTGTTTGAATATTCTATTCTCAGTAAGTAGTTCTTCAAGCGTATCTATAAATTTAGGAAAGTTAGTAAAATACTTTTTCATTTTTTCTAACAAATTTTCAGGTAAGTCTTGATGAACTCCTCCAGGTCGAAAATAAGCTGCATGAAATCTTGCACCAGATACAGCTTCATGGAACTCCAACATTTTTTCTCTTTCTTCAAAAGCCCACAACATTGGAGTAGCAGCACCTATATCCATTGCAAATGCTGGAATGTTTAATAAATGATTTAGTATCCTTGTAACTTCTGCAAACATAACTCTGATGTATTGAGCTCGCTTAGGAGCTTCAATATTTAATAAATTCTCAACAGCTAAAGCGAAGGCATGTTCTTGACACATTGGTGAGACATAATCAAGACGATCAAAATATGGAATAGCTTGAGTATAAGTTTTCTGTTCAATTAATTTTTCAGTTCCTCTATGTAAAAGTCCAATGTGGGGTTCGGCTTTATTAACTACCTCCCCTTCTAATTGTACGAGAAGTCTTAAAACTCCATGAGCGGCAGGATGTTGGGGTCCAAAGTTAAGTGTTACAGGTTTAAAATTCTCTGACATTACTTTTTTTCAAGCTCCTCCTTGATTGTTTCTTTCATTCCCTCCCAAGGACTTTCATTGTCAAAATCTCTAAATTCCTGTTTTAATGTAACAGGTTCGTAAACAACTTTTTTTAAGTTTTCATCATAACGAACCTCTTCATAACCCGTCAGGGGGAAGTCTTTTCTGAGAGGATGACCCTGAAAATTATAATCATTCATAATTCTTTGAAGATTTGGGTGATTAACAAAGTTTATGCCAAAAAGATCGTAACATTCTCTTTCAAACCAATCGGCAGACTCAAAAATTTGTGTTATTGAATTGATATCTAAATTATCTTCGGAAATGTTCGTAAAAATAAATAATCTTTTATTAAATTTTAAACTTAGAAAAGAATAGATAAGAGTAAATCGTTCATTTGAATAACTAGATTTGGATAGCATATTATCAGTTACAGTTATATCAACTAACTGGTCATAGAGTAGATCTTCGTCTTCTTTAATTTTTTGTGTAACTTCTAGTATGGAGTCTTTGTTAACTAATAAATTGTCTATTCCAGATTTTATTGGAAAATGGAAGTTACCAATTGAATATTTCTGTAAAATATTTGGAGACAAGAAATTACCTATAAATCTTTTTTTTCTTTTTAATTTTATCTTGAAGTTGCATAATGCCGTACAAAAGAGCTTCTGCTGTAGGTGGACATCCAGGGACATAAATATCAACAGGCACTATCCTATCGCATCCTCGAACAACAGAGTAAGAGTAGTGATAATATCCTCCTCCATTAGCACAAGAACCCATAGAGATTACCCATCTTGGTTCAGGCATTTGATCGTAGACTTTTCTCAAAGCAGAAGCCATTTTGTTTGTAAGAGTTCCCGCAACAATCATTACATCAGATTGTCTTGGAGAACCTCTTGGAATTACACCTAAACGATCTAGATCGTATCTACTCATATAGGAGTGCATCATCTCAACACCACAACATGCTAAACCGAAAGTCATAGGCCATAAAGATCCTGACCTCGCCCAATTTATTAAATTTTCAAATGAAGCTGTTACAAAACCTTTTTTTTCAAATAGCTCATCAATATTTAATGATTTGTCTTTTTCTAATACTACTCCCAATCTAGCGCTCCATTTTTCCATTCATATATAAATCCTACTGTGAGAATAAATAAAAAAAACATCATTGAATAAAAACCAAGAGCTCCAATATTACTAAGACTCACGGCCCAAGGAAATAAAAACGCTATTTCTAAATCAAATATAATAAATAGTATTGATACTAAATAAAACTTAACATCAAATTTTGATCGAGCGTCGTCAAATGCCTCAAAACCACATTCATATGCAGATAGTTTTTCAGTATCAGGTGAGCTAGGTGATAATATTTTTGAGAGCAAATACATAGCGATTGCCATTCCTGCCCCAATAACAATGAATATCAATATGAAAATATAGTCTAAGTTATACATTAAAAGTTTTGATTTTCCGTAACGCAATACATTATAAGAAACAATATGTATTTAGTGACGATAAAAATGACGCATTAGTCTTACACATGATTTTTTAATATTTGAGTGTAAAAATTTAAAAAATTTTTTATTCTTTAGAGTAATAAGCAACTCTATCTTCTGTAAATATAGGAAATGATTCATTTATTGTTTGTTTTTTTAGATTATTACAATAATAGCCAATATTTTCTATTAAAAGGTCCTCACATTCAGTTCCAAAGTGGATTTCATCAGCATAAATAGATTGATAAGAGCCATCTAATCTTGAACCATAAATACCAAATTTAAAATTTGCCAAATTATCTAAGTTTTTTATGCCTTTTTGATCTTTCCAAAGTGTTTGATTTTTTTTGTAATGCAATAACTTTCCATTTAACCAAATTTTGTGAAAAGCTTTGGAAATATCTTTTTTATTAAAATTAATATTGAAGACTAAATCATACCATTTATTTCTTTGTAAATTTTTAGCAGAGATTATTTGGTACCAATCATGCCTAGCTTCACAAAAAATTCTTTTATCAGTATCTTCTGGCCCCCCAGCACCAGGTGAGCAATTATCATTCCCTCCCTCAATAATAATAACTCCTTCACTAGATTCATGTCTCCAAAGCAAACCTCTCTTCTTGTCTATCTGAAGCATAAACATAGGACCAAAAAAACTCTCTGTACTATGAAATTGCAATATTGATTTATTCATAGCGCTATCATTATTTAATTCATAATTTTCAGTGATTAAAAAAGAATAAGATAACCATATTTCTCCCTGAAAACCATAATTGGTTCCTACCTCTACTCTTTTTTGTTTTTCACCATTTGGTCGTGAGCAATCTTTTAATTTGTTATAACACTCATCTCCTGGTGCTTGGATAAAAAAAGCAGTATCTCCATATCTTGTTTTCTCTTTTTGAAGTTGAAAAAGTACCAAGTTTTTTTTTCTTTGATATTTTTTTATTTCTTCTTTTGAACTAGAATTCCAACCTGGATCAATTTTAAAACCTTTAATTGTCGTATCGCCAAAACTCATACCAAGAGTCTTTAATCCATAAACATCTTTTGATTTATAAGATGAGCATGAAAATAAAGAAAAAATTAAAAAAAATAAGATTAATGTTTTTAAGTGGCGGGAGCGACGGGACTCGAACCCGCGACCTCCTGCGTGACAGGCAGGCGTTCTAACCAAACTGAACTACACCCCCGACAATTGTCGAATGGTGGGCGATGACGGACTCGAACCGCCGACCCTCTCGGTGTAAACGAGATGCTCTACCAACTGAGCTAATCGCCCTATCTAATTTGCAAAAAATTAGACTGTGGACTTTATTAGTTCTTTTAGCTGTTTTCCAGCAAGAAATTTTGGCTTTTTTGATGCAGGAATTTGGATTGACTCTCCCGTTCTTGGGTTTCTTCCAGTCTTAGCTTTTGTGTTAGCTACCTTAAAAGTACCAAAACCGGCAATCTTAACATCCCCTCCTGCTTTCAAAGTAGATGTGATAATATCAAATAAACTTTCTACAGCCTTAGTTGCATCTGATTTTCCAACACCATTTTTCGTACTATATTCAGCAATGAGTTCATTTTTGTTCATACCGAACCTCCTTAGTGATTCTATTAGTTAATTGTAGTAAGAAAAAGGTAAGAAAATCAACAACAATATACTAGTTGACGAATGTTTTTTCTTGATTTTGTTGGTTTTTTGGCTTCATAGACTCTGTAACTAAGTGTCTCCAGTCTAATTTTTTGTTGATTTTACTAATTTTTCCATCGAGAGCTAAGTCCAATACCTCTTTTGCAAACTCTACTTTCTTAATTATCAACTTGTTTTGAATGTCTTTTTGTATTTCAACTAAATCCTTTTCATTTTCTTTTGGGATTATAACAGTTTTAATACCGTACCTTATCGCAGCCAATAATTTCTCTTTTAATCCCCCAATTGGGAGAACTCTTCCTTTTAATGTAATTTCCCCAGTCATTGCAATGTCTCTTTTAATTTTAATATCAGTAAGAGATGAAATTAATGAGGTAAATATTGTAATACCAGCACTCGGGCCATCTTTAGGTATAGCTCCTTCAGGTACATGTAAATGAATATCTATTTTATCGAAAACCTTTGGATTTACTCCAAACTCAACTGAATTAGATTTAATGTAACCTAAAGCAGCAGTAATAGACTCTTTCATTACATCGCCAAGTTTACCTGTTGCATTAATCATTCCCTTGCCTGATGATAAATTAACCTCAATATTTAAAATATCTCCACCAACCTGAGTCCATGCAAGTCCATTGGTAATACCAACTAAATTTTTCTTTTCTAAAACGCTATCCTTGAATTTCTCTGGTCCTAAAAAATTTTTTATAGCCTTATCATCAAAAATAAATGCCTTTTTTGATCTAGATTTATTTTTTTCTAATTGGAAAACAAGTTTTCTAAATAGCTTATCAAAAACTTTTTCAAGACCTCTGACACCTGACTCCCTAGTGTAGTGCCTTACTATTTTTGTGATAGATGGTTTATCAAGTTTAAATTCATTATTTTTTAAAATATTTTTATTCATTTTTCTTGGAATTAAATATTTTTTTGCAATTTCAACTTTCTCTTTTTCTGTATAGCCAGATACTTCAATGACCTCTAACCTGTCAAGAAGAGGTCCGGGTATATTATAAGTATTACCGGTGCAAATGAACATTACGTTTGATAAATCATAGTCAACCTCAAGATAATGATCATTAAACTGATTATTTTGCTCAGGATCTAAAACTTCAAGCAATGCAGAAGATGGATCCCCTCTCCAGTCACTACCTACCTTGTCGATTTCATCTAATAAAATAATGGGATTAGATGTTTTTGTTTTCTTCATAGCTTGAATAAAACGGCCAGGCATTGAGCCGATATATGTTCTTCTGTGGCCTCTAATTTCGGCCTCATCTCTAATTCCACCTAGAGAAATTTTAGCAAATTCTCTACCAGTAGCTCTCGCAATAGATTTACCTAATGAAGTTTTACCTACACCTGGAGGCCCTATAAAACAAAGAATAGTGCCAGATGCTTTTTTTGATCTTTTTTTTACTGCTAAGAATTCAAGGATTCTCTCTTTTACTTTTTCTAGACCATAGTGATCATCGTTTAATATTTTTTCAGAACCTTTTATGTCTATTACTTCTTTTGAGAATTTTTC
>CACIBB010000014.1:0-16046 GCA_902584795.1 uncultured Alphaproteobacteria bacterium
ACTAAAAATTATAAGTAATTATAGATTAAGTAAAAAAGTTAAGTTTCATAGTAATGTATCGACTAATTTACTATCAAAACTATATTCTAAGTGTGACTTCTATGTCTCAGTAAGTAAATATGAAGGTTTTGGTATGTCACTTGCTAATGCCCTTCAACTCAAAAAAATGATTATTACATATAAAACTAAAACAATTATGAGTACTCTAAAAAAGGATGGGATTATCTACTTAAATAATTTTAAAGAAAAAAGTTTATCAAAATTAATTACTAAAAATGCATTTAATTCAGATTTATCAAAAAAATTAACACAAAATAAGAGAAAATTTTTAACACCGACACAATCTGGGGATCTTTTTATCAAGATAATAAAAGATGCATAAGTTTAATAATGATTGGCTATTTCTTCGAGAGAAAATTGATAAAGTTTCAAGAAATAAAAAAATTATAGAAAAAATTAATAAATATTTTCAAGACTACAAAACATTGTCTATTGCTGATTTAGGTTGTGGAACAGGTTCCAACTATAGATATTTGTACCCCAAACTTAAAAAAAGACAATCATGGGATATGATAGACATTTCATTTGAGTCAATTAAAGAATTTAAGAAAAAAACAAATAATAAGAATAAAATTATAAATATAAATTATAAAAAATTTGATTTAATCAAAAATATAAAAAGTTTTAAATTCGAAAAATACGATATTATTACAGGATCTGCGTATTTAGATATAATGCCAAAAAATTGGTATTTAGGATTTAAAAAACAAAATCTAAATACAAAAGTTGTATATTTTTCGATTAATTATGATGGATTTTTTAAATTTCACCCAAAACATAAAGATGATCAGTACGTTTTAAATCTTTTTAATAAAGATCAGGAGTCAGATAAAGGTATTGGGCAAAAAGCAGTTGGTAAAAACTGTAGTCAAATAATTAATAAATTGTTTTCTAAGTCACATAAAACATTTGTTTTTGACTCGAGTTGGGATGTATCAAAGAATAAAAAATTTCAAAATATGTTTTTAGATTTTTGTGAAAATGTTCTTGAAAAAAATAAGATATCATTAGATAGATGGTTAGATTTTAGAAGGGAAAATATTAAAAAAAATAAATCAAAATTATTTCTAAGAAATAAAGATTTTTTAGCTTTAAAACTCTAAACTTACTATTATCTCTTCGCCAAATTTATAAATTTTATTTTTTGTTCTAATAACTTTTTTTAAATTTGTTATAGGTTTTATATTTATAGAATTAATACCAGAACCAATTATTGTAGGTGCTATTATAAATTGCATAATATCTAATAATTTATTCTCAAGAAATTTAGATATAGTTTTAGAACCACCTTCTACTAATACGAAATTAAAACCTAAATTATTTATATGTTTGTATATAAGATTTGTGAAGTTTCTTTCAGGTAATTTATAAATTTGTGTATTTTTTAAATTCTTTTTAATATTAGAGTGTGTAAATATGATATTTGAAAAACCATCTTTAAATATTTGATAGTTATTTGTTAATTTTAGAGACGGATCTATAATTATCCTCTGAGGATTTGAGCCCTTAATTGCTCTTGTAGTGAGCAAGGGGTTATCTTTTTTTATTGTATTTACACCAACTATAACTGCATCACACACTGAACGAAGACTATGAAGGTATGAAATACTATTTTTATCATTAATGTAATGAGAATTGCCGTTTAAAAGTGCAATTTTACCGTCTAAGCTTTGCCCAATTTGACCGATATAAAATTTTTTTTTTATCATCAATATTGGTAACAAAATTTGTGCTATTTCATTTATTTTTTTTTCAATCTTACAATTAAAATTAACGCCATTTTTATCAATTAAAATATGATTGGTTTTAGAATGTTGACTAAGTACAAACGATTTGTTAATTAAATCAATTCTTAAGATATTTGATTTTTTTTGTTTTTTTACAAATTCAAATAGTGAAGAAATATTATGCTTTGTTATCATTTTTCATCTGTATCAAGTACTATTAAGTATATATATAGTCTATGAGTTTAAAATCAAATTTTGGCACATTTATTGATAGAGCTATCAATGAGCTTAGAACCGGAAGACCAATAGTTATCAAAGAAAATAAAAATTATTGGATGTTCTTTAATATTGAACATTCGGACAATAAAATTCTAAATCAATTTAATCAATACCTACAAAAAGACAAATATCTTTTAATCACAAAACAAAAAGCAAAATCAATATTTGAGAATAAAGTATCAACAAATATTTATTTAAAAATCAATGAAAAAATATCAAATAAATCTTTATTAAGTTTATTCATTAACCCTTTATCTGATCAAAATAAAATATTATTTAAAGATGAGCCTTATATCAAAAGTAAAGACTTCCATAATGTCTGTTTAGATATAGCTAAAAATGCGAAGGTAATACCTTCACTTGTATTTAAAAAAATTAATTCTAAATACTATAAAAATATTGATAATCTAATATTACAACTTGGTCTATTAAGATTTAACCATAAAGAGTTAAAAAATCAGAATAAATTTATAACTAATAGCATCAGATTAGTTTCAAGTGCAAATGTGCCCTTACCAAATGTTGCATCTACTACTTTTAATATTTTTAAGTCATATATTGGTGCTAGAAGACATATTGCGATCATAATTAAACCAAAAAATTTAAAACAACCAACAAACCTTAGAATTCACTCAGCTTGTTTTACTGGGGATATATTTCACTCTAGAAAATGCGATTGCGGAGAACAATTAAATAATTCTTTAAACTATATGGTTAAAAATAAAGGAGGAATTATCCTTTATTTAGATCAAGAAGGTAGAGGTATAGGACTAGCCAATAAAATGAGGGCCTATTCTCTTCAGTCAAAAGGCTTAGATACTATTGATGCTGATCACAACATAGGTTTTTTAGATGATGAAAGAGATTTTAATATTGCCGCTAAGATACTTAAGTTATTAAAAGTAAATAAAGTCAATATTATCACAAATAATTTTACAAAGGTTTCTTCTCTTAAAAAAGCTGGCATTAAAATTGCCAAACAAATTAATACAAGACCAACAATTAATAAATTTAATAAGAATTATTTTAAAACAAGAGTGAAAAAAACAGGATACGGTTTTAAAAATTTAGACTAAAAATTTAGTCAAAGTCACCTCGTTCTAATCTATCTTCGTATTCATTGGAGGACTCGGAAATAGTACTAAGCTGTTTTTTAGTCATAATTTTTAGAGTTTTTTTTATAGCAAGTTGGTAAGTATGTAACTTTTCAACAATATTTCTTTCGCTGGTGTTTCTCATCATTTGACTTAGGGCTCTATTTAGCTCAGTAAGTCTGCCTAACAACGTATTATCGTCATCATTATCATCATCGTAATACATTATTTAATATTATAATAATTCTGGAGATCATAAATAAAATAATTTGATAAATAATTTAAAAATTTATTTTTTTTTTCTATAAAATAATAATCCAATTATAATAATCCCAATACCTATAATCATCAGAAGTTCACCTGCATTCCAAAACCATATTAAAAATTCCATTGGATTATTTTTCTATGTCTTCATCAAATATTTCATCTACTGGCACTTGTATACTATTGACCAGTTGATTTGTTTTTGCTGCAAGAGCTACAATATTTAAAAATTCTGAATGTTCTTCTTCAGTCATTCCAAGATTTTTTGCTGCAGCTGTGTGTGAGTGTGTGCAATACGAGCAATTATTTGTTATAGAGACTGCCATATAAATCATCTCTTTAGTTTTATTTGGAATTATGGTTTGTTTAACCATTAAATCTTTAACATCACTCCAAACATTTTTTAGCAATTGAGGGTCGAATGCTAAATATTTCCAAAAATTACCTATATAAGTTGTGTTTCTTGATTGTTTAATATCTTCATAGACTTCCTTAATAATTGGATGATTATCGTCATCAGTTCTTTTAATTGTGCTCACCAGTAGTCCCTTTCTTTATTATAATTGATATATAGTCATTAAATCATAATATCCCTCTTGTTTTGATTAATTTTATAAATAAAAATTCAAATTTATTAATATTTGGCTTTTTAATAGCATTCGCATCAGGATTTGGACAAACATTTTTTATCTCTCTTTTTAGTGAAGATTTTAGAGAAACATTTAACTTAAGTAATACTCAATTTGGCAGTCTGTATTCAATAGCTACAATTTTAAGTGCGTTAACTATTATATGGGCTGGCAAACTTATAGATACGGTCTCTCTTAAAAAATATACTTTAGCAATTGTATTAGGTCTTTCGATAACATGTTTTTTTGCAAGTATTGTGTTTAATGTAATTCTTCTTTTTTTTGTAATTTATTTTTTAAGACTTTTTGGACAAGGGCTTATGGGACACACTTCAAGAACAACAATGGCAAGATACTTTAAAGCTAATAGAGGAAAAGCATTAGCTATATCTGGATTTGGTTTTTCTTTTGGTGAGATGATCTATCCATTTGTAGTAGTAATTTTAATATTAACTTTTGGCTGGAGAATTACCTGGTTTAGTTCATCTGTATTTATAATATTATTTTTCGGAGTATTTTTATACTACCTATTAAATAAAAATAATTTTAAAAGTGAAACTGGGTTTGAGAATGAAGATATACAAAATTCATTTTCATGGAGAAGAAGAGATGTCTTAACAGATCTTAAATTTTATCTTTATTTACCTCTTACATTATTTATGTCATTTACAGTAACTGGTTTTTTATTTCATCAAGTTTTTATTGGGCAATTAAATAATTGGACAATGTTAGATATTGCACAAAGTTTTATTTTTTATGCAATCTGTGGAATTGGTGGTTCATTAGTTTCAGGTTTGTTAGTCGATAAATTTTCTGGTAGGAGTGTAATCACATTTCACTTAATTCCCATGGCTTTAATATTTATTGTGATGTTATTTTCAAATCATATATTTGTATTATATCTTTACATGGCAGGTCTTGGATTATCAAATGGCTTTACTGAGAATATGTCTAATTCTTTGTGGGCAGAAATGTATGGAGTAAAAAACCTAGGTGCAATAAGGGCTCTTTTAACATTTTTTGGTGTTTTGGCCTCAGCAGCCTCCCCTTTCTTATATGGATTGATATTGGATGAGACAAATTCGATAAACACCTTGATCTATATGAGCCTTGCCTTAATAATTATTTTTTCTTCTTTGAGCTTTATAGGTAATAAAATTAAATAAAATAACCTTTTTTAAAAGCTTCAATAGCTATCAAAGCACATCCTTTAGCATCTGATAATGCATCGTGATGATTTAATGGAATTCTTAAATTTTTACATACTGTATTTAGTTTATTGTTTTCAAATTTCCAATATTTTCTTGCGATTGCAACAGTATCTTTAAATTCTTGTTTAGGTAGGTCGATATTATAAAAATAACAACATGAGTACAGGACAGATCGATCAAAAGGAGCATTATGTGCAAAAAAGTAGTCAACAGCAGATAATTCACTCTTAATTTGGCGCCACACTTTATCAAATGTTTTTGCTTTCTTTAACATATCCCATGTTAAACCATGAATATCTGTAAAATGAACTTCAGGTTTAGGTGGCCTTATTAAATGGGAGACTTTTTTTATAATTTTAGTTTTATTAAATATTACATATCCAATAGCGCATGCTGATGTTCTCTCACTTGTGGCTGTTTCAAAATCTATGGCTGCAAATAATTGCATTAAAATAATTGATCAATTTGATTTTGATATTTTTTTTGTACTTCATGTCTCCTAACTTTCATTGTGGGAGTCATTAGGTTATTTTCAATACTAAAAGGCTCATCAATAAAGATAAACTTTTTTATTTTTTCTGGTTGAGTTAAGTCTTTATTTACTTCATCAATATATCTTTGAATATCTTCATCACTAGATTTAGTCTCTGAGTTTAATACTAATAATGCTGCAATATAATTCTTTTGTTCACCAAAGACACAGGCTTGTTCTATCTCAGGAGATAAAGTTAATAGATTTTCAATCTTAGATGGTGCAATATTATCACCTCCTAGAGAAACTATTATATCCTTTTTACGATCTGTAATTTTAAGATAATTGTCCTCGTCAAATTCACCAATATCCCCCGTATGGAGCCAACCATCTTTTATTGTTTGCTCAGTAGCTTCTTTATTATTCCAATAGCCCAGCATAAGGTTCTCCCCTTTAACTAATATTTCACCGTCTTCTGCTAATTTAACTTCAACTCCAGGAAATATAGGACCAACTGTATCAACTTTTACTTTATTTAATAAATTGCAGCTTACAACCGGTGAGGTTTCTGTTAAGCCATAACCTTGTAAAGTCTTTAAACCAAGGGCATTAAGCGCCTCCCCTACTTGACTATCAAGAGGTCCTCCACCTGATATAAAAGCCTCTAATCTGCCACCAAAATTATTTTTTACTTTTTTTCTGACTAATGCATCTAATATTAGGTTAATTATATTTTCACTAAAACTTAATTTAATATTTTTAAATTTTTTTGTTCCTAGCTGGATAGTCTTATTAAATAAATTTTGTTTAAAATTAGACTGATTTTTCAGATTAATCTTCATTTTTGCATGGAGATTATTATAAAATCTTGGAACAGCAGTCATTATATGAGGTTGTGCAATTTTTACTGTAGGCAGAAGTGTTTCAATACTTTTATTATAAAATACTTTTGCTTCTAAAATAATCTGAACAAATTGAACTGCATGTTCATATGAATGAGATAAAGGTAACCAAGTAAGAAAGGTTAAATCTGGACTTTTAATAGTTTTAAGAAGTTCATACGCTCCTTCACAATTACTTAATATGCCCCCATGACTTAAAATAACACCTTTCGGTAATCCTTGTGTGCCTGACGTGTAAATAATGCAAGCTGGATCTTTGCGCTTAATTTCTTTAATTTTTTCTCTATTATTATCATTATTGTCATCTGTTAAGTCATTTAAAAATACTAAATTTGAAATTGAATTATTTTCAAAATAATCAAAACATAAGATAAATTTGAAATTATATTTAACTTTTCCGCTGGCAGTTAAAATAGTCTGAAGTAAATTTTTATTTGAAACTATTAAACCAACAGGCTGAGAGTCAATTAAAATATGCTCAAAATCTCTTGAAGTATAAGTTGTATAGTTGGGGACACAAATAAGTTTATTAGACATTATAGCAATATCAGAGGCCATCCATTCAGGTCTATTTTCTGAAACCAATAAAACTCTCTCTAATTCACCTAAATATTTGTTTGCTAAAAAATTGTGTATTTTCATTGTTAGATTTTTTGTCTCTAACCAACTCATTGAGATAATTTTATTGTTTGAATCGAGTTTTAGTAAGTGTTGATTATTTTCGTTCTTATCTGCTTGAAAATAAAATAGTTCTGGGAGATTATTAAATTTATTCATCATTAATTATAGTTTCATAAAACTCATCCATCTTATTCATTAAATTTTCATCATAAGTTACTAAATGTTCATTCTCATCAACGAAATAACTACTTTTAGGTGAATTCGCTAATTTGTACATTTTTTCACCCATTCTAAATGGAACAATATCATCCCCTGTGGCGTGCATAATAAATATAGGGGAAATAACGTTCTTAATCTTTTTGTCACTTAAATACTTATCTTTAAGCATGATTGAAACAGGAAGGTATGGATAATGAAATTTAGCAGCATCAATCATTGAAGTAAATGGCGCCTCAAGAATTAGACCCTTAAAATTATTATTCTGGGCTATTTCTATACTAACAGCAGTTCCTAAAGATTCTCCATAAATAATGATGTCCTTTTTAGAAATATTTTTTTCTTCAAGCCATTTAATAGCACTACTAGCGTCATCATATAAACCATCCTCAGTAGGTTCACCATCATTACCACTATATGATCTCCAAGAAATAAGTAAGATATTTTGGTTATATTTTGATAACTTGTTAATTTTATAAAATCTATTTTCAATAGGACCAGCATTACCGTGAAACATTAGTAATGTAGTTTTAGTATTAGATGGATGTTTATAAAAAATTGATCTTAATTTTATATTTGAGCTATTTTCAATAAATACTTGTTCCGCAGGAATGATTAGTAATTCATCATCATAATTATCAATTTGAGGGACATAAAGAAGAGATCTTTGTTTTGTATAAACATAAAAGATAATTAAAAGGTATATAAATAATAATATTAAGATAATCTTGATTGTTAATGAGTAATTCATTTAATTCTGTAAATAAACTTATCAAAATATCCTTGGGCAGATTGAGGAAATTTTTTTAATTTAGAAAAATTAATTTTTGATTTTTTATATTTGTAAAAAATGTGGCCGATAGAAGGTATATTTTTATTTAAGGTACCTGTTGATATTGAGATATAATCATTTGAAGATTTTTTTTGAAAAAATAATGAACTTCCACATATTGAACAAAAACCTCTTTTATAATGTTTACTAGAAACAAACCATTTTAAAGTTTTTTTACTTTTAAAATTTAGATTTTCTTTTTTTACCTTTGTATAAGAACTAAATTCAGCATTTGAAGCCTGGCACATCTGGCAATGGCAAAAAACTGAGTATCTACATTCATTTTTAATCTCAAAGGTAATTTTCTTGCAAAGACACGAGCCTTTAATTTTTTTCATTTATTCATCATTTTGTGCTTTGCTAGAGATATTCCGTTTTTTATTTTAAAATCATATGACTCCTCAAATGATGATAATTGCCAACCAGAAAGTCTATTTTTTAACTCGGAAATATTATTTATTTTCCATTCATTTGTCGTATTTTCGTCTTTCCATATCGCTTTTTCTTCAGAAGTTCTAGCACAGCCGTAACAATATCCGGTAGATGGATCTGTTTTGCATATTGATATACAAGGTGAAATAATTTTTTCCATCTACATATTATATCCAAATAAACCCTAATATCATTGAAAATTATTTTTAAATTTGAATTAAAAAATGCTAATTGAAAAATTAAAAAATTATTGTAGTTTGATGCAACGTTCCGCAGTAGCTCAGCGGTAGAGCATTCGGCTGTTAACCGACAGGTCGTAGGTTCGAATCCTACCTGCGGAGCCAGTTTCTTATGAACTCCAAACATTTCTTATCTACTTTATGTCTCATAGTAGCATCAATAATTTGGGGTACTGCATTTGTGGCTCAAACTACAGGAATGGAATTTATTGGTCCACTAACTTTTACAAATATGCGTTTTTTAATTGGTGGAATAATAGTTTTACCTTTTGCTTTTTATGAAATAAATAAAATTAAAAATCTTAAAAATAAAAAAAAATTTATATTCGTAGTTCTTTTAACTGGTTTAAGTTTATTATTAGGAACTTACCTTCAACAATACGCTTTACAGTATACTAAAGTAGGAAATGCAGCTTTCTTAACTATATTATATGTTCCATTTGTTCCTATAATATCGAGGTTATTTTTAAAAAAGAAAATACACTGGAGTATTTGGCTATCCGTATCAATATGTCTCATAGGGTCTTATTACTTAACTCTTGAAAATAGTTTTGAAGCACAATTTGCTGATATACTTGTAATTGTATGTGCTTTATTTTTTGCAATACATTGCATTTTAATTGATGAATACTTTGAAATTATAAATGCACCATTTACCTTAGCATCATCTCAATTTCTGTTATGTTTTTTTTATAGTTTGCCATTTATATTCATTTTTGAAAATCCTACTATTGACGGGATATCAAAAGAAATCTTTGAGCTTTTATATGTAGGTGTAATGTCAAGTGGGATTGCTTATACTCTACAAGTTTTTGGTCAAAGGTATGTAAAACCCTCTACAGCAGCAATTACATTTTCTCTTGAAGGTGTATTTGGATCGTTAGCAGCTTGGGTTATTCTTTCTCAATTTTTGACAAATGTTCAGATTTTTGGTTGTTTTTTAATACTTATTGGTGTGCTCGTAGCACAACTTTTACCCTTAATTAACAAAGAAGCAGCATTAAATAGGTTTTATAGTGAGTAAATAATCCTACTTTTTGTCTAACAAATACAATAAAATTCTTCATTATGAGTGAGGATAGTAAATTTTTTTTAAAAGACAGTGATGTGCCAAAACAGTGGTACAACCTGGGAGCGGATTTAAAAGAGCCTATGAGCCCACCCTTAAATCCAGGAACAAAACAACCAATAGGTCCTGATGACTTAGCGCCTTTATTTCCCATGGAATTAATAATGCAAGAAGTTACCCAAGAGAGGTATATTGATATTCCCGGACCAGTTTTAGAAGCTTACAGTCGTTGGAGATCTACGCCATTGGTAAGGGCTAGAGCTTTAGAGAAAGCATTAGATACACCAGCCAGAATATATTACAAATACGAAGGAGCTAGCCCATCAGGTAGTCACAAACCAAACACTGCATTAGCTCAGGCTTTTTATAATAAAGAAGCTGGTGTAAAAAAAATAGCAACTGAGACCGGTGCAGGTCAATGGGGAACAGCATTAAGTTATGCTGGAGCCGTATTTGGAATAGAGATAAAAGTATTCATGGTAAGAGTGAGCTATGATCAAAAACCTTACAGAAGAGCTATAATTGAAAGTTACGGTGGTAGTGTTGTAGCTAGCCCATCAAATGAAACAAATTCAGGTAGAGCCATACTTGAAAAGGATCCTAATAGTTCAGGTTCACTAGGTATAGCTATATCAGAAGCTGCAGAAGTTGCTGCTACAAATGATGATACAAAATATGCATTAGGTAGTGTTCTTAACCATGTCTTAATGCATCAGTCTATTATTGGGCAAGAAGCACTACTACAAATGGAAATGGCTAATGATTATCCTGATATTGTTATTGGATGTACTGGCGGAGGAAGTAATTTCTCAGGTTTATGTAATCCTTTTTTAGGGAAAAAATTCAGAGGAGAACAAGATGTTCATGCTATTGCAGTTGAGCCATCTTCTTGTCCCTCTTTAACTAAAGGTAAGTATTCTTATGACTTTGGTGACACTTTAAAATCTGCACCATTGTTGAAGATGCATACATTAGGCTCTGATTTTATGCCATCACCCACGCATGTAGGTGGGCTAAGGTATCATGGAATGTCTCCAATGCTATCGCATTTAGTTCATAATGGTCATATGGAACCTCGAGCTTATGGTCAAAAGGAGTGCTTAGAAGCCGGTATACAATTTGCCAGAACTGAGGGCATTATGCCTGCACCTGAAGCTACTCACGCGATTAAAGGTGCTGTTGATGAGGCTCTTAAGTGTAAAGCTGAGGGTAAATCAAAAGCTATTTTATTCAATCTTTGTGGGCATGGTCATTTTGATATGCAAGCATATATGGATTATTTTTCAGGCAATCTTGCTGAAGATAAATTTGATACTGAAGCTTTTGAAGAGTCTATGGCATCAATACCTGCTGTAAATTAATTTACATTAGGTAGATCATCAAAATTTGATGTGTATGCGGGACTTAAGTTTTGTCGTCTGGTTATGTAAAACTTTTCGTAGTTTTCTTTGGCAACGCAAATAGTTCCGCTTCCGTATCTGTTATTTAGATTATCAAATACCTTATTTACCCTAATCTTTTTTAAAATACTCTCTTCTGATTGATGAAAAAATAAATCTCTATTGTATTCTCCCTCTGGAGTTAAGTCTGAGAGTAAAACACCTGCTTTTTTATATTTAATTTCTGGTCGATAAATAGATTTTAGCGCCTTTATGGCAAATTTAATCGTCTCAAATAAGTCATTTGATGGAGATATAAAATCATAAGTCCGAGCTGCATGGTATTGTTTATTATTGTTGTTAAATTTATTTGAACGAATAAATGTAGTAATTTTTTTTGCCTGCAAACCATCAGATCTAATCTTTTCTGAGGCTCTAGTTGCGTAAGATATTATTCTTTTCTCTAAATCATGAAAACTGGTTACATAATTTTCGAAAGATCTTGATACTCGACATTGTTTTTTTGGCTCAGATCTTTCTACTATTGGTATACATATTTCACCATGTAGTTCTCTATAGGTTCTCTCTCCCACTACTCCTAGGTGTTGCCTAACCCACCTTGGGTCTGTTTTGTATAGATCGTATGCGGTGTAGATACTATTTTTTTGAAGAAATTTCTCTATCCTAGCTCCTATTCCCCAAATATCACCCACCCCTAATACCTTTAGGGATATTTCTATTTGTTTTTGATTTATAATTTCTACCACTTGGGACCCTAACTCATCTTTTTTAGCTAGATGGTTTGCTACTTTTGATAAGGTTTTATTGTTAGCTATTCCTATACTTACAGGTATGCCTATCCACTTCCTTATTATTTTTTTTATTCCTTCTGCTCTTGAAACAAAACTTCTCTCTGAATATTTATTTAATATTAAAAAAGCTTCATCTATAGAATAAACTTCCAATCTATCACAATGCTCTTTTAATACTCCCATTACCCTAGATGAGATATTTCCATATAAACTGTAATTTGATGAAAACACATGCACTGGGTATTTTTTTATTATTTGCTTTATCTCAAAGAAAGGCACTCCCATTTTAATTCCTAATTTCTTAGCTTCAGAACTTCTAGCTATGACACATCCATCGTTGTTTGATAGAACTACAATAGGTTTTTTACTTAGATCGGGTTTAAAGATAGTCTCACACGAGGCATAAAATGAATTACAATCTACTAGGGCCACTATATTCATGGGTTATTTAATAAATTGACGAATAGCGCTGGTAACAACTCCCCATATCTCTAATTCTGCATACTCTGATATTAATATATTTTTATACAATGGGTTTTCAGCTTTTAGGATAGCAGAACCATCTGTCTTGATAACTAGTCTTTTGACAGTTAAATTTCCCTCGAATATAGCTATTACTATATCTCTACTTTTAGCTTCTAAGCTCCTATCCACAACCAATATGTCACCGTCATTAATTCCAGCATCTACCATCGAGTCACCACTAGCTCTCATTAGAAAAGTTGATAAATGATTTTTGATCAGTAGTTCTGATAAGCTTAGATTATTTTCTATATAATCATCAGCTGGGGATGGAAATCCAGCTGAAATCTTAGACAAAATATAAGGTATTGACTCAAGATTGTTGTCTTTATCGTTCTTTACTAGGATATTTTTGTTCATATTTTGTTCTTTTATAGACTATCATAGACCTGAAAGAAATAAAAAAATTTTTAAAATAAAACTTATTATTTGTCGCTATGTGAATTTATTTTTTGATTAACAATAGCTAATTGCTCACATAAAGACTTAGTGTGAGAGATGAATACATATAAAACCAAATAAAGAGATATAAAGATCAAAATAAAATCTAAGTTAATTAGATTAGGTGTTTTTAGAAAAATCTTGTTAATAAGGACTGAACCTATGAAACTAGTAACAAAAGGTGCTAATCTAGAAAAAATAAGAAAATTACGAATTAGTATATTCCTTTGACTATATAAATTTGTGTTATCTTCCATAGATATAAACTAAAGTAAATATATTAAAAAATGTTCAAAATTAAAGCAATCAATATTAGCAATCTAGATGGGGAGAATACTTTTTACATAAATCAAGCAATATTAATGAAAAATAAGGGGATAATTAATGACAGATATTATGAAAATTATAAAAATAATTATGAACAAGTTACTCTAATAGAGTCTGAAAAAATTGATGATTTTAATAATAAAATAGGAAAAAAAATAGATTATAAGGATTTTAGAAGAAATATAATTACATCAGGTATTGATCTTAACAAAACCATAAATAAAAAAATACAAATTAATAATGTAATTTTAAAAATACATGAATTATGTCAACCTTGTAGATATCTTCAAAAAAAATTAGGAATAAAAAATCTTGTGAAGCTTTTAGCATTTAAAAGTGGGGTACGCGCTGAGATAATAGAGTCAGGTGAAATTTCCACTTATGATAAAATTAATATACGATAATTACTCCCAAATATCGAAAAAGTTTCTTGTTTTACCAGGAGTTAGTATTGATAAAGGGTTAAATATAAAATCTGTTTTATTTCCACTCTTTTTGACCTTAAAATCAGCAGCTAAAAGACTTTCCTCAACATTTTTACCAAATAACTCACTTAAAAAAGGTACATTTTTAAAGTTCTTTTCAAATAAATATAAGGGGCCATAAGTTCCATTAACTGTTGCAACTTTTTCTGATGGAATTGCTTCACCTTTAAAAGAAAAAGCAACTGTCCCACCTAACATAATGGCATGGTCAAAAGTAAAAGTATTACCTTTTTTTTGGACAGGAACCTCTAAATAATTAAATTCATCTTGGCTATTTTGTAGTACTGAAAAAATATCTAACATTCTTGAAGTGAAAAGTAAATTGTAGAACTTTGAATTTTTATCGATACTAAAATCTTTAACTTTAATATTTAGATCGTAGTCATCAAATTTTCTAAAAGAACCTTTACCAATTAAAGCTCCACCATTCATGTTTTTTGATATTTTTTGTGCATAAAAAAATTGACCAGCGTTTTTAGAAAATAAATAAATTTGTTTGTTTCCATCTAATTGTGGTAATATTGACAATTCAAATTCTTTTTGACTATCAAAAAACATCATAGACTCAAAACCTTTATTATAGATAAAATTTAGTTTGTTTGAAAAAAGAGAGTAATCCTTTGAAATTTTCATTTCAGATATCTCCCAATTAAAGTTAATCTTTTTATTTAATTTTTGATTTTTTTGCGGTTTTGGGAATACTTTTTTAAAATTTTCAAATGATATTTGGTCAGTATTTAATAGAATATAAATCTCATTATTATAGTAATTGATAACTCCAAAGTTTCTCTTCCCATTTATTTTAAAATCAAATTTTATTTCTTTAATTTGTCCACCTTCAAAATCAAGCTTTAATGAATTATCTTCTTTCTTAAAACTAAAATCATAAGCAGATAGTTGAAGAGGTAGAAATATCAAAATTAATATCTTTAAAAAATAACTTCTATACATCTAATAATGTTGACTCCAAAAAATCGATAATTTCTCCATCAAGGACATTTTCAGCATTTGATGTCTGATAATTTGTTCTAAGATCTTTAACCATTTTATAAGGATGAAGAACATAGGATCTTATTTGGTTTCCCCATCCAATCTGTTTTTTGTTACTCTCCTCTTTTTTTTTCTCTTCATTTTTTTTGTCTAATACTATCTCATATAATCTAGATTTTAACATCCTCATTGCAGTATCTCGATTACGATGTTGTGAGCGTTCACTTTGACTTTGCACAACAATATTATATTTTAAATGTGTTATCCTTACTGCACTATCTGTTGTATTGATATGTTGCCCCCCTGCTCCAGATGCCCTGAATGTATCAATTCTTAAATCTTTATTGTTAATTTCAATTTGAATATCTTCATCAATTTCTGGATATACCCAAACACTTGAAAAACTAGTGTGTCTTCTTTTATTTGAGTCAAAAGGTGAAATTCTTACTAATCTATGTATGCCAGACTCATTTTTCAAATAACCATAACTTTTAAAACCTGATATATTCATAGTTATATTTTTCAGACCAGCCTCTTCACCTCTTTGGTAGTCTATAATTTTATATTTGTAATCATTTTTTTCAGCAAATCTTTGGTACATTCTAGACAACATTTCTGCCCAATCTTGACTTTCAGTACCACCAGCTCCAGCATGTATTTCTAAAAAGGCATTACAATCATCAGTTTTGTTATTTAAAAGAGATTTAATTTTAATTATTTTAATAAATCAATATTTGACTTGGATATACATGAATATGCTTATCTTGCAGCTCTACCAAAAGGCCCAAATAATTATGATCCAAATAAAAATTATAATAGAGCCCTTGATAGAAGAAATTATGTATTAAAACAAATGGAATTAAATAATTTCTTAACCTCAGAGCAATATAATTTTTATTCAAATTTAGACATAGAACTAAATAAAAAAAATAATAAGAAATATAAGTCAGATTACAAAACAGATTTTATATTAGATTATTTAAAGACACATTCTTTTGATGAAAAAGCATTCTACATCCAATCCACAATTGATCAAAAACTTC
>CACIBB010000015.1:0-12624 GCA_902584795.1 uncultured Alphaproteobacteria bacterium
CCTATTTCTATTAACATCATATTTATCTATATGAGAGGAAATGTAAGTCTCAATTTTTTTCAAAGCTGCATCCTCTCCTGGACTCCAATAATTATTAAACTTGTCATACCAACTTCTACTAGATAAAAAATTGATTATAGTTTTTTCATTGTGTTTAAATGATTTGATTGATGTATTTTTTTGGTAAGAAAATTTCTTGTTCAAATAAACTTTAAAAGCAGTTTTCCAATAAGGAGTAAAAACTTTAAAGAACTGACCAGAGTTATTTTGTACTTCCCAAGGCTCATTAAGTAAATGTGAATTAAAAGTTTCAACATAAATATTTTTATTTTTAAAAAAACTCTTTATCTCAGTGTCTCTTTTAATAGATTGGTCAGAGTAGAGCCTATTCCAAATTAATGATGAAATTTTGTATTTTTCAATTAGGTGTGAGAGATTTTTTTTCGCTTCACCATCAGTTATAATAAGCTTTACATTAAATTTTTGTTCTAAATTCTTGGAATGCAATTGAAGTGTTTTATTTAACCACCATTGACCAGCATCTCCAGTGGCTTTCTTTTCAATGTCATCATAAATATAAACAAGTAATGCTGGGGATTTTTGTTTTGATATAAATTCCAGACATGGATTATCAGTAATCCTAAAGTCTCTTCTCAGCCAATATAAAGTTCTATTTTCGATGATAAAATAATAACAAAATTATTTACTATGAGGAGGCATTTTCTTTTCTACAAACCAAACATGCTGTTTCAAAACAGGGTCATACTTTCTCTGGCGAAGTTTGTCAGAAACTTTCAATCCTTTAGTGGGTTTACGTACAATATATTTTGTGCCGGTTTCAGGTTTTTCTTCAGGTATTAGCTGTTTAAGTTGGTATGTAGACTTTTTAGCCATTGGCGTAAACTAAACTAATTTTGAATTTGGTCAACATTGATATTTAATGAAATTAAAGAACTTTTTTCCAATGTTCTCGCTTATCTTTGAGAGAACGTCTCTTTTTTTCTGTCATATTATCAAAACAGATGGAACATGAATATCCCTCTTCATATTTAGGAGATTTTCTCTCTCTTGGAGTTAAAGGCATGTTACACCCGTAACAAAGCTTACTCGTACCTTGAGAGAGTTGCTTGTTCAAAGATACTCTGTAGTCAAAAACAAAGCACTCACCCTTCCATGAGTCAGCAGATGTGGTTTCAAAATATTTTAATATTCCTCCTTTAAGTTGATATGTCTCAATACCATATTTTTCCATTAAAGGTCCTGCTTTTTCACATCTAATACCACCTGTACAATAAATACCAACTTTTTTATTCTGAAATTTTTCTTTGTTATTCTTTATATAATTTTTGAAATCTTTAAATGTTTCAATTTTAGGGTTGATAGCATTTTTATAGTGACCAATTTTAAATTCATAATCATTTCTTGTATCAAGAATTTCTACATTTTTATCATTAGCAAATTTATCCCAATCACTTGGTTCAATAAATTTAGATTTTTTAATGTCTGAAATTTTTAATCCAAAATCAGATGTAACTATTTCCTTTTTAAGTTTAATTTTAAACTCGTTAAAAATTCTTTGGCCATTAAAGTCTGATATTTTTATATTTTCTTTAGTGACTCCTAAAGACATTAAATAGTCGATAATTTTTTTTTCTAATTTTGAAGAGACTGCTATTGTACCATTTAAACCTTCCTCACTGACAATAATCGAACCTTTTATTTGTTTTAAAAGAAAGTGTAAATTTAACCTCTCTTTTAATAATCTGGGATTGGATACGTTAAAGAAACTATAAAACGCAATGACTCTCATTAGTATGTTTTATAACAAATGTATAGATTGATCAAATAAGGCGTTTAAATTACTTTGATTTTATTAGTAAATTGATTTTCAAATTTAACTAACTGAGGCATAAATTTAAACCAAGCATCTTTCAAAGCTTCTACAAATTTTTCAGTAGACTCTGGGTCATGACATGGAGTGGGAGTTATTCTTATTCTCTCAGTTCCTTTTGGTACTGTTGGATAATTAATAGGCTGAACATAAACCTGGTGCTCATTTAAAAGAAAATCACTAATCTCTTTACATAATTTGCTATCTCCAATTAATACTGGGATTATATGTGAACCTGAGTCTAAAAAAGGAATACCTGCGGTTCGTAGTTCTTTTTTAACAAAATCAACATTCTCAAAGAATGAAGATCGAATTTCATCGTTTTTCTTTACTTGTCTTATGCTCTCTAGACTTCCAGCAGCTACTGCTGGGCACATGGATGTTGTGAAAATAAATCCTTTTGAAAAACTTCTAACAAAATCAATTATTGTCTCAGTCGAGGCTATGTAGCCTCCAGCTAGACCAAATGCTTTTGCCAATGTTCCATTGATAATATCAATATGCTCAGATAATCCTTTTTGATCTGCTACACCTGCTGCATTGGGACCGTATAAACCTACAGCATGAACTTCATCTAAGTATATTAATGCTCCATTATCCTGAGCAACCTGAATAATGTCTTCTAGTGGTGCAAAATCAGCTTCCATTGAATAGACAGACTCCAAGACGATGATTTTTGGTCGAGAAAAATCTACTCCCTTCAGAATGTCCTTTAGGTGTTTTACATCATTATGACGATAAATAGCTTTTTCTTTTTTACTTGTACGAATTCCTTCTATAAGTGATGCGTGATTTAGTTCATCACTTAAAACTAAACAATTATCAAAAGCAGATATAATAGACTTTAGTGCAGACTCATTAGCACTATATCCAGAATTAAATGCTAGAGCTCTTTCTTTTTTATGTAAGAGTGCGATTTCTTTTTCGAGTTGAATATGGAAATTAGTAGTACCTGATATGTTCCTTGTTCCTCCGCTTCCCGCTCCTAACTTTTCAACAGCAGATTGCATTGCGGAAATAACTTCTTTGTTCTGGCTCATGCCTAAGTAATCATTTGAACACCAGACATCAATCTCTTCGGTTTGACCATTACTATGTCTTGTAGCTTTGGGATACTGTCCGGCTTTTCTTTCTATGTTGTTAAATACTCTGTAGTGGCCTTCATCCTTAATTTTATCAATTTCAGATTGAAGGGTGCTTAAATAATTAGATTTCCAATTATGATTTTTCACAAATATTAATTTATTTTTTACTAATTTAAAAGATACTGCAATAAAGACGCATAAAGCCTCTAATTAGGGGCTTTTTGTCCTATTTATCCTAGGAATTACTTCTTTGCCAATCAGTTCAATAGATTTGATTAAATTTTCATGGGTAATATCAGCAATATCCATTTGAAATTGGAATCTATCAATACCTCCAAGGGCTTGACTATGTCTCATAATCTTTTCAGCAACCTGATCTGGATCTCCTAAAACTATAGCGCCTAATGGACCAATTTGATTGTCAAATTGGTCTCTCGTCACAGGACCCCAACCTCTTTCTTTTCCAATTTTTGTAAACATTTTATGATAACCCTCATAATACAAATCTATTGCTTCATCCATACTATTTGCGACATATCCTAATGAATGAAGTCCTACTGAGAGTTTTTCTGGGGGATGTCCTGCTTCTTTACCTGCCTGTCTATAAATATCTACCAAGGGCTTAAAGCGATGAGTATTACCTCCTATTATGGCAATCATTAAAGGTAAGCCCATTGAGCCTGCTCTAGCAAAAGATTGAGGTGTGCCACCAACACCTAACCAAATTGGGACAGGGTTTTGAATGGGTCTTGGATAAATAGGTAAATTATTTATCGAAGGTCTAAATTTACCAGACCAACTAACAAATTCATTTTCTCTAATTTTTAAAAGTAAACCGAGCTTTTCAATAAACAACTCATCATAATCTTTGAAATCTAAACCAAACAATGGAAAGGCTTCAGAAAATGATCCTCTTCCAGCAACCATTTCTGCCCTACCTCCAGATATCAGATCAAGAGTAGACAAGTTTTGAAATACACGAACAGGATCTGCTGCACTTAAAACAGTTACAGCACTTATTAGCTTAATATTTTTTGTTTGTGCTGCAGCAGCAGATAATATCATAAATGGTGCTGAGTCTAAAAATTCTTTTCTATGATGCTCTCCTATCCCAAATGAATTTAATCCAACTTCATCTGCAAAAATAATCCTATCAATAACATTATTAATGGCTTTAACACTATCTGAGCCTTCTCTTTTATCTGCAAAACTGTCTATACCGATTTCCAAGGTGTTCTTCTAAAATTTTTCAGTGTTTGTTCTAATTTCAATTTCCCAAGACCAAGCTTTTTTATCCTGTAAATAAAAATTTAGGTATTGTTTTGCAATTTCATCAGGGTGTATCATTTGATAATTTCCAACTGGTTCTTTTCCAATTCCTCCATCTATAACGAAATGACCTATATGAATATTTTGTGGGTGCAGCTCTCTTGCCAAAGATTGTGCTAAGCCTCTCAAACCAAACTTTCCCATAGCAAAGGACGCAGATTTGGCAAAACCCTTTACACTTGCAGATGATCCTGTGAAAAAAATATTACCTTTTCCTATTTTTAACATTCTTTTTACTGATTCATGCGCTACTAGAAAAGCCCCATAACTATTTACTTTTATTGATTGAAGCATTTCATCAGGATCGTATTCAATAAAAGGTTTTACAATTCTAAGAGATGGATTATAGATAACAATTTCTGGAGTGCCTATAATTGAATCAGTCTGCAAAAATAAATTTTGAACACTTTTATTTTCCGTTGAGTCACACTTAAAAACTAAAGCGTCGATCTCTTTTTTTAAACTATCAAGTTTGTCTATGTTTCTGGCAGCAAGTACAATTTTCATCCCCTTCGAATTAAATGCTCTAGCCAAAGAAGCACTTAAACCTGATCCTGCTCCGACAATTAAAACTGCTTTTTGTGTCATAATTTCAAACGTTATTTAGATATATCATATTTTAAAATAAGTACATATTGACCAATAAGTCTCGCTTAAATTGTATTAGCGTTGATTATTTGTTATTTCTTAATGTCATCAATGGTTATGAAAAAGATTGTTTTATTATCAAGAAAAAGTTTTCTCGCTAAAATTCAGGCACACATTGCGGAAATAGAAATTAATAAAATACAAAAAAATATAATTGATACGCATTACTCATCAAGCGTTGGTGACACGGACATGTCAGCTAAAGCTTGGGAAAAACATGGATTTGGAATATTTACAAATTCACTCTCAAAAAAATTAATCTTAAAAGATGTAGATGTGGTAGTTCATTCATTCAAAGATCTCCCTGTTAAAAATCTTAATAAGACCTCTTTTATTTGTCTCAAAAGAGATGATCCAAGAGATGTTATTCTTATCAAAAAAACTTCATTAAATAAAAAAAAATTAGTTATAGGGACATCCTCTCCTAGAAGAAAATATTATTTAAAAAAATTAAGAGAGTTTTTACCCTTTGAAGAATTGAAGCCATTCGACATTAGGGGAAACGTACCATCTAGGCTGGAAAAAATATTAAATTCCTCAAAAGAGGACGGGGTGTTTATGGCAAAAGCTGCTATAGATAGAATTTTTAATTATGGAGAAAAAATTAATAAAAAAGATTATAGAAATTTTAAATTGAAATTTAAAAAGTTTGAAAAAATAATTTTACCAATTTCTGAATTTCCTAGTGCTGCAGCACAAGGGTGTATTGCTTTGGAATATAGGAGAGGTGATCAAAAAACAGAAAAAATATTGAAAAAAATTAATCATTTACCTTCGTTAGATGATTGTCAAAGAGAGAGAAAATATTTATACAAATGGGGAGGTGGTTGCAATTTAGATGTAGGTGTAACTATTGAAAATATTCTAAATGAAAAAATCTTATTTGCACAAGGGAAAGATAATCAAACAAAAAAATATTTTAAAGAAAAAAAATATCTAAATAATAAAAAAGTTAAAAAGGTTAAAAATATATTTCCTTCAAGCTTATCAAAATATCAAATGTTTCAGAGAAATTTGCATGAATTTAATAAAACAGTAAAAAATAAAAATGTTTTGGCCACAAGATCAGAATTTAAAGAGTTTAAATCTTTGAAAAGTGTATCAAATCTTATAACTTCCGGCGTTAGTTCTTGGAAAAAAATAAGTAAAATGGGCATTCTTGTAAATTCTTCTCTCGATAGTTTTGGTGAAAATTATCGAGAAATTAAAAATTTTTATAAAGATAATCAAAAACCTACTTATAAACTTACATATGAAGGAAATATGCTAAATAAAAAATTCCCTGTTATATCACACTATAGTTTAGTCCCTTTGATTAATGACAATACGATTGATAATTTGTTTGTAGCGGAGAGTTTTTATTGGATGAGCTTCTCTGCATTTAAATTAGCTATACAACTAAGACCAGAAATACTAAATAAGCGTAATTCTTGTGGACCTGGTCAAACGTATCTTCAAATTTCTAAATTTATTCCTAAAAATCAATTAAATGTATATCTTACTTATGATGATTTTAAAAATTTTGAACTTAAATGATTAAAAATTATTTTCCTATTGATCGATCAAAATCTCTTAATAAGAAAATTTTAATTCAACCTTTATTTGTGGATCAAAAGGTAAAAAATTCAAAGGAAATTAAAGGATTAGGTGATAATAAGAGTTGGTCATCTTCATCTATTATTAAGGCAATTGAAAAGGATTTAAAAAAAGGTATCAAAAATTTTCTTCTTTTTATCGTTCCAAATAAAAAACAAAAACATCCAGAGGATTTTAGCTTTCACTATGAAGTTATAAGAAAAATTAAAAATTATTTTGGAAAAGATATAGTTTTACTGATAGATACATGCTTATGCTCAATAACTGTTGATGGGCATTGTGGAGTTACTCATAAAAAATCAATTGACCTTAATAAGACACATTACTCTTTAGGATTAGCTGCAAATACATATCTTGAGGCCGGAGCTGATATAATTGCACCAAGTGACATGATGAAAAATACGACTAAATATTTAAGAAAAATATTTGTTCAAAATGGTTTTTCAAATTCTCAAATAATGAGTTACTCAACAAAATTTAAAAGTCACTTCTACGGCCCGTTTAGAGATGTTGCAAAATCATCACCAAAGGGATTTGATCGATCATCATATCAATTACCTGTTGAAGACAAAGTAAAGGCGATTAAAAGCTCAATTAATAATGCAGCTCAAGGTGCAAATTATTTAATGGTTAAGCCTGGAATGACTTCAATAGATTTAATAAGAGATATAAAAAAGGAGACGCTGCTTCCCACGGGTGCGTACCAAGTAAGTGGTGAGTATGCTAGTCTACAAATGCTCAGCAAAGCTAAATTTGGCAATTATGTTGATTTGCTCCTAGAGTCTTTAACGGTACTCAAAAGAGCTCAAGCAGATTTTATTATTACTTATGGAGCTAGAGATATTGCAAAATACCTATAACAAAAATTTTTTTAATGCCTTAAATAAAGTTGAACAAAAAATTCCTCCAATTTGGTTTATGAGACAGGCTGGTCGATATCATCAGCATTATAGAAAATTAAAAGAAAAATATTCTTTTGAACAATTATGTAAAGAGCCTGAGCTTGCTTGTGAGGTAACTCTTGGACCTATTGTTGAATTCGATTTTGATGCTGCAATATTGTTTAGTGATATTCTTTTTCCTTTAGATTATTTAGGTATGAGTTTGAAGTTTAATCCTGGACCAATATTTGAAAAAAATTTAAGTTCAAAAATGATATCCGAATTTAATATTGATGAATTTGAAAGTTTTATAGATTTTCAGAATATATCTCTAAAACATATTAGAAATGAACTATCAAATGATAAATCCTTAATTGGATTTACTGGTGGACCTGTAACCTTATACCATTTTGCAACGAGGAATAATCCTGTATCACAAACACTATTTCAACAAACCCTGCCCATTTTAGAAATGTTAATACAAAAAAATATACAAATTCAATTACAAAATGACATTGATTTGTTAATGATATTTGATACTGAGGCTAATAAACTAAATGATAAAGATTTTGATGAATTCGTTATTCCTTTTTTAGTTAAAATTTCAAATAGTTATCCAAATAAAATTGGATATTTCACTAAAGAAATTTCTCAAACTAAATTTAATAAATTACAAAATTTAAAAAATTTAAAACTTACAGTTTTAGGCACTAATTTGGAGGTTTTCACTGAATTACCAAAGACACATTTATCTTTACAGGGGAATTTTTCAAATGATTTGTTAGCTATGGAGGACACTAAATCCTTTTCTGATTATATTGATAAATATATTGAGAAATGCTTACAGAGTGAGCCTTCTCATAGATCTGGGTGGATTGCTAGCCTCGATCACGGTGTAAAAAAAACTACTCCTGAGGCTAATGTTCATTTATTCATAGAAAAGATAAGAACTAAGTTATCATAAAAATCGTAATGTTTTTCAATGGCTTCATTTAAAGGTAATAATCTCTACGTTCATGGCTCTGGTCTTAAGACAGGTATTTTGATCACAAATTTAGGAACACCAGATGAACCAACTAAGTCATCTTTAAAGACTTATCTAAAACAATTTCTATCAGATGAACGTGTCATAGAAACGCCAAAAGCTATTTGGTGGCCTATTCTTAATGGGATAGTTTTGAATACTCGACCAGCAAAGTCAGCTAAAAATTACAAATCTGTTTGGACAGAGGATGGTTCACCTCTTCTATTCCACACAAAAAACCAATTATCGAAAATAAAAGAATTTATTAATAAGAAATATCAAAATATCGTATTTGATATTGGAATGCGTTATGGGAATCCTAGCATCTCGAAGGGTTTAAATAATCTTAGAAATCAAAATTGTGATCGTATTATTATTTTACCTTTATACCCTCAATATTGTGCGGCTACAACGGGCTCAACGTTTGATGCTGTTGCAGAAGAATTAAAAAGTTGGCGTTGGGTACCATCTCTTCGTTTTATTGGAGGATATTACGAAAATGAACTTTATATTAAAGCTCTAAAAAATAGCATTGAAGAATTTTGGACTAAAAATTCAAAACCAAAAAAAATCATATTTAGCTATCATGGTGTTCCAAAAAAATATTTAGATAAAGGGGATCCGTATCATTGTTTTTGCAGAAAAACTACTAGGCTGGTGGCAGAGACCATGGGCTTACCAGAGGAAAGTTATATGACCACATTTCAATCTAGATTTGGACCAGCAGAATGGCTTCAACCTTACACAGATAAAACTATAGAGAGCTTAGCAAAAAATGGTACAGACCACATTCATGTTATAAGTCCTGCTTTTTCCTCAGATTGTCTCGAGACAATAGAAGAACTTAACGAGGAAAATAGAGAAATATTCATGGAAAATGGTGGAAAGGAATTTGGATATATTCCTTGTCTAAATGATCGAGAAGATCATATACTCCTACTCACTTCGTTGATAGAAAACGAACTGCATGGGTGGGTATGAGTGATCAAATAAAAAATCAACAAACTAAAGCAGAAAAGTGGTTTCGAGAACTTCGAAATCAAATGGTTGGATCAATACAAAAGCTTGATGGGTCTGAATTTATAGAAAAGGAGTGGCAAAGACCTGGTGGTGGTGGAGGTTTGATGTCCTTACTAAAAGGAGAAATATTTGAAAAAGTAGGAGTAAATATTTCAACAGTGCATGGTAATTTTACTGAAGAATTTAAAAAATCAATGCCGGGAACCGAAGAGGATCCAAGCTTTTGGGCCAGTGGTATCTCAGTCGTAGCTCACATGAAAAACCCGAAAATTGCTGCAGCTCATTTTAACACTAGGTACATAACCACAAAAGGAAAACAATGGTTTGGTGGTGGTTGTGATTTAACCCCTGCAATACCTGAAAAATTAGAAACAGATAATTTTCATCAAGGTCTCCAACGAACATGTGATCAACATAATTCAACTTATTATGAAAAATTTAAAAAACAATGTGATGAATACTTTTATTTAGAGCATCGAAAAGAAAGTAGAGGCATAGGAGGGATTTTTTTTGATTATATCAATACAGACTTTGATAAGGATTTATCATTCATAAAAGATGTTGGGCAATTCTTTGTTAATTTTGTAATTGAAAACTCAAAAAGAAAAAAAGATTTTAACTTTAATCAAGATGACTTAGATGCTCTCTCAAAAAAAAGATCTCGTTACGTAGAATTTAATTTGCTTTATGATAGAGGGACATTATTTGGATTAAAAACCGGTGGTAATATTGATGCTATATTAATGTCAATGCCTCCAGAGGCTAAATGGTGAAAAAATGTATGAGTTATTAAAAATTTTACATATCATATCTTTTGTATCATGGTTTGCAGGGTTATTTTATTTACCAAGACTTTTTGTTTATCATTTAGAAAACATAACCAATCCTGAAATAAATAGTGTATTTCAAAAAATGGAATATAAATTGCTAAAAATTATAATGAACCCAGCAATGATATTGACTTGGGTATTTGGTTTAGCCCTTATCCATTATGTAGGTTTTGAATTATGGCTTTTTTTGAAAATTATATTAGTTCTTATTCTCTCTGCATTTCATATGTATTTAAGTAAAATTAGAAAAAGTCTAGAGAGTAATTTTAGAGACTATACCTCAAAATATCTAAGAATAATCAATGAAGTGCCTACTGTTCTTCTAATTTTAATTGTAATACTTGTAGTTGTAAGACCTTTTTAATTTTATGGATCTTACCCAAGGGGATATAAAAAAACAATTAATCGGTATGGCTGTTCCAGCAGGAACAGGTCTTTTGTTTTATACTCTGTACAATGTAGTAGATACTTTTTATGCAGGTCTCATAAGCACAGAGGCTATTGCAGGCTTATCAATATCTTACCCCTTGTATTTTATTTTATTAGCCTTCGCTGTAGGTTTTGGACAAGGCACCACAGCTCTTGTTTCAATAGCTATTGGCAAAAAAAAATTTAATGAGGCAATTAAGATACATACTCAAGCTTTAGTTATCACTTTATTGGTTTCAATAGCCATAGGGCTAACAACGTTTCTATTATCTAGACCTGTATTTTTATATTTTGGGGCAGAAGGTATTTTTCTTAACAATGGTCTAAGATACATAAAAGTACTCTCAATTGGTGCTCCAATTTTTATTGTTTCTTTTGTTGTTAATTCTCTTTTATATGCACAAGGAGATACAAAAAAAAATAGAAATGCATTAATCATAAGCTTTTTTATTAATTTAATATTTAGTCCTTTCTTATCTTTAGGTTATGGTCCTTTTCCTGCAATGGGAACTCTCGGCATAGCTCTTGCAACAGTCATATCTCAACTATTTCATTTTTTCTTTTTAAGCTATTATGCTATTCGCAGTCCTTTGTTTAAGTATTTCAATTACAATTATATTTGGTTAGAATCTAAATTCGTATTAAGAATTCTAAGACAATCTATACCCTCTAGTATGAATATGTTCATGATTGCAGTTGGTTTCTTCATAATGCAAAAGTTTGTTACAAGTTATGGTGCCTCAGCTAGTGCAGCTTATGGTATAGCTTTAAGAATTGAGCAAATTATTTTATTACCTGCCATAGGATTTAGTAGTGCTTTATTAAGTATGGTAGGACAAAATTTTGGTTCGAAGAATTTTGATAGAATTTATGAAGCTTTTTTAATTTCATTAAAGTTATCTATGACAATGATGATTTTTGGAGCATTAGTGCTTATATTTGCGGGTGAAAGGATTGCTAGTTTTTTTTCAAGAGACAGTGAAGTGATAATTATAGCTGGCAGTTACTTGTTTATGGTAGCTTTTTTGGCATTTATATATCAAGTTATTGATAGGTGTGACTCTGTACTTTCTGGTTTAAGAAAACCTTCTGTAAATGTGTTCTACACTTTTATTAGATTGGTATTTCTTCCCCCATTTGTAATTTATTTATTTTCTGAGACTCTTGAAAAAGGCCTAATTGGTATTTGGTGGGCTATATTTTTTACAAATTTACTAGGCTCAGTGTTTGTTTTTTTTCATATGAAATATTTATTTAAAAAAGAATCCAGTATCTTAATAAATTAACTAAAATCTTTCAGGTCTTCCAAATGCTTACTAAGAGCTTTTGTAGATAATTGTATTTCATAGATAAATAACACTATAGCTATTGAAAATATCAATATCCCTAAACCAAAAAAGTTTAAGGCTAAGTCATAAATCTTGATATAGCTAAAAAAAATAGATATTAAATTCAGCAAGAAGCTGATCCCAGAGAGGGTTTGAACTGACCTTACTAATGTTAAACGGGTTGTAAGTACTTTAATTTGATCTAAGTGATGTTGAACCACATTGCTAGTTGGTCTATTTGTAATTATTGTGTCATGGATCTTTCTGATTAATGAAGCAAGAGAAGTATATCTATTACCAAACGATATCATCATTAACGGTATAGCTGGAAACAAAAGTGCAGGATAAAGTGTTGTGAAGCTTGGCATACTATTTATGGAGCAGTTTGTTATAACTAGGAGGGAATAACTAAGTATCTATGTCAACACGGAGTTAATCGAAACTTTAAAAACTGCTCCTAATAAATTTATACATATAATAATTTAAAAAACTCGTGTTATGATTGCATAACAACTATGCAACTTACAGACAGCTGATGAAATAATTTATAAATAAAAATTAAT
>CACIBB010000016.1:0-9630 GCA_902584795.1 uncultured Alphaproteobacteria bacterium
TTTATTTTTATTTTCTAAAATCTTTTTGTAATTGTCAGGTAAATCATCTTCAATACTTCTTACTTCGTTAATTGAAAATGGACTTAACTGGATGTTAAAATCTCTAAAGGCCTTTAGCCTTACTTCTTCATCAATTAGATAGCACAAAAACCCTGAACCTTGAGAGTTGTTTAAATAAGCACTAAAACCATAAAAAGATAAAGGTTTACTATTTATACTTTCTTTAAAAACTCCCTCGTCGCTATCCCAAATATATTTACTTTTAGGAAAAAGCTGAAAACTTCTAAATTCAATATTTTTATTGAGTAAAATCCCATCACTAAATAAAGTATAAACATTCTCTGAGTTTTCATAAGAGTTGAAAACTTCTAGGAAGTTATTATTAACAATATTTTTGTTAAGATTTTGATATGTTTTTGAAAATAAATCTGCAGTTAACTCAAATGATAAACTATTTACATTAATAGAGGGTTCTTCCAGATGATATGTTATTAAATTAATCATATCTTCTTTAGTTTTAAAGCTCATTCCCAGTGTATATTTTATTGGATTATATAATTCTGAAAATTCCTCAAAATTTAATTTTTTATAATCATCCTGGCTTAATAATATAAATGTATCTAAATCTAAGGGGAATATATTTCCCATAACTTCAACTTCATTTTCATTATAAAAATTTAAAACTTTATCAGGTACCTGAGTTTGATTTAAACTTAACTTAGCTAAATCTCTAAATTCGCCAAATATAATATCAAATTCATTTGCATTTTGATTAACATCGCTAATTGTAAATTCTATATCATTTATTAACGAATACTCTCCGAGTGCATAATATAAATAATATTTATAATCTATGTAATTATTTTCGATAAGCCCAATATTCAACTCTTCTTTTATTAAACATTCATTAGCAATAGAATTTTTTTGAAAAAATAATAAAGTAAAAAAAATTAAGAAGATTTTTGAGTTGTTAGGAAATTTCACTAAATTAGTGGGATTTAAACATTTCTTTATAAACACGTTCTTCAATTTTATGATCATTATCAAATAATAAAGGTATTTCCATACCCTCAGACATCTCAATTTCAACAGAAATAACATCTTTAGCTTCAATATGATCAGCATGAACTACTATCGGTCTTTTAGATGGATTATTATTAATAATTTTAATTTTTGCATTATCTTTTAATAGGCCTCCACGCCAATGTCTGGGACTATAGGCACTTACAGCTGTTAGTGCTACAACATTGCTTCCAAGTGGAATAATTGGTCCTGAAGCAGAGTAATTATACCCTGTGCTACCTGCTGCTGTTGATAATATTACCCCATCACAAACAAGCTCTTCTATTCTTACTTCGTTATCTATCATAATTTGAATTTTTGCAGCTTGATATTTTTCTCTACGAATACTGATCTCATTAATCGCAATAGCTTTAATTTCTTGACCTGTGGGATTTAAAGTTTTCATTACTAAAGGTCTTAATTTTGTTAATTGAGCGTTATTTAGTCGTTCCTCTAATCCATCAAGTTTGTAATCATTCATCAAGAATCCAACAGATCCAAAATTCATACCGTAAATTGGCTTGTTAAGTTTCATATAATTATGAAGTGACTTTAATATAAAACCATCACCCCCAAGTGCTACAATGAAATCTGCCTCTTCAGGCCCGCAATTACCGTATTTTTTTATAAGTTTCTCTTGAGCTTCAATATTTTTTTCAAGAGGAAAAGAAACAAAACATATTTTCATTTATTAACCCCCAGTCTCATTCATATAACGATTAACATATCCCTCAAAATTATCTTTTTGAATTTCAAAGTTATGTGCTTTTGGTTTAATTGACATGGCATATTCTATCAAAGCAATAATATCATTTTTTGTTTGATTTCTTAGGGCAAATTTTAAATCTACAAAATCATTTTGTCCTAAACACATGTATAACTTACCAGTACATGTAAGTCTTACCCTATTACAAGTATCACAAAAGTTATGAGAAATAGCAGATATAATACCAATTTTTGATTTATGATTTGAATACTCATAGTATCTAGAGGGGCCATTAGTTCTGTGTTTAGAGGGAATTAAATTTAATTTATTTACTAAATTCTCTTCAAATTTCTTCATTGATAAATATTGATTAAATCGCTTTTCTCCAATATCACCTATGGGCATTATTTCAATTAACGAAATATCAAAATGATTTTTTTTACACCAATCTAAAATATCAAATATTTCTTTATCATTTAAATTTTGAGTCAAAACAGTATTTATTTTTATCTTTATACCTTCTTGTTTAGCTGCCTCTATCCCATTTAAAACTTTACTAAGATCTCCCCATTTAGTTATTTTCCTAAAACTTTCAGTATTTAAGCTATCAAGAGAAACATTTATTCTTTCAACACCATTCTTTTTAAGAATAGATGCATATCTTGATAAATTCGTACCGTTTGTAGTTAAAGTATGCTCTGAAATTTTACCCTGATTTTTTAGGTTATTTAAATGTTCTATAATTGAAACAACGTTTTTTCTTACAAGAGGTTCGCCACCTGTTAATCGAAATTTTTTTACACCTAACTCATTAAATATATTTGTAAGTTTAATAATTTCTTCAATTGATAGAACTTCTTGTCTAGGCAAAAAGGTTACATCCTCAGCCATACAATAAGTGCACCTTAAATCACATCTATCAGTGACAGATATTCTCAAGTAATCAATTTTTCTTTTAAAATTATCAGTCAGCATTTTCGTGTATTTTTAATTCAACTACATTTAAATCTATAACTTTTTTCCCTACGTTCTCAAAGTTAATAGTGATTTTACTATTTATACAAGATTGAACTTGCCCCAGGCCCCAATCTGGTTGAGATGGGCACTCCACGATTGTACCTGGTATAAAATCGCTAAAATTATAGTTATTTTCCATTATTACTCTTGTTAAGTAGATACAAATATTTACTATTTACTATAGAATCAAATGGATAAAAAAGAAAATTTAAACAAGCTTAAATCTGTTATCAGTAATATTGAAAAATCATATGGTAAAGGTTCCATTATGATGCTTGGAAAGAAAGATATTGATGCAAATATCGATGTATACTCGACAGGCTCTCTTGGTCTAGATATAGCTCTAGGAATAGGTGGTTTACCGAAAGGAAGAGTTATAGAAGTTTATGGCCCAGAAAGTTCGGGTAAAACAACTCTAACATTACATATAATTGCGGAAGCTCAAAAAGTTGGAGGAACTTGCGCTTTTATTGATGCTGAACATGCTTTAGACCCAGGTTATGCAAAAAAACTTGGAGTGAATATTGATGAGTTATTGATATCTCAACCTGATACTGGTGAACAGGCTTTAGAGATCTCAGATACTCTTGTAAAATCTGAAGGTATAGATTTATTAGTTATAGACTCAGTGGCTGCTTTAGTTCCAAGAGCAGAGTTAGAGGGTGAAATGGGCGACTCTTTACCCGGACTTCAGGCAAGGCTAATGAGCCAAGCGCTTAGAAAACTAACTAGCTCGATTTCAAAGACAAATACTATGGTTGTTTTTATTAATCAACTGAGAATGAAAATAGGTGTTATGTTTGGAAGCCCTGAAGTCACCACTGGAGGTAATGCTTTGAAGTTTTACTCTTCTGTAAGACTAGATATTAGAAGGATTGGTGCAATAAAAGATAAAGATAATATTATTGGAAACCAAACAAGAGTGAAGGTAGTCAAAAATAAAATGGCCCCTCCTTTTAAAATGGTTGAATTTGATATTATGTATGGTGAAGGAATTTCTAAAATTGGTGAAATTATAGATTTAGGTGTTCAAGCTGATATTATAGATAAGTCTGGAGCGTGGTATTCTTACAAAGACGAAAAAATTGGCCAAGGTAGAGAAAATACAAAACAGTTTTTAAAGGATAATCCAGAGCTATTGAATGAAATAGAAAGCAGAATAAGATCAAATTCCGACACCGTTGAAGAGCTGATGATCGATCCACCTCCTTCCACAACAGAAGATACTGTCGAAAAAAACCCTAAAGAATAATATTAAATTTCAGTTAAATTAATCTATATTCCATGAATATGAACTCTAATGAAGTCCGCAATGCGTTTATTGATTATTTTAAAAATAATGATCATAGGCATGTTAAATCTGGATCTTTAGTGCCGGAAAATGACCCCTCTCTAATGTTTGCTAATTCAGGAATGGTTCAATTTAAAAATGTTTTCACAGGCATGGAACAGTTAGATTTCAAAAGAGCTACGACCTCTCAAAAATGTGTTCGGGCAGGAGGAAAACATAATGATTTAGAGAATGTTGGATTTACAACTCGACATCATACTTTCTTTGAAATGTTAGGAAATTTTTCTTTTGGTGATTATTTCAAAGAGCAAGCAATTCTATACGCTTGGAACTTAATAACTAAAGAATTTAAAATAAACAAAAATAAATTATTAGTTACAATATATCATGATGATGAAGTTGCAGAAAAATTTTGGAAAAAAATAGCTAATTTACCTGATAGTAAAATAATTAAAATTTCAAGTTCTGATAATTTTTGGTCAATGGGTGACACAGGACCTTGTGGACCCTGTTCGGAGATATTTTATGATCATGGTGATAAATATTTTGGTGGCCCCCCAGGTTCGGTTGACGAAGATGGTGATCGTTTCATCGAAATATGGAATTTAGTTTTTATGCAGTATGAGCAGGTAGACAAAAAAACTAGACTTGATTTACCTAAACCGTGTGTAGACACCGGGATGGGCCTAGAGAGAATAACAGCATTATTAAATGGTAGTAATGACAATTATAGTTCTGATTTGTTTTCAAATATAATTGAAATTACTCAAGAGTTCATTCAAAAAAAAATATCTGAACAAAATAAATCTAGCTTCAGAGTCATAGCAGATCACTTACGAGCTTCCTCTTTTTTAATTGCTGATGGGGTTTTACCTTCAAATGAGGGGCGGGGTTATGTATTACGGCGAATATTAAGAAGGGGAATAAGACATGCATATACATTAGGTTCAACAGAACCATTATTTCACAAAATTTTTGATGAATTGAAAAATTTAATGGGCGATTTCTTCCAAGAACTTAACACTGGAGCTGAGGCAATTAAGGAAACACTCTACAATGAAGAAATAAAATTCAGAGAAACTCTAACTAAAGGTCTAGAGATACTTGGACAAGAAATACCTAATATAAAAAATAATAAATTAGATGGCAAAATTGCATTTAAATTGTATGACACCTTTGGATTTCCCCTTGATCTAACACAAGATTATCTGAGATCAAAGAATATCGATGTTGATGTAGAGTCCTTTGATGCATCAATGAAGCTACAAAAAGAGGAAGCTAGGTCCTCATGGAAGGGCAGTGGTGACGGAAATACTGAAAAGCTATGGTTTGATATTGCAAGAAAAACGAAACCTACATTGTTTAAAGGATATAAAGAGACTTCTTTAAAGGCAAATATAACTGCATTGGTCTTAGACTCAGAAGCAGTTGATGAATTAAGCGATAAAACAAAACAATCAGCAATTATCACAGATGAGTCATGTTTTTATGCAGAGTCTGGTGGGCAAGTTGGAGATCAAGGCATAATTTCCTCAGAAAATGCTGAATTTAAAGTGACAAATACTAGAAAAACTCCTCAAGGCATATTTATTCATCTTGGTAATGTAATTTCAGGTAAATTTAAAATAGGACATGAGGTTAAACTTAAAATTGATGAGAGTTTAAGAGATCTTATAAAAAAAAATCACTCTGCTACACATTTGCTTCACGCCGCTTTGAGGAATAATTTAGGACTTCATGTAACTCAGCGCGGATCTTTAGTTAATGAGAATAAATTACGTTTTGACTTCAGTCATAATAAACAAATTTCATCAAATCAAATAGATACTATTCAAAAAGAGGTAACAAATATAATTTCTAATACTTGTGAAACACAAATTGATATTAAGTCTCAAGAAGAGGCCATTAAACAAGGAGCTATGGCTTTGTTTGGAGAAAAATATGGTGAAGAGGTAAGAGTTGTTACACTAGGAGAACTTAATAATAAACCTTATTCAATTGAGCTTTGTGGAGGAACGCATGTAACAAATGTTAAAGATATAGAAAAATTTTATATTATGAGTGAAGAGTCTGTCTCATCAGGAGTAAGGAGAATAGAAGCTTGTACTGGCAATAAGGTAGATGAATTTATTAGTAATAAACTAAAAGAGGATCAATTACTTGAAAAAAAACTTGATGATAAAATCATTAACTTAAAATTACAAATAAACAAATTAAATGGAAAAATAAGTTTTAGTGAAGAAAATAAAAACCTTTATATAAAGAAGTTAGAAAACTATTTAGATAATTTAAAAAATAAATCAATACTCTCAAATGAAGAGAATAATAAAATAGAAGAAACTAATATAAATGGAATTAATTTTATGTCTCAATTAATAGAAAACTTGCCTCCAAAAGAGCTCAGATCAATTTTTGATAAATTTAAATCAGAAAAATCTAAATCTATTTTGGTTTGCATTACTACAAATGAGGATAAAGTATCTATCATAGTTGGGTTAACTAATGACTTAACAGACACTTATGATGCTAGAGTATTAATAAAAAGTACTTTTGATATACTCGGTTCAAAAGGTGGTGGGGGAAGAATTGATTTCGCTCAAGCCGGTGGCAACAAAAAAGATCAATTAAATCAAGCCTTTTTAAGTATAAAAAATCTGATTTAATTTAGTTTAGCTTGTAGATTTTTATCAAGACAATTTAAAAAATCTTCAGTGTTCATCCAAGGCGAATTTTTGTCTAAAAGTATTGCTAAGTCCTTAGTCATTTGACCAGACTCCACAGTTTCAACACAGGTTTCTTCAAGCGCCCTAGAAAACTTAATAAGTTCATCATTTCCGTCAAACTCACCTCTAAAGTTTAAACCTTTTGTCCAAGCAAATATTGATGCTATAGGATTAGTTGAAGTTTTTTCTCCCTTTTGATGTAGTCTATAATGTCTAGTTACCGTTCCGTGAGCAGCCTCAGCTTCAATTGTTTTGCCATCAGGAGTCATTAAAACACTAGACATCATACCCAAAGAACCAAACCCCTGTGCAACTGCATCTGACTGAACATCTCCGTCATAATTCTTACATGCCCAAATAAAGTTCCCTGACCATTTCATTGAAGACGCAACCAAATCGTCAATAAGACGGTGTTCATAGACTATTTGGTTATTTTCAAAATCAGTTCTAAATTCATTTTGAAAAATTTCATTAAATATTTCTTTAAATCTTCCATCGTATTTTTTTAAAATAGTGTCTTTTGTTGACAGATACACAGGCCATTTTAATTTTAATCCATAATTAAAACAAGCTCTTGCAAAACCTCTAATTGACTCATCTACATTATACATAGAGAGGGCAACACCCTGATTTTGAAATTGAAAAACTTCTTTTTCCTCTATTTTTCCCTCTTCATCAACATATTTCATAAAGAGTTTTCCTGGTTTGTCGATCTTCATTTCTGTAGCTTTATATTGGTCACCAAACGCATGCCTACCAACAACAATAGGGGCATCCCATGTTCTTACAATTCTTGGAATGTTTTTACATATAATGGGTTGTCTAAAAACAGTTCCATCTAAAATATTTCTTATAGTTCCATTTGGAGAACGCCACAATTTTTTTAGTTTAAATTCCGACACTCTATTTTCGTCAGGAGTTATCGTTGCACATTTTATTCCAACCCCAAATTTTTTAATTGCTTTTGCAGCCTCAACTGTAATTTCATCATTTGTTCGATCTCTATTTTGCACAGATAAGTCGTAATATTTGAGATCTATATCAAGATATGGAAGAATGAGCTTTTGTTTAATAAAATCCCATATAATCCTTGTCATTTCATCACCATCTAATTCGACCACAGGATTTTTTACTGAAATTTTTGACATTTATATAGAGATATTGACTGTATAACAGATTAAATTAATAAAAAAAATCTATTTTATTGATCAAATTATACAATTCAGATATTAATTCCATCTTATGTACTTCAGGTTTCATAAAGAAATTTCAGCTGCGCTGATAATACTATTTTTATTAGTAATTTTTTTTTATTTTATATATAAACCTTTATTTTTAATTTTTTTAATATTACTAATTTTTACATTCTATTTTTTTAGAGATCCTGAAAGAGTCGTTCCATTAGGTGATGATATTTTAGTTAGCCCTGCAGATGGGTTAATTACAAATATTAGTGAGTACAAAGAGGGAAAAAAAAGTTATACCAAAGTTTCAATTTTTTTGAGTGTGTTTAATGTACATATCCAAAGATTACCAGTTTCAGGTCAAATTACAAAAATTGATTATATTGAGGGTAAATTCATCAATGCAACTTTAGATAAAGCAAGTGAAGAAAATGAAAGATTAAGGTTAACTCTCAAATCTGGATCTAACGTTATATACATAACACAAATAGCTGGATTAATTGCCAGAAGAATAATCTGTTATCTTAAAACTAATGAGAAAGTAAACCAAGGTGATAGATATGGAATTATCAAGTTTGGAAGCAGAGTAGATATAGAATTTCCAAACTCATATAATTTAATGGTAAGCATTGGTCAGCAATGTATTGGTGGTGAAACTATCATTGCTGGAGATTTTAAAAACAACAAAAATATACAAGCTAGAGAATATAAAAAGATATAGACATTTAGATGACCGAACATCCGCTCACTAAATTTATACCTAATTTAATTACATTGATGTCACTTATTGCAGGTATTTCCTCAATAAAGTTCTCTATTCAAAGTAATTTTAAAATTGCTGTGCTTATGATAATGCTAGCAGCCTTCTTCGATTTCTTTGATGGATGGATGGCTAGAAAATTAAAAAAATCATCCCAATTTGGAGCTGAATTAGACTCTCTATCAGATTTTATTAGTTTTGGATTAGCTCCATCTTTACTTATAAATTTAAGTTTTACTAATGAGCTAGGTAGAATTGGATGGGTTATAAGTCTTTTTTACATTATTTGTGCAGCTCTTAGACTTGCTCGTTTCAATATTGAAAATATGAGAGAGCAAAGCAAAGTATTTTATGGCATACCCTCACCAGCTGCAGCAGGTATTATAATGATTCCGCTTTATTTAGATTTTATTGAACAAATACAATTTACTATCAACTATCCCATTGTAAGTGCCTTATTAATTGTATTTGCGGGCGCTATGATGATTAGTAGAGTTCCGACTCCTTCTGTGAAAAATCTAAAAGTAAAAACTCTTTATTTTAGACTTATGATTATTTTTACAGTTATAATTTTAATATTTTTAATAAGCTATTTTTGGCAAACAACTCTTTTAGTTGCATTTATTTATTTATTATTCTCTTTATTAAGTTTGTTTAACTACTTTATTAAATTTTTTAGAGGGGTTAGTTAAATATTTTGATTTAAGCATCAAAGCTGATGGAGTTACAAGTAAAGTCAATAAAGTAGAAAAAAGTAATCCAAAAACAATTGCTCTCGATAAATCTACCCACCACTGAGTGTCAGGAGAGTTATAACTATATTCAAAGTTTACAAAATCAATATTTAATTTTAAAGCCATTGGAAGTAAACCAAGTACTGTAGTAGT
>CACIBB010000017.1:0-9483 GCA_902584795.1 uncultured Alphaproteobacteria bacterium
CGTTAAAAAGGTCTCAACTGAGGATTTAATTAAGGAAGCTGATATTATTTCTCTCCATACAAAATTGAATGATGAAACAAAGTATATGATTAACAAAGATACAATATCAACAATGAAACCCACATCAGTGATTATAAATTGTGCTAGGGGCGGTCTTATTAATGAGTCTGATTTAAAAGATGCACTCAATAATGAAATTATTGCAGGTGCTGCAATTGATGTTTATGAAAATGAGCCTGCAACAGACAATGTAATGTTTGGTACTAAAAATTTACTTCTAACACCTCACTTAGGAGCTTCCTCAAAAGAGGCTCAAACTAATGTGGCAATTGACGTAGCAAATCAAGTTGCTGATTTTTTAAAAGACAATAAGATTGTTAATAACGTTAACTCTTTTTAAATTTTTTTAAATACTCATAAATAGAAATTTTTGTTAGAACGTTTTGTAAAGATTTACTTTCATTTATTTTTTTTAATTCAGTAAGACTTAATTTAAAAATTTTAATTTCCTCATTTTCATTTCTATTATAAAGAGACTTTAGCTTAATTTTTTCTACCTCTGCGTAATAGACATGAACTATTTCATCGGAGTATCCTGGCACTGGGCAGTATGTAGTTAATTTCACAATTTTTTTTGTTTTTACTCCTATTTCTTCTTTGATTTCTCTTTTTAAGGCAGTAATAAGTGACTCACCTTTATCTACTAATCCACCCACAATTTCATATTTTAATGTTTTATTTCTGACAAAGTAAAATGGCCTGAATTGTTTAATCAAATAAAACTTTTTTTCCTCAGGGCTAAAACAAAGAGCAAAAACGACATCTCCAACATTTAATATTTCTCTAAAAATCTTATAAGGTTTAATTTTCTTGTTAAAGCTACGAACTAAAAATTGATATTTCCAAAACTTGAAGAAGCTGTTTGATATAAGTAATTTTTTTATTTTAGTTACTTTTTGCATGAGATTTAACTGTTTGACTATTTATAAGACAAAAGTATATATATTCAATACTCGGGGAGTAGCTCAGTCTGGTAGAGTGTCTGCTTTGGGAGCAGAAAGTCGCAGGTTCGAATCCTGTCTCCCCGACCATAAAAAAATGAAAAAAGTAACAATTAAGCGCCCTTCAAAAACTAATATGCAATCAGGCTTAAAGAAAACGAAGATGTGGATTATTGAATTTGAGTTTGATCCTAGTCTTCAAAAGGATGTATTAATGGGCTGGAATAGCTCAAAAAACACAACTAAACAATTAAAATTAAACTTTTACAGCTTGGACGACGCAATTTTATGGTGTCAAAAGAACTCATATCAATACAGGGTTGTTGATCAAACCTATAAACCAATAAAACCAAAGAGTTATGCCAGTAATTTCTCTAATAATAGAAAAACTTCCTGGACACATTAGTAATTAAATATTCATTTTTTTAAATATAATACTATTATCTCTGCATAATTATTAATTAATAAGGGGGAAAGAAATGATTAAGTTCATTACTACTCTGCTTGCTTTATTTATGTTTAGCACGTCATACGCTAAAGAAGTTAAAGTTGGCATTATTTTAGGTTTTACAGGACCTATTGAATCATTAACGCCGGGTATGGCTGCAGGCGCTGAGTTAGCTTTTAATGAGGCTTCAAACTCTGGTAAACTATTAGGTGGTTCAACTGTTAGCTCTATTAGAGCTGACTCAACATGTATTGACTCAGCAGCGGCAGCATCTGCAGCTGAATTTTTAATTTCACAGGGTGTTACAGCAATTATGGGAGCAGACTGTTCTGGTGTTACAGGTGCAGTCCTTTCAAATGTAGCTGTACCAAATGGTGTTCCGATGATTTCACCATCTGCAACTTCTCCTGCTTTAACTACTGCAGAGGATAACGGTTTGTTTTTTAGAACGGCTCCTTCTGATGCTAGAGGTGGTGAAGTATTAGCAGACATTACAAGTGACAGAGGCATTTCAAGTGTTGCAATTACTTACGTTAATACTGACTACGGTGTTGGTTTAGCTGATGTGTATGAAGCTGCAGCAATTGCAAGAGGTATTGATGTTACAGCTAAAACTGCTCACGAAGGTGACAAAGCTGACTATAGTGCTGAAGTAGGTGTTCTTTCATCAGCTGGTGGCGATGCTTTAGTTGTTATAGGTTACCTAGATCAAGGTGGAAATCAAATTATTCAAGGTTCCTTAGATACTGGTGCTTTTGATACATTTGTTTTATCTGATGGTATGATTGGTGACTCATTAACAGACACATTTGGTTCAGATCTTGATGGTTCATTTGGTTCAATGCCTGGTTCTTTAGGCGCTGGTGCAATGAAGTTTAAAGCATACGCTGAAGCTAACGGAGTTGATCCATCAGTTTATGTTGGAGAGTCATATGACGCTGCTGCATTAATCATGCTAGCAATGTGTAAAGGCGGATCCGATGACAGTGCAACTGTAGCTGCAAATATTATGAGTGTAGCTAATGGCCCTGGCACTAAGATTTATGCTGGTGAACTAGGTAAAGGTCTTGAGCTTGCTTGTGCAGGTTTTGCAGTTGACTATGACGGAGCCACAGATGTTAATTTTACTGAAGTAGGAGAAGCATTTGGAGCATTCCTTGAAAAGGGAATTGAAGGCGGTCAATTTACTGACGTAGCACAAAGATAATTACTATTTTTTAGCCCCATCATTTTGGTGGGGCTATAGTTATATCAATTCTTAATAATTTTTTCTGGAAGTAGCCCTTTTGGGCGATACCTCATAACTAATAAAAGCCCAAGACCCATCATCAAATATCGAAAGTAGGGGACACTATTTAATAGATGATCTTTTATATAGTTTGTTTCATCTAAATGGTTTGTGAAAATATTGATAACTAATAATGCAAATGGAGCAGATTGTATCCAAATAAACCAAACAACAAATCCACCTAATATTGCACCATAGTTATTACCTGTTCCTCCTAATAGGACCATTACCCATATGAGAAAGGTATATCTTAATGGTTGATAGCTGGAGGGTGTAAATAGACCGTCATATGTTACAAGCATGGCACCCGCAAATCCAATAATTGCTGAACCTAACATAAAAATAAATAGGTGTTGCTTGACAACATTTTTACCCATAGCTTTAGCTGCCTCTTCGTTGTCTCTTATTGCCCTCATCATTCTACCCCAAGGAGAATTCAAGGCTTTTTCTGAAAAGTAAAGTATTGTAATTACGACTACCAAAAATATAAGACTAAAGCAAAGCTTTACAAAAACACCAGATGAGGTGATAACTAATTGATTAAGTAGAGAAATTTTTTCATCAGGATCTAATATGTTTGATAGTTTGGAAGAGTTAAAAAACTCAACAAGCTTAATAAACCACTCAGAGTTTTGTAAATCCACTTCATATGGAACTGGTCTCTTTAAACCAATAACATTCTTTACCCCCCTTGATAGCCACTCCTCATGTTTTACAATTGTTATTATTATCCCAGAGACTAATAAAGTTGATATTGCTAAATAGTCAGACCTCAATCCTAAACAAACTTTTCCTACGACAAATGCTACGAGTGCACACAAAATTGCACCAACAAACCATGAAAATATAATCGGTAAATTTGCTCCACCTAAGAAACCTGATGTGGCGGCATTTATTGACTCAATCTTACTAATTGATGGACCGGCTATAAATTTAAGTAAGGGTATAGATAAAATTATAATAAAGAATATAAAATAATTTTTATATTTATGATTTGGAATTTTTTTATTAATAATTAATACACTAAAAACAACTGCAACTAAAAATAAACCAGAAATTAAAATTCCTAACCCGCCAGCGCTCCAAGCTTCAGGAACAGGTGGAACTGAAACTAAAATAGTAGCTAGACCACCTATGGCCAAAAATCCCATTACACCAAAATTAATTAAACCTGCAAAACCCCATTGAATATTTACCCCCATTGCCATAACAGCAGAGATAAGACAGAGATTTAACATTGATAAAGCAATACCCCATGATTGAAATAAACCAACTAAAATGGTTAAAACTGTCATTACTGAGAAACAAATTTTAAAGTCAGAATTTTTAATCATATGACTTTTCCTTTAAAGATACCATTTGGTCTAAAAATAAGAACCACTATTAATATCGCAAAAGAGATCGCAAATTTATAATCAGTAGAAATAAATTGTATTAGTGTGCTAGGTTCTAAACCTTCAGGCATGAGGTACTTAAAAAATTTTTTATACGCATAGGTAAGGCCTATTTCAGAGAAAGCAATTAGAAAGCCCCCATAAAATGCACCTAAAGGGTTTCCAATACCACCAACAATTGTTGCTGCGAAAATGGGAAGAAGATTATTAAAATATGTAAATGGCTTAAAACTTTTATCCAATCCGTACAAAGTTCCAGCAACAGTCGCTAAAATTGAAACAATTATCCAGGTCAGTAAAACAATTTTTTTTGGATCAATACCTGATAGCAAAGCTAAATCCTCATTATTTGAATAAGCTCTCATAGATTTGCCTGTTTTGGTTTTATTTAAAAAATAAAATAGTATGGAGCAAGTAATTATTGTAGTAATTAACGTTATAACTTGAGTTGATTTTAATGCTAGTCCCTCATTTAACCCTGTCATTTGTTTAAATTCTCTAGCTTTCATAATAAACTTATGACCATCCATAAAGTTTATATCGTTTGGTCCAATGATAATTCTAACCACTGCGTTTAAAACAAACATAATACCAAGACTAACAACTATAAAAGTTACAGGGTCACTTTTTTTATTTCTGTAATATTCAAATACTGTTTTGTCAAAAAATAAGCTAACTGCAATTGTCAATAGAATACCAAATGGTAACGCAAGTAAAGCAGTTGGAAGTAAGCCAAACGTAATTCCTTTTGACTGTAAAAACCAAGTAACAAGTATTACAATCATCGTTCCAAAAGCCATCAAGTCTCCATAAGCAAAGTTAGCAAATCTTAACACACCATAAATAAGAGTTACTCCAATTGCGCCCAAAGCCAATTGAGATCCATAAGTTATTCCTGGCACAATAATAAAGTTTGTAAGAAGTATTATTGAGTTTAAAAAATCCATTTACCCACCTAAAAAAGCCTTCCTTATCTCTTTATCATTAAGAAGAAAGTCTCCTTTGCCTTCGTAAGCATTTTTTCCTGTTACTAAAATATAACCTCGGTCAGATATTTCTAAAGCCTGGCGGGCATTTTGCTCAACCATTAGTATAGCTATGTTTTGTTTTTTTATATTTAGTATGTGTTCAAATAATTCTGTCATAATTACAGGTGAGACACCTGCAGTTGGTTCGTCTAACATTAAAACATCTGGCTCAGTCATTAAAGCTCTGGCTATTGCAACCTGTTGTCGTTGACCACCTGATAATTCGCCTGCAAATTGATCTTTTTTCTCTTTAATTATAGGAAATAAATCATACATCTCCTCTAATCTCGTTGATAAATTAGCATCATTTAAAAATGCACCCATCTCTAAGTTTTCTTTTACTGTTAATTCTGTAAATATATTCTTAATTTGAGGTACAAAGGAAATACCTAGCTTTATTCTATCTTGTGTTTTAAGTTTTGTGATGTCTTTCCCGTCAAGTACGACATTTCCATTTTTCAAGTCAAGTATACCAAGCATTGCTTTCATTGCTGTCGATTTACCAGCACCATTAGGACCTAGAATGGACACAATTTCACCTCTATTAACGCTAAAAGAGCACTCTTCTATAATATTTACACCTCCATAACCACCAGTTAAATTTGAAGCAGAAAAAAACATTATTTTTTTAATCCCTTACCTAAATAAGACTCAATAACCTGTTCATTTGACTTAACTTCCTCAGCAGAACCTTTAAAAAGAACTGATCCCTCAGCTAAAACTATTACGGGGTCACACAACTCGCTTATAAAATTAAAATCATGTTCAATCATACAAAATGTGTAACCTTTATCTTGATTAAGTTTTAAAATTGAGTCACTTATGTCTCTAAGGAGTGTTTTATTAACTCCTGCACCAACTTCATCTAAAAAAACTATTTTAGCATCTACCATCATTGTTCTTGCCAATTCTAAAAGTTTTTTTTGACCTCCAGATAAATTTCCAGCTCTTTCATTTTTTAGGTGTTCAATTTTTAAAAATTTTAAAACTTCCATTGCTTTATCTTTTATTAATTCATCTTCTTTTTTAATTTTTTGACTATTCATCAACGAATATAGAAGCTTTTCACCTTTTTGATTACCTGGCACTACCATTAAATTTTCAATAACTGTCATATTTGAAAATTCATGTGCTATTTGAAATGTTCTTAATACTCCTAAATGAAATAAGTCGTGCGACTCTTCATTTGTTATTTCAACACCATTATAGAAAACTTTACCTGTATCTGGCTTCAGATTACCAGTAATTACATTAAATAAAGTAGTTTTGCCAGATCCATTAGGTCCAATAATTCCTGTTATAGCTTTATCCTGAATTTCTAAGGAGCAATCATTTAGTGCAACTAATCCACCAAATGTTTTCACCAAATTTTCGACTTTTATTAAAATATTGTTCATTTAAAAATTAATGCATATTAAAGTAGAAAATATAAAGTTGAAGTGGTAAATATTCCAATAAATGCGCTCTTAGCTCAGCTGGATAGAGCATCTGCCTTCTAAGCAGAGGGTCGCAGGTTCGAATCCTGCAGAGCGCGCCAACTATTTGCCATGTCTGATATTAAAAAGAAATTAGACTTTCTTGTAACATCTCATATGAAATTAACAGGTTCAGATTTAAATTATGAAATAGCTACGTCGTATATTGATTTATTTAAAAGAATAAAAAATAAAAAAACTTTAATGATTTCTGGATCTCAAGGATCTGGTAAATCTACTATGTCTTTACAAATTAAAAAATATTTTAAAAAATATTATTCAAAGAATGTTGTTATTCTTAGTTTAGATGACTTTTATTTGTCTTCTCATCAAAGAAAACTATTGGCTAAAAGACATAATACAAATTTATTTGAAACTAGAGGTGTTCCTGGTACCCACAATTTAAAATTACTAAATCAAACAATCAGAAACCTGAAAAGTAATAAGTTTCCATTATTCCTTCCAGTCTTTGATAAAGTTTCAGACAATAGGAAAAAATATCGAAGAAAAGTTAATAAAGCTGATTTAATTATTTTAGAGGGTTGGTGTGTAGGTTCAAAACCAATAGACCCAAATTTTTTAAAAAAAAATATAAATGATTTAGAAAAAATAGAGGATTCCAATTTATTATGGAGAACTGCGTATAGTAAAGCTTTAGTTGAATATCAAAAAGTTTTTAAAAAATTTAGTTATTTTATATTCATTAAAATACCAAACTGGAAATTTGTAATTGATTGGAAATATAAACAAGAATTAGGACTTCGCTCTTCTATTAGTAATAATCATTTAAAAAAGAAACTCTACAGATTTATACAATTTTATGAAAAATTATCTAAATGGATGTTTTTAACCTCACCTAGTGATTGCAATGTGTTGGTAACTTTAGATAAAAAACAAACAGCGAAAAAAATTACATATAAATGAAAAGATATCTTATTTTTACTGATCTCGATGGGACTCTTCTAGATCATGATAATTATTCATTTGGAAATAATAAGAAAATGATCTCTACAATTATCAATAACAAAAATGAAATTATTTTTAACACTAGTAAAACATTTAGTGAATGTAAAAAATTACTTAAAGAATTGAAATTATCAAATATGCCCTTTAGTACTGAAAATGGAGCAGTTTTATATTTTCCTAAAATAAGATTTAATAAAATTAAAAACTCAACTTCTTTTGAAAAATATTGGAAAGTAAGAATTGCTAAATTATCTTCAAAGGTTTGGCATCAATTTTTAAAAAAGAAACAAAAAAATTATAATTTTTTAATTGCCCAAGACCTCTCTCCAATTATTTTAAAACGATACACGAATTTGAATAATACGAATATGATGTTGGATCGTGAGGCAAGTCAAATTATTCTTTGGGATGATAATCTAACAAAATTAAAATCATTTAAAAAAGAGCTTAAATTTGAAAAAGATGGAATTTTTATAAAAGGTAGTAGGTTCATGCAAATTTCTTCTATATGCAACAAAAGAATAGCTATAAAGCTAATATCTCATGTTTATGATATTCAATTTCGTGATAAATACTCAATGAATACTATAGCTTTGGGTGATAGTAGAAATGATATTGACATGTTAAATTCTTGTAAATACTCCTGCCTAATTAAAAACTCTTCTGGCGCATATCCAAAATTGCACTCTAATAAAAAAAATGTTTTTAAATCATCAAAGTTAGCACCTGACGGTTGGAGTCAAGTACTGTATAAATTAAATAAAACATTAGATAATAAGATTTTTTAACCATGCCTGATTTTCATCAAAATGGCGTTATAGCTACTCTTCATAATTTTAATTCAAAACCCATAGAGGAAATAGAAAAAGAACTTTTAGATTTTTCAAAAGTCTCGCCCATGACTTTAATTCTTCCTTCTTTGTACTCAGAATTAGAAAAGCCAGCATTAACATATATTGTTAATACTTTAAAAAAAGTTAAATACATTAAAAATATTGTTATTGGTTTAGATCAAGCTAACAAACAAGAATTTATAAAAGCTAAAAAATTTTTTTCAGTGCTGCCTCAAAAAAAATATATTCTTTGGAACGATGGACCTAAATTAAAAAAAATAGATCAACATTTATCTAAAATGGATCTTGCTCCTGCTGAAAAGGGGAAAGGAAGAAACATTTGGTACTGTATGGGATTTGTAATTTCTTTGAAAGACTCGGGATCTGTTGCAATGCACGATTGCGATATAGTCACCTATGATAAAAATTTAATAGCAAAACTATTTTACCCTGTTGCAAATCCAAAATTTTCATTTGATTTTTGTAAGGGCTTTTATCCTAGGGTAGCTCAAAAATCAATGAATGGAAGAGTGACAAGATTATTAGTTACGCCTTTGGTTAAATCTCTACAGAAAATGGTTGGATTTAATGAATATTTAAATTTTTTAGATATATTTAAATATCCTCTGGCTGGTGAATTTTCATTTAAATATAATTTATTGAATGACATAAGAATTCCACATGATTGGGGCCTTGAAATAGGAATACTCTCTGAAATGTATAGGAACTTTGCTAATAATAAAATTTGCCAGGTAGATATAGCAGATACCTATGAACATAAACACCAAGAGGTCTCTAAAAATAATCGTCAAAAGGGTTTATCTAAAATGACTATAGATATTTCTAAAGCTTTATTTAGAAAGTTAGCTACACAAGGTCATGTATTTTCTAATGAGAAGTTTAGAACACTTAAAGCAACATATTATAGATTAGCCCTAGATATGGTTCAGATTTATAAAACAGATGCAGAGATGAATGGATTAAACTTTGATGTCCACAAAGAAGAGGAAATGGTTGAGCTCTTTGCACAAAATATTATTGAAGCAGGAA
>CACIBB010000018.1:0-6673 GCA_902584795.1 uncultured Alphaproteobacteria bacterium
CAAATAGGCACAGTTAAAGAAACTTTAGAAGCTATTAATCTAGCGACAGATAATAGTTTTGCATCTATTATGTCTCATAGGTCAGGAGAAACTGAAGATTCTTTTATCTCAGATTTAGCTGTTGCTTCACGCTGTCCTTTGATTAAAACTGGTTCATTAGCTAGATCTGATAGAGTTGCAAAATACAATCAGTTACTTAGAATATCAGAAAATGACAATATTAAAGGGTATGCTGGTGAATTAAGTGAAGTTTTTAAAAGCTAGTAGTTTAATAAATTTCTTTTTTATATTTGTATTGATTTACCTGATATATCACACAGTTTATGGAAAGTTCAATATTGGAAATTACTTAATTTATCAATTTGAGGAAAAAATGTATAAAAAATTGCAATCCAATCTCGATCAAAAAATGTTAGATATTAATATTGATTTACACTCTTTCTATTCTAATAAAGAGGATTATATTGATGAAATTACAAAGCAGAATAACCCTAATATTCAAGATGGAGAGACCATATTAAAATTAGATTAAGATGAATAAAAAAAACAAAAATAATTTTACAAACGACCAGTTACTGAAGTTTTACGAAAAAATGTAATTAGAAAATTTGAAGAGAAAGCTGCTCAATTATATGGAGCTGGAAAAATTGGAGGTTTTTGTCATTTATACATTGGCCAAGAGGCTGTTGTAATAGGTATTCTTTCTTCTATTAACTCAGAGGATACCGTTATCACTGCTTATAGAGATCATGGACATATATTAGCTCGTGGAGTAGATCCTAAACTAGTAATGGCTGAATTAACTGGAAGGAAAGATGGAATTTCAAAAGGCAAGGGGGGATCAATGCACATGTTCTCCAAAGCTAATAGATTTTATGGTGGACATGGTATCGTTGGAGCACAAGTACCTTTAGGCGTTGGTATAGGTTTCGCACACAAATACAGAAACGAAAAAAAGATTTCAAGAGTCTATTTAGGGGATGGAGCTATGAGTAATGGCCAAGTTTTTGAGGCATTTAATTTAGCATCACTTTGGGATTTACCAGTATTATTTATTATCGAAAACAATAAATATGGAATGGGTACATCTATTGGAAGGTCTGCAGCAGGAGGTGAGTTGTACGAACGAGCAACTGTATTTGGCATTAAAGGTGAAAAAGTAGACGGTATGAATTTTTTTAATGTAAGTGAGTCAGCTATAAGGGCAAGAGAATATATCGAAAAAAATTCTAAGCCCTACATTATTGAAATGGATACATATAGATTTAGAGGCCATTCAATGTCTGATCCTGGTCTATACAGAACTAAAGATGAAGTAAATAAAATGAAAGAGATAGACCCTATATTAATGATGAAAGAAACTTTATTAAATGATTATAAAATTCAAGAGGAATCTATTAAAAATGTTGAAAGTGATATTAAGAAACAAATTAAAGATGTAGAAAAATTTTCACTTGAGTCGCCACTTCCAGATTTAAAAGAATTATACACCGAGGTATATTTATGAAAATACTTCTACCAGCTTTATCTCCAACAATGGAAACAGGTAACTTAGTAAAATGGTTAGTTAAAGAGGGAGATAGTGTAGTTTCAGGAGATATTTTAGCAGAAATTGAGACTGATAAAGCTACTATGGAATTAGAGTCACCCGATGATGGTAAAGTTGAGAAAATACTAGTTAAAGAGGGAACTGAAAATATAAGTGTTAATACAGAGATAGCTCTTCTTAGAGTTGATGGTGAGGAAATAGAGGAGATATCAGAAAAACCTATTGAAAAATCTCCACAAGTCTCCTCTAACGGATCTGAACAGCCTGCAACAGAAGTAAAAATTTCTATGAATTCTCTTTTAAATCAAACAAAAGAAAATTCAGATGAAAAGAATTGGTCTGAAAAAGAAATATCTATGAGAGAGGCATTGAATAAAGCTATTGAAGAAGAAATGGAATATGACAAAGACGTTTTTCTTTTAGGAGAAGAAGTAGCTGAATACGATGGTGCTTATAAAGTAACCCAAGGGCTTCTTGATAAATTTGGATCAAAAAGGGTTTTAGATACTCCTATTTCTGAGCATGGTTTTACTGGTTTAGCTATTGGAGCAGCGATGGCAGGACTAAAGCCTATATGTGAATTTATGACTTTTAATTTTTCTATGCAAGCAATTGATCAAATAGTTAATTCTGCTGCTAAATCTTTATACATGTCAGGTGGAGAAATAAATGTTCCTATAGTTTTTCGAGGCCCAAATGGTGCTGCGGCTAGAGTTGGAGCACAACATAGCCAATGTTTTATATCTTGGTTCTCTCATATTCCAGGCTTGATAGTAATTGCTCCTTCAAATGCAAGAGATGCAAAAGGTTTATTAAAATCATCTATTCGAAATCCCAATCCTGTTGTTTTTTTAGAACATGAATTACTTTATAAAGAAAAAACCAACGTTCCAGAAGAGAAAGATTTTTTAATTCCTATTGGCAAAGGCAATCTAATTAAAGAAGGTAAAGATGTAACTATTATTGGTTTTTCAATGTCTGTTCAAAGAATATTAAACGCTCTTCCATCAATTGAAAAACTGGGGATTAGTCCTGATATTATAGATCTAAGATCAATTAAACCTCTAGATGAAGAATTGATATATAAATCCGTTAAGAAAACAAATAGAGTTGTAATTGTTGAGGATGGCTTTGGTAGTACAAGTTTTGGATCACACTTATCTTATTTAATCCAATCAAATTGCTTTGATTTCCTTGACTCAGAAATAATTAAAGTTAGTGGAAAAGATGTCCCAATGCCATATGCAGAAAATTTAGAAAAATTGGCATTACCAAACACTGATGAAATTGTATCTGCTGTAAAAAAAGTGTCATATATTAATTAATGTTATATGAAGTTAATTTACCTTCTTTATCTCCTACAATGGAGGAGGGTAAAATTGTTAAGTGGATTAAAAAAGAAAAAGATCCAATATTAAGTGGTGAGGTTTTATTCGAAGTTGAGACAGATAAAGCCACAATGGAATACGAGTCACCAGAAGATGGCTATATTGCTAAAATAATATCAAAGGAAGGTGAAACAGCAAATGTTAATCAATTAGTTGCAATAATTTCTGATGATTTGACTTTTACGCAAGAGGATATAAATAATTTTCTAAAAAATAATAATTCAGATAATAAAATACAAACCTTAGAAATAAATCCTTCTGAAAATGATAAAGATTTGATTTCAGATAAAATATTTATTACTCCATTAGCTAAAAAAATAGCTCAAAAAAAAAATATAGACATTTCAAAAATAAAATCGATTTCAAGAAGAATACGTACAGATGATCTTGATATAAATGAAACTTTTGATAATGGAGCTATAAGAGTATTTATATCTCCACTTGCCAAAAAAATATCAAATGAAAAATCTATAGATTTGTCAAAATTAAAAGGCACTGGTCCAGATAATAGAATTATTTTAAGAGATCTATCAGACTCAAACTATTTGTCTGAAAGCTCAAATATTAACAGATTAAGACAGGCCATTGCAAAAGCAACAACACATTCAAAAAATAACATTCCACATTTTTATTTAAATACTAGAGTGAATATGGCTACTCTATTAAAATTTAGAAAAGATCAAAAATTAAAAGGTAATAAGTACTCTTTAAACGCAATATTAATGCAATCTATATCAAATGCATTCAAAGCATTTCCAGACTCAAATTGTACATACAAGGATAATGGTGAATTTATTATTAATAAAGATCATAATATTGGTATTGCCGTTGACTCTAAGTTTGGCTTAAAAATGCCTGTAGTTAAAAAGATAAATAATTTTAGTTTAAATGAAATCAACTCCAATCTTAATGAAAAGATAAATTTAACAAGAGATAATAAACTTTCTCCCTCTGATCTGTCAGATGGTGTCATAAGTATATCTAATTTAGGTTCATTTAATATCCGTAGTTTTGATGCTATTATTTTACCAGGACAAACATACATATTAGCAGTGGGACAGATTTTTGAGGATGTTTTTGTGGACAAAGGTAAGATTGAAATAGGGAGTTTTATAAATTTGACATTATCATGTGATCATAGAGCTGTTGATGGAGTTTTAGCATCACAATTTTTTTCTAGTATTGTACAAAATTTAGAAAATATTTCAGATGACAATTAAGTATGATTTAACAATAGTTGGTGGCGGTCCTGGTGGTTATGTTGCTGCCATAAAAGCCGCACAACTTGGTATGAAGGTTGCTTTATTTGAAGAGGATAAACTAGGAGGTGTATGTCTTAATTGGGGATGTATTCCAACTAAATCATTACTACATTCAGCAGAATTCATGGAAGAGGCCAATCATTTTGGGCTTGATAAGAAAGATCTTACTAAAATTGCTCTAGATAAAGTTGTAAAGATGTCTAGAACAGCATCTGATAATTTATCAAAAGGCGTAAACTCACTTATGAAAAAAAATAAAATAGATATTTATAAACATCGAGCATATCCCAAAAAAATTAATAATGAATTTTTTGTTAATACAACTTCAGATGAAATTTCTTCTAAGAATATGATTATTGCTACGGGATGCAAACCTAGAACAATTGGTGACATTAAATTTTCTAATTTAATTTGGAGTTCTAAAGAAGCAATGATACCTAAATTTCTTCCAAAAAAATTATGTATTATAGGATCAGGAGCTATTGGAATAGAGTTTGCAAGTATTTATAATGCTTTAGGTTCGGATGTTACAGTGTTTGAGTCTCAAAATAAGATATTACCTCAGTTTGATAACGACATTTCAAATGAAGCAAAAAAAATATTTGAAAAAAAGGGTATTAAATTTGTGTTAAATGCAAAAATTGAAAATATTTCAGAAGATAAAAAAAACGTAACCTTTAAAAATATTGACCAAAACGTTTCATGTGATGCATTAATACTATCTGTAGGTGTTATACCTAATATAGATAAAGATTTTATAAGTTCCCTTAACTTAAATCTATCTGATACTGGTTATATAAATACAAATCATAATTATGAGACAAATATTAACTGTTTATATGCCATTGGTGATATTATTGGTGCCCCATGGTTAGCTCATAAAGCAATGCACGACGCTATAAATTGTGTGACTCATATTTCAACAGGTAATGATACTCATAAACTAAAAGAAAATCATATCCCTGGTTGTATATATAGCTTACCACAAATAGCCACTGTTGGATTCACTGAACAACAACTTAAAGACAATAAGACTCCCTACAAGACAGGTAATTTTCCCTTTTTAGCAAATGGTAAATCACAAACTATGTCTAACTCATATGGTTTTGTTAAAACGCTCTTTAATTCTGAAACGGGAGAGGTATTGGGTGCACATCTTATCGGACCTGATGTTACAGAAATGATAGCTACATTTGGCTTAGCTATTTCATCAGAGTCAACAGAAGATGAATTTATTAATACTGTTTTTGCACATCCAACTTTATCAGAGTCTATTCATGAAAGTGTCTTATCAGCTTTTGGTAAACCTTTACATTTTTAAAAATGATCAGACATCCAGAAAAAATTAAAAAATTTAATCCTACGACATTAAAAAAACCTAATTGGCTAAAAGTAAAAGCACCAACATCAAAAAAATATTTTGAGACACTAGACATAGTTAAATCTCATAACTTAGTTACGGTCTGTCAAGAAGCTGCATGTCCAAATATTGGAGAATGTTGGGAAAAAAAACATGCAACTTTTATGATATTAGGTGACACCTGCACTAGAGCATGCGCATTCTGTAATGTAAAAACTGGTAAACCCTCTGAGCCACCAGATCCAATGGAACCTCTTAACGTTGCCAAATCTGTTTTAAAATTAGGTCTTAAACATGTTGTAGTAACAAGTGTAGATAGAGATGACTTACCTGACGGTGGTGCTCAGCATTTTATTGATACTATTAAGTACATAAGAGAACTATCTAATAATACAACAATAGAAATTTTAACACCTGATTTCTTAAGAAAAAATAGAAACTACATCGATATCGCAAAGGTGAAACCCGATGTTTTTAATCACAACTTAGAAACAGTTCCAAGAATATATAAACAAATCAGACCTGGTTCTAATTATATTGAGAGTTTAAGACTTTTAAGAGAAGTTAAAGAATTCGATCCATCAATATTTACAAAGTCTGGTATTATGGTTGGGTTAGGCGAGAATTATTCAGAAATAATAGAAGTATTAAAAGACATGAAAGATTCTAATATTGATTTTGTTACTATAGGCCAATACCTTCAGCCATCTATTCATCATGAAAAAGTTCATAAGTTTTACTCTCCCGAAGAATTTAAAAGTCTTTATAATCTTTGTTTAAAATTGGGATTTAAAATGATTTCCTCATCACCGATGACAAGATCAAGTTATCATGCAGATGAAGACTTTGAAAAACTAAAAAAAGTAGTTTAGTTTTATATCAGAGAAACATTTGACCAACAGGCTATGAAATCGCCACTACCTATTAATCCAGATTTTTCATTTGTAGTTGCTTTGATAGAAATACAATTTTTATTGATATTAAGTTTCTTTGAAATACTTTCTAAAATCTTTTTAAAATGAGGATTAATTTTAGGTTCTTCTGAAACAATCATTAGATCAATATTATTGATCATCTTTTTCTTTAAGTTCATTTTGTTCAAAGCGTAATTCAA
>CACIBB010000019.1:0-6246 GCA_902584795.1 uncultured Alphaproteobacteria bacterium
TCTGAGAAGTCTAAATTCTTTTTTAAAAGATATTAACTATTATAGTTGTGAAAAGTTTCAAAAAAATAACCTTAAATTTAATATATCTAGATATAAAAACTTATTTAAGAATTATCAATTCAATTACTTCATTTACAACATAATCATTAGAAAAAAAATATTACTTTCACTTAAAAAAATTAATCAAGTACAAATAATTGATGACTACTCTAAACCTGATTTTTTGAATTTTAGTTTCAAAACTAGATCTATTTTTTTAGATTTTGGAAGTAAATATGGATCAAATATTTTATACCCAAGACAATTTTCCCTTAAAATAAATTATTTAAATAATAATGTTCTTATAAATTATTTTCACAATAAGAGGGCTAATATAAAAAACTTGTTGAATTCTTTTGATTACATTAGATTGATTTGTGACAAAATAAACAACAACGATCAGAAAAAATTTTTAAATAAAAAATTATTTAATAATTTCAAAGTAAAATGATAAATCATATCCAAAAATTTCGATTTGAAATTATTATCACTTTTTTACTATCATCAATTTTTTATATTTTCAAATTTTACACCATTGAAGATGAATATAAGCATATATATGAATACAAATTTAATAATTATATTTTACTAAATGATTATTTGAGTGAAAAAGAAATAACTGATTTTTTTCAATTATTTAATGAGGCAAGGTTCCAAATATTAGAACACACACCTACAAATATACGTGATCAATATAATAGTACCATAACAGACTATTCAATTATTTTTAAAAATATATCAATTTTTGACTACAATCATCATAAAGCTTACAGGCCTCTTTATGATTTTACGTCTGATTACAAGGAAGATAATTTTAATATAGTAATTATAAATTATCACAGTGACCTTCAGGATGATATTAGAATAAGAATATATATAAATTCACCAAAAAAAAATGATAAAGAATTTAAAAAAAATCTTTTAAGTTTTGAAAATCATTTATTACAGTTTTTTAATAATAGAATTAACAAAGAATTAGTGTTGAATTTAAAAGACTTCAAAATTTTTGGTGAAGATATTTTAGATAAACATTTATTTGAAAAAGGTATGTTATACAAAGAGAAAGTTAAAAAATTTCGATATACTATAAACCAAATCAATAATTTAATTAATCAATTTGAATTTAATGATACTGCTTATTTATATGATAAAATCATCGTTAAAAAAAATAAAAATAATAATTACAATCATATTTTACTGACAATAATCTTTTTATTTATATTAATCTTTATAAGAAAGAGCATTAATAAAAGTGATTAAAGATCTATTAAACTTTTTAAATCTTTTAGATTTTAAAATTAAGTCACTACTAATTCTTCTGGTAATTTCAATGTTAATCGGCTCAGTATTGGAAACCTTTGGAATAGCATTATTAATACCTCTATTACAAAACATATTTGATAACCAGTTCAGTTTTAACTTTATTTTTTTTAAAAATACTTTTTTTGAAAAACTTCAAGTTAGTACATTAATTACTATTTTTTTCTCACTGCTTTTTTTAAAAAATCTATTTCTTATTGCAATATTGTATTATCAGCAATATTTTTCATGGAATTTAGGTAAGTTTACATCTGATAAGTTATTTTTTTCTTATCTAAATAAGAATGTTCAATATTTAAATGATTTAAGCACTAGTTTAATAATCAGAAATATTATTACTGAGTCCAACGGAATTATAGGTATAGCTATATCGGTTACTACAATTATAAGAGAGGCTTTAATTATTGTTTTTATTTTATCTTTTCTTATATTGTTAAATTCAAAAATTGTATTATTTTTCTTTTTCCCAATAATAATTTTTTTTATAATATTTTATATTCCAACTAAAACACTTATAAAAAAATACTCTCTTCAAAGGCAAAAATTTGATGGTCAAAAAATTAAAATAATAAATGATTTTATTAGTTCAATAATTGAAACAAAACTAATTAACCTAAAAAAATACTTTTTTATGAAGTTTTCTGAAACTAATTCTAATTACGCATATAGTGGAAGAAACATGAAGTTTTTTGCGATGTCTACTACATATGTTTTTGAACTAACCATATCTTTATTAATCATTCTGATTTTAATATTTTATAATTCATCAATTTTTTTTAATAAAAGTACAATTTATATTTCTATTAGTTATGCATCGATATACGGTTTAGCTATTTTTAGGATATTACCTTCGGTTAATAGAATTTTACTAAGTATAAATGATATAAACGTAAATTCACCTTCATTGAGAATAGTTAAAAAGGAAATTGATAATGAAAAAGATCATAGTGATATAGAGTCTTTAAGTAAAATAAAGATAAAAAGAAATATAATTTTTAAAAAAATTAATTTTATATATAAAAATAAAAAAATATTAAAGAATGCTAATATAGAACTTAAAGTTGGGAAAATCACAGGAATTGTTGGCAGTAGTGGTTCTGGTAAAACTACATTAGTAAAAATAATCTCAGGTTTACTAACTAATTATGAAGGTGAAATTTATATAGATAATAATTTAATCAAGGACAATAATTTATTAAGAAAACATACATTTTTAGTTCAACAGATTTCAAATGTAATAGATGAAAATCTCTATGAAAATATAACTTTTGAAACTGATTTTCAGAAAAATAATAAAAAATTTCAAAACTCTATTATTAATACTAATCTAATTGATCTTTATAGAGATATTAAAGACTCTAAACTTGGATCAAGTGGTAATACTTTATCGGGTGGTGAAAAGCAAAGAATTTCACTAGCAAGAATGTTCTACTATTTAAAGGATATTATAATATTTGATGAAGCTACAAACTCTTTAGATAATGATAATGAAAAGTTAATAATTAAAAATTTAACGAAATTAAAAAAAAATAGAATTGTAATCTTTATCTCTCATGATCAAAGAAAAGTAAAAGATATATGTGATTTTATATATAAAATTCAAAATCAAAAAATTGTCAGAAAAAAATAATAATTACAAAAAAAAGTCTATTTTAGTAGGAGGGGCGTTCTCCAATACTCAATATCTTTGGGTATTAATTTTAATGTTTAAATACTGTAATATTAATAATATTAAAAATATCATTTTTGAAAATGAGATTAGTGAAGAAATCATAAATAGTAAATATCTTAAAAAAGAATTTGCATTAAAATGATTTATCTCTATCTGAAATTATTAGTTTGTTGTAACTTAAATCAAATTTATTAAAATCAAAATTTATATTTTTTAAATTTATACCTTTCTCATGCTTAGGAGAGTACTTTTTATCTACTTTATAAGTTACAATTGTGTCTTTTATTAATGTAATATAGCCATGAGCAATACCATTAGGAATATACAAAGATTGTTTAAAATCATCTTTAAGACATATCATTAATTTTTTTCTGTAGGAGGGGCTGTTTTTTCTTAAGTCATATAGAATATCAATAATTTCACCTTTAAGTACTCTAATTAATTTTTTTTGATCATATGGATTAATTTGATAATGCAAGCCTCTAAAAGTATTTTTTTTTTTGGATAATGCGATATTGTCTTGGATAAAATTGCAATTTAAAATTTTTTTCATCTTTAAATTATAAGACTCAGTAAAAATTCCTCTAGTATCTTCATAGACATCATTATGGAATAACAAAGATCCATGAATTGCTAGTTTCTCAAAATGCATTTTTTTAAATAAGTTTTTTTAAGTAGTTAGTATAATTAGATTTTGGATAATTTTTAATTAATGAAAAAAAATCTTTTTTAGTTATGAAATTTTTTTTTAAAGCTATTTCTTCTATACAACCTATTTTAAAACCTTTTCTTTCCTCAATTGCCTCAATGAATTGAGATCCTTTTAATAAAGAAGCATGATTTCCTAAATCCATCCACATAGATGCATCATCCAAAATTTCCAACTCTAATAAATTATTTTTTAAAAATTTATTATTTACTGAAGTAATTTCTAATTCTCCTCTCTGTGATGGTCTCATGTTGTTTGTATAATTCTTTAAATTTTTTGGATAAAAATATATGCCAGTTACAGCGACGTTTGAAATAAACTTTTTAGGTTTTTCTATAATTGAATATATTTTATTATTTTTAAATTTTACAACGCCATAATCATTTGGATTTTTAATACTGTATCCTACTATGGATGCTTTATTTTTATTAAGATTTTTTTTTATTGAATTAATTCTTGAGAATAAATAATTGGAATAAAATATATTATCACCTAATAATAAACATACTTTTTTATTATCTATATATTTTTTTGATAAAATAAAAGACTCCGCAATACCATTTGGTTTATCTTGTGAGATAAAAATTAAATTTATACCAAGATGAGATCCATCACCGAGTAAATTTTTATATGTGCTTATAAATTGACTGTTGGTGATGATTATTATCGTTTTTATATTTAAATTCATCATAGTTGAAAGAGAATAGTAAATCATAGGTTTGTCATAAACATAATGTAATTGTTTAGAAATAACTTTTGAAGAGGGAAAAAGTCGAGTGCCATTACCTCCTGATAAAATGATACCAATCATACGTACAAAATATTTTTTTTTTTTAGAATTACAATCAAAACAAGCGTAATGATTATTTCAAATAATACTCTTATAAAATGATCTTAATTTTATTCCAATTTTTTTTCATCACATTTATCTTGAATTGAAGCTCTACAATTTTTTTCTAAAATAATTTTTTTTTCTTTATTTAATTTTAAGATTTCAATTATTTTATCTGAAAATTGTTTAAAATCTTTATCATTAATTATGTAACCATTAAAATCATCAGAAACTAGATCTTTCATACCTCCATTTTTAAAAGCAATAACAGGTGTTCCGCAAGCGAGTGATTCTTGCATTACTAGAGGTAGATTGTCTTGATCTGATAAAATTAATGTAATTTCACATTTACTGTAGTATGTCATAAGTTCAAATTCATCATCAGTTCTTTTAATAAAATTAATTTTAAAGCCCTCTATATCTCTTACGTAGTTATTTTTTGATCCTAAAAATAATAATTCTATGGGTTTAGGCGAGTTGAAATTTTTTAACGAGGAAAGAATTTTAATTAATTTTGTAAAACCTTTTCTATGATCATTCTCGCCTGAGTTAGATGAAAATAATAAATAGTAACAGTTTTTGGAAAATATAAAATTTGATTTATTTGTTTTATCAGCTTTATTCCAATATTGTAAATTTATTGGGTAGTGAATTATATCGTTTTTATTTTCTACAAATGTTTTATGCCTATAAAACTTATCTCTCATCCAACTTGATGGAAAGATAATATTAATTTTTTTTTCAGAGAGAATATTTTTTTTTCTTAAAAAGTTATTTTCAAAGGCATTATAAAAAAAATTATATTTTTGTTGACCATAATGATGAATGCCTAAAAAAGGCCACATATCATGAAAAGTCCAAACTATTTTTTTTTTAATTTTCATTATTTCACTAATAGAAATCATTTCTCCACCTATCCAATGGAGATTTACAATATCACATTCAGAGTTATTTATTTCTTTTAAAATAAATTTTGTATTAAATAGATTAAATGAAACATAAATTTTTCCAGAGTAGAAAAGTAGTTTTTTAAATTGATTAGATAATTTACTAAATGACTTAAATATAAAATTATCAACATTAAAGATACTCTCATAATTTGAAAATTTACTGATAACTAAAATCTTAGACTCGACATTTTCTAATTTTGATAGCGAATTATGAATTCTCATCATTGCTTTTGCGGCACCTCCTAAGTTATCATAAAAGCCTACGTGTAATATTTTCATGATTTAAACTGATCTATAAAGTGATAATGAAAAAATTAAAATTAACAGATTTAAAATGTAAAAATTATATATTTTTTTAATATTTATATGAAAAGAAAGGAATTTAATTATAAAAGGTAACATAAACATATAATACTTTGCATTACTATATGCTGGGATTGTTGTAGTAAATATCATAATGGTAAAAAAAGCTGCAATTGTGTAAATTAGAAATTCAGTTTGTATTTTATCTTCAAAATTTATGATGAATTTAAAAGAAGCAAATTTATAAATAATAATAAGAAATGCAAAAAAATATAATAAAACTAAAAGGATTGATGTTACATACTTTGGAGTAAAATAAATTGAGGTTAAAAGAGTAATGATAGGCCTAAAATATATTGGGTATTTATCAAAATTTTCCACATTATAAAAATGATGTAAATCTATATGTCTTAAATAATTT
>CACIBB010000020.1:0-4104 GCA_902584795.1 uncultured Alphaproteobacteria bacterium
GAGTAAACGAGGATGTAGTTCATGATGCTCTCGGTTTTATGATTGGTGGTGATAGTGGATGGGGCGCTGTTACAAATGAGTATGAAATTGATGGATGTGTCACAACCTATGTCCAGCCATTTGGGGATATGAACCTTATTGCAATATATGATTTTAATAAAGCATTATGGAATTCAGCAGCAAGTCAAGTAGGAGATGACGGAGTAGAATATTTTATTTTAAATGGTGAAGTTGGTGTCCAAGAGGTATATGCATATGATGCTGATGGTATGGATGTTTCTGATGGTCTTTGGGTTTTTGGTTTAGAAGCTGGGCCAAGCACAACATTATTTTTTCCAATATTAGTTGACATCTCTAGATTTGAAAATGCAATGTATGACCTAATGGACGAGTGTCCAGGTATTAAGTCCAAGTACTAAACTAAATACGTAAGTTTATTTTGAAAGTTTAATAAAAATATCACCCATTCCAGATATTAGTTGATCTTCATTAGTAGAATTTCTTATTTTACATTGTTCACCAACAACAGGATGATTATTTATAGCTAAAAGATCACTGCTATTACAGCTCGTTGGGTTGTGTAAGTAACCAATAACCATTTTTTGGTCTAAAGTATACACTTGGTTTTCATTCATTTGATCACCATTACAAAAATAATCCCTGTTTACCTCTAGTGGAAAATCTTTTTTATTGCATGGGTTATCGATAGTCATAACTGTAAATCTTTCTTCAATGCCTTGAAATTTATGTGATATCTCCATAGCTTTTGCATATTTCATTGAATCACATACACAAGGCCAACAACAACGATACATATCTCCACATACTTTATTATCTGAGTCGACCTCATTCATACTTATAAATGCTGGCTCAGATCCAGGCGCTATCAAAGATCCGGACACTGGGCAATATCTTTTATTGAATTCAACAAAATCCTCAAAACTGAGGTCTTGATCTATAAGATATTTAAAAAACTTCGGTCCTGCAGCATTCCTATTTCCATCTGGAAATATATAAATCCAATTTTCGGCAAGTGTATCGTAGTAGTAAGCTTCATCTTTTATATTTTCACTTGAGTAAGATTTTTTATTCACAATTAATACAAGTAAGATAGTGATGACAGCTAAAATGATATTATTTTTAATAAAAGTCAGAAATTTTGTATGCACTAAATAGTGGTACCAATCATATCTAAATCTAGATCATCAAAAAAATAGTATCAATTATATGAAATTTTATAAAATTCCGTTTTTACTTTTATTTATTTTTTATTCTATGAGTGTATTTGCAGAAAAAAGCTATTTCAAAAATATTAGTAATTTATTACCTGATCAAAGTCCTAGGCTAAGTTACGGGGTGGCAGTAACAGATTTTGATAATGATGGTAACGATGAATTTATAGTGACCGGATTTAGATATAGTAATCTAGCTTTAGGTTTTAATGGAAAAAAACTTGAAAATAAAATTACTGACAATATTTTTTCTGACCCAGAGAGATCTACAATTGGAGTTGCAGCATGTGACATAGATAAAGATGGTCTTGAGGAGATTTATTTTCTTAACACTGATACTTATAGTGGGATGAAAATGTACTCAGACAGGCTTTTAACAAGCTCCCAGAAAGTAATAGAGGATTTATTTGAAAAAGAAATTAATCAAAGTGAATTGAATTTAACAGCAGGAAGATCAGTAGTTTGTGTTGATAGAGAAGGTTATGGAAATTACGCAATTTATGTTGCAAATTATGGTGGTCCAACAAGATTTTATGAGTTTATTGATAATAGAGTTGTAGATTTAGCTACAAGTCTAGGACTTGATAAAGTTACAGGAGGTAGAGCTGTAATTGCTGGTCATATCTTATCTGATCAAATTGATGTGTTTGCAGCTAATGAAAGAGGTCCAAATTTTCTTTATTTAAATCAAAATGGAAAGTATTCAGATATAGCTAGTCAAATGAATGTCAAAGATATCTATCAAAACGGAAGAGGAACAACGTTATCTGACATTCTTTATCGAGGAAGACTTGATATATTAAACGGTAACTGGGAAGGTTTTAACAGAGCCTACGTTTTAGATAATGACAAATTTAAAAACATTGCTAATTCTACTTTTGATGAGCCATCAAAGATTAGAACTGTGATCTCAGCAGATTTTGATAATGATGGTTATGATGAGGTGTTTCTTAATAATATAGGAGAGCCAAATAGACTTTATAAAATAATTGAAAATGGTGTTTTTGAAGAAATTAAACTCGAACAAGCTCTAGAGCCGAATGGTCTTGGAACGGGAGCTGCAGTTGCAGATATTGATAATGATGGAGTCCTAGAGCTTCTTTTATCTCATGGTGAGTCTGGTGCTCAGCCGTTGACTCTATTTAAATATAATAATGATGAGCAAAGATCTTTTTTAAGGGTTAGACCTCTAAATATCCATGGGGCACCAGCAAGAGGCGCTACTGTAACTTTATACACAAATGAAAGAACACATTCTAAAACAATCGATGCCGGATCAGGTTATCTATGTCAAATGGAGCCTGTTGCTCACTATGGAATTAGAGATAATGAAAATGAGTTTAAGATTAAAATTAAATGGACTAATGGGGATGAGGAACTATTAGAGGTTGAAAATTTAAATCAGACTATAATTGTGAAGCAGAAGATATAAATTTAATCTTCTACGATCATAGTGTCTTTTGAGCCTCCACCCTGTGAACTATTTACTATCGTGCTTCCCTTTTTTAGAGCAACTCTAGTCAAACCGCCCATAGTTACGTATGTCTCTCTTCCAGAGAGAATAAATGGTCGCAAATCTTGATGTCGAGGCTCAATTAAATTCCCCTGCAAAGTTGGGGTAGTTGATAATATTTCTAAAGGTTGAGCTATAAAGTTTCTTGGGTTATGTAAAATTTTTCTAATGTATGCCTCTCTCTCAGATTTAGAGGATTTAGGTCCTACTATAATTCCATAACCACCAGATCCATCAGCTGGTTTTACTATCATTTTTGAGATATTTGATATTACGTGATCTCTCTCGGATTTATTGTGACATAAATATGTCTCTACTTGGTCCAATTTAGGCTCTTCATCTAAATAATATTTAATAATTTTGGGAACATATGAGTATATAACCTTATCATCTGCTACCCCACTTCCAGGTGCATTTAGAAGTCCAACATTGCCTTTTCTGTAAGATTTATATAAACCTGCTACGCCTAACAAAGATCCTTTAAAAAAAGTCTTGGGATCTAAAAAAGTATCATCAATCCTTCTGTATATACAATCAACTCTTAAACCCCCTTTGACTGTCTTTACGTATACTTTATCATTTTCGACATAAAGATCTTTTCCCTCGACAAGAGCGATTCCCATTTGTTGTGCTAAAAATGAATGTTCAAAGTAGGCAGAATTATAAACTCCTGGTGTTAATACAACCATTGTTGGATTATTTTTTTTATAAGGTATTGCATCTAACATACAATGATAGAGTCTATTGCAATAGTGATTGATCGGTGAAACTCTATAACGCGTAAATAACTCAGGAAACACCTCCCCCATTACCATTCTATTTTCAAGCATATATGAAACACCTGATGGGACACGAAGATTATCTTCTAACACTAAAAATTTTCCATCAATGTTTCTTATTAAATCTATTCCTGAAATATGAGACCAAATCTTTTTTTTTGGATGAAATCCCTCACATTGTTTAAGATAATTTTTAGATTTAAATACTAAATCTTTTGGAACAACGTTGTCTTTAAATATTTTCTTTTGGTTATAGACATCATTTATAAATAGATTTAATGCTTTACACCTTTGTATTAACCCTTTTCTCACCTTAAGCCATTGGGATTTGAGAATAATCCTAGGAATAATATCTAATGGCCATTTTTTTTCTTCTGCAGCTTTTTTATCTGCTGAGTAAACTTTAAAATTAATGCCACGTGAGCTGATTGTACTTTGACAATTTTGTTCAATTTTTTCTAAATCTTTGATTGAGTAATTATTTAATATTTTAGAAATTACTTTAGCTTCTTTTCTGAGACTTTTTTCAGGGGTTAAATACTCATCATAGCTGTTTTTAGAATTATAGTTTTTCCAATTT
>CACIBB010000021.1:0-3740 GCA_902584795.1 uncultured Alphaproteobacteria bacterium
AAAGATCAGATTATTGCTGATTGTTGTTTTTTTTGTATTGGTACAACAAAGAAAAACTCTCCTGAAAAAAGTGAATATCAAAGGGTAGAGCTAGATTTGCCTAAGGAAATAGCCAAAATATGTAAATCTAACTCAATTAAGTCCTTCGTCTATATCTCATCTGGTTTTGCTGATCCTAATAATAAAGGTGAATATTTAAGGTTTAAGGGCCTAGTTGAAGAAGAGTTGAAAAGATTAAACTTTGATAACCTTGGTATTTTAAGACCATCTTTTTTATTAGGTAAAAGAGTACAATTTAGACTTGCTGAGAAAATTGGAATTCCAATTTTCAAGCTATTAACACCATTATTTTTAGGCCCGCTTAAAAAAATGAGACCAATTCATGCAAAAAAAGTAGCTAATGCGATGTCAAATATTGTAAAGAAGAACTTAGATCAAACTATATATGAGTCTGATGAAATAGTTACGATTAGCGAATATTAAAGAAAATTTATATTGATGAAAAAACTAAATGTTGTTTACAATGATAACTATGACATTCCTCTACCAGAGGGTCATAGATTTGTTGGTACTAAATTTTCTGATTTATATAATTTTATCAAAAACTCAAATTTATATACAAATTTAACAATTCATCAAAGTAAGTCAGCTCCTATAAATGATGTACAAGTAGTACACAACCGTGACTATGTTATGAGTGTTAAAGAGGGTAATTTATCGAGAGATCAGGAGAGAACAATAAATTTACCTTGGAGTGAAAAATTAGCTAAAAGATCTTTCCTAGCTATACAAGGCACACTACAAACATCTCAATTGGCGCTAGATTATGGTATTGCATGTCATTTAGCAGGTGGAACTCACCATGCTTTTAAAGATTGTGGATCTGGATTTTGTGTTTTTAACGATTTAGCCTACGCCTCGATAACTTTACTTAATCAAGAAAAAATAAATAAAATTTTAATATTAGATTTAGATGTTCATCAAGGTGATGGAACTGCTTCTATTTGTGAAAATATTGATAATATTTTTACATGTTCAATTCATTGTAAAAATAATTTTCCATTTGACAAAAAAAATAGCAATTTAGATGTACCAATAGATGATGAAGTAGATGATGTTAAATATATAAATATCCTTACAAAAACGCTTGATCAAATAGAGTCTAATTTTACACCAGATATTGTTTTTTATGATGCAGGAGTGGACGTTCACTCTAACGATGATCTCGGTAATCTAAAACTTTCTGATGATGGCATTAAAAAAAGAGATGAAATTGTATGTGAGTATTTCAAAGAAAAAAAAATACCTATTTGTACTGTTATAGGTGGAGGCTACAGCAAGAATAGACAAGAATTGGCATCTCGGCACTTCTCAATATTTGAAACTGTAAGTAAAACTTATTTATGATTTTTTTGATTAACTCTTTGAATCAACCCAAAAATTATAGCTATAGCTAGTACAACCTTTAGGAATTCACTATACAAAAATGGCAATAAACCAAGATTTATAGCTTGTTCAAGACCTACAAAAAACGAAAGGTGACTAATACCAAATAAAAATATTACAAATGCACCAGCAAAAATAGTAGCAGATAACTTGATCAAACCTGTGTTTACTTCAGATTTGAGAATATAAGCAATCATCAATGCAGAAATTACCATTCCGTATAAAAAACCAAATGTTGGAGAAAAAATGTAGCCAATTCCTCCACCATTAGCAAATAATGGCAGTCCTAGGACACCTAAAACCACATAAATTAATGTTGAATAAAACCCAATCATGCCCATTGATGCAGCTATAAAAAAAACAACTAAAGTTTGTAATGTCATTGGGACAGGGTAAAAAGGAATAGAAATTTTAGAAGATACTGTCAGTAAAATCACTCCTAAAATAGTCAAATAGTATTTAGAAAAAAAATGTGTTCCAAAGAGATTTTCTGTAATAGTTCTACTCATCGTATGCTTATCTTACTTTATCTTCGTCCTTATAAAATCTTGGATCAAATTCATCTAATTTTATACCTCTAAATGTCTTATAAAATGAGCCAAATTTATAGCTACCAAGTTGCTCTAATGGTGTATTTGTAAACTTTGCTTTAGCTGCTTCCTCAGACTCAGCTTCAATAGTTACCTGAAAGTCATATGACATAGTCATATCAATGATAAATTTTCTCATAATTACCCTCCTATTAATTAAATACCTTAAATATCATTATATTTAATGATTTAAACTAAAAAAATAGAGAAATATTTACTTATTATACCTATTGGGAATGCATAAATCTTTGATATAAGAACAATAGTTATGAGTAAAAAAATTTTAGTAATAAACGGTCCAAATCTTGAAATGCTTGGAAAAAGAAAAGAAAATATTTACGGTCATTTTACATTAAAAGACCTAGAGGAAGAAATTTCTAAAGAGGCTACTAAGTTAGACTGTATTGTTGAATTTTTTCAAAATAATGTTGAAGGAGAGTTAATAAATAAAATTAATGATTTGGATGAGAGTTATAATGGAATTATAATCAATCCTGGAGGATTTACTCACACATCTGTAGCTCTTCACGACTCACTAGAGATTAAAAAAATACCAAAGATTGAGGTACATATTTCAAATATATACTCTAGAGAGGATTTCAGACAAAAGTCAATCATTGCTCATGCTTGCCATAGTTCGATTTTAGGAATGGGCAAAAATGGATATATTTATGCCTTAAGGCACATTGTTAGTTTATAGATTTAGTATTTTTTTATTATCAATAATATCATCTTTATTATGAGTTACCATAAGTGCTATTTTGTTAAATTTTAATAAATTTTTATTAAAAAAATCTTTAGTTTTAAATTTTGTTTCTGTATCTAATCCATTAAATGGTTCATCTAATAAAATAACGCTTGTTTCTAATAACAAAACTCTTATCAACATGACTCTACTTTTTTCACCACCAGATATTTTGTCAGGCATAGAATTAGCAATATGATCTAATTTGTTTTCTTTTAACAAATCAATAGCTTTTAAATTATTAGATTTATTTACAAAATTAAGATTTTGAATAATTGTCATATGTGGAAATAAAAGGTCATTTTGAAATATCATTGAAATATCTCTATCAGAAATTGATTTACTGTTTATTTCTTTTTCATTCAGATATAAATCTCCATTATAAGAAAAATCTGACTCTTTATTTCCTAAAATATATTTTAAGAGAGTGCTTTTACCTGATCCACTTGGAGCCATTAAAGTCCAAATTTCATTATGATCAATAGATATATTAAAATTACTTATTAATTTATTTGTTTTTAAACTAATGTTTATATTTTTACACTTTAACATTGTTAAATTTAAAATATTTAAACAGCACCAAACATGGAAGTAAATTAACAATTGCTGCTGCTGAGGACAATTGAGCTGACTCTCCAGAAAATAACACCATCACTTCATTGTTAAATAGACGTTGGTTACCATTACCAATAAATATACTTTGCAAAAATTGGTAATAACAAACACTAAATCCAATAAGAATAATAAATATAATTGTATCCTTATAAATAGGGTAAATTATATTCTTTAAAAATTTATAATTAGATAGTTTTAGATTTTCCTTTTGTATATATAGACTTTTATATAATTCTGATGAGAATTTTTCTTTAATTATAAAATATGTATAAGGAAAAATAAAGATTATTAGACTAAATAAATAAAAAAATAATTCACCATCTATTGGTAAATAATTTAAAATT
>CACIBB010000022.1:0-3620 GCA_902584795.1 uncultured Alphaproteobacteria bacterium
ATATTATTTTTTCGAGATAAAATACGAAGTTGGTCTATAGCGGCTGGTCTTCTTAAATCTGTTGACACAAGTGCTACAGATTTATTAAGAGAATTTTGACAGTAATGAGCAAGTTTTGCAATTGATGTTGTTTTACCTGCACCCTGCAGACCACACATTAAAAAAGTTGAGGGTTTATTTTTAAAGTTTATCTCGCTACTTTGAACACCAAGTATTTCTGTTAGTTCATCACTTACTATTTTAATTATTTGTTGTCCTGGCTGGACGTTTTCAATTACTTTTTGGCCAAGTGCTTTTTCTTGGATTTTTTTAATAAGATCTTTAGATACTTTAAGAGAGACATCTGCCTCTAACAGAGCAACTCTAACCTCTCGCAGGGTTGTCTCTAAATCTTTTTCAGTGATAGCGCCTTTATTTGAGAGACCTTGAAAAATTCCAGTTATCTTATTTGTTATATTTTCTAACATTTAAAAAATAAAAAAAATCGGCGAATGATACTCATCGGCCGACTAATTTTTCCTTTATTTAGTGAGGAATTTATATCACTATAGCTGGTCTATGAAAATACCTTTTATGAAAGCTCAAGGAGCAGGAAATGACTTTATTATTGTGGATAAAAACGTTGATTTCATTAGAAAGTCAAAAAAGGTTATTAAAAGACTTTGCGACAGGCGTTTTGGGGTAGGTTGCGATCAATTAATTCTATTAAAAAAAATCAGTTCATATTATCAAGTTACATTTTATAACTCAGATGGCTCACTTGGGAAAAATTGTGGGAATGGATTACGATGTGCCTACAAATATTTAGTTGAAGTAAAAAAAGTTAAAAAGGCAGTCATTAAAAGTCATAAATTTTTACATTTTGGTAAGAAAACTCAAAAGGAATACAAAATCAATGTTGGGGAAGTAACTTTAGATTGGAAAAAAATTCCTTTATCAAAAAAAATTGATTCTCAAAGTATTCAAATTAAAAGAATAAAGATACCTGGGTTAATAAAAATAATGGGGGCAAATATTGGAAACCCTCATTGTGTAGTATTAGTAAAGAATTTAAAACTTATTAAGTTAAATAAGTTAGGGCCTTCACTTGTAAAAAATAAATTATTTCCTGATCAAGCTAATATTACTTTTGTAGAGGTATTAAAAAAATCTAAAGTGAAAGTATTATTTTGGGAGAGAGGTGGCGGACATACACTAGCATGTGGTTCAGGAACTTGTGCTACTGCTTTTGTTTTAAATCATAATGACTTTGTGTCCTCTAAAATCGAAGTGATTACTGAACAATCAGTATTAAAAACAGAAATCAAAGACAAGATGGTATTCCTTCAAGGCCCTGCAGAGTTAGTTTATCAATCATCAATTAATATTTAAATGTCTAAAGTTGTTAATTTCGGATGTCGACTAAATAACTTTGAAGGAAAAAAAATTGAAGAATTATTATCAAATAATAATGAAAATATGGTTGTTATAAACTCTTGTGCCGTCACAAATGAGACTGAAAGGCAGGTAAGACAAACTATTAGAAGAATTAAAAAAGAATATCCCAATAAAAAAATTGTAATGACAGGTTGTGCTGCACAAATATCTCCAGATAAGTATTCTTCAATGAATGAGGTCGATAAAGTTATTGATAATATAAGTAAACTGAAATCAGAAACTTGGACATCTTTACTTAATGAAGAACTCGGAGTAGATTTTAAAGAGGATATATTTGACTCTCCTCAAGATATCCGCCCATCTTTAGATAAAAAAAACCTTAACATCAGAGAAAGCCTTGTAATTCAACAAGGATGCAATCATAGGTGCACATTTTGTATTATTCCTTTTGGTAGAGGTAATAATAGGAGTTTTGATCCTTTTTACTTAATTGATGAGGTGGAAAGAGTTGTAGAAAATGGTGTCAAAGAAATTGTTTTAACAGGTGTTGATATATCAGATTATGGTAGCGATTTTGATCACAAATATAACATGAGCAATTTAATTTTAGATATTTTAGATAAAACTAAATTACAACGTCTTCGACTCTCCTCGATAGACTGTGTTGAAGTAGATGAAAATTTTAATGAAGTACTAAAAGATCAAAGAGTAATGCCGCACCTTCACCTTAGTATACAGTCTGGTGATGACATGATACTGAAAAGAATGAAAAGAAGACATAATTCGAAAGATGTATTTCAATTTGTTGATCGTTGTAAAAAAATTAGAAAAGATATTTCATTTGGTGCAGATATTATTGCAGGATTTCCTACAGAAACGGATACGATGTTTGAAAATACATACAAACTATTAAGAGAAAATGAAATTTCTCACCTACACATATTTCCTTTTTCCCCAAAAAATAATACTCCTGCATCAAGGATGCCTCAGGTTTCTAAATCAATTATTAAAAAGAGAGCAAAAATTTTAAGAGATCTTGGTGAATTGATTTTAAAAAAAGTAAAATCCAAACTTTCATTACCAAGGGAGATCCTTATTGAAGAGTTAAATTCAGGATTAGCTATTGGATATGATCAAAATTATATCAAACATAAAATACCCTTAGTAGGCGTGCCCGTTGGAGAGGTTATAAGAGTTTAATGTTTTTTTTAAAAAAAATCTTTCAAAAGAATTTAAATATAGATGAGATAGAAGATCTTTTGTTTGATAATGGTGTAGAACCAAAATTTGCTGATTTAATAATTTCAAAAATAAAAGAAAATAAATCACAAGAAGAGGATATTAAAAAAGTGATTAAAGATGAACTGCTTATAAAATTCAAAGAAAAAAAATTTGGTGGTTTTTCTCCTCAAGATAAAAGCTTATATATTATTGCTGGAAATAACGGCTCGGGAAAAACAACATTTATAGGTAAATTTATAAATCTAATTCAAAAGAATGGCTTAAAACCTGGCGTAATTGCAGCAGATACATTTAGGGCTGCCGCTATCGATCAACTTGAACATTTCACAAATCAATTTGAAGTGCCCATTCATAAGGGTAATAATATGGAAGATCCATCTGCAGTTATTTTTCAAGGTATTGATAATCTGAAAGAGAGCGATGTTATTATTGTTGATACATCTGGGAGACAGCATAACAACAAAAATTTAATGGCTGAGCTAAAAAAAATCTCAGATATAGTTTCAAAAAAATCTGAGCAATTTAATTTAATAAGGGCTTTTTTAACATTAGATGCTAATACTGGCCTTGCATCAAAACATATAATAGATGGTTTTCAAGAATATATCACTTTAGATGGTATTATTTTAAATAAGGTAGATTCTAATGCCAAGTATGGAGCTCTTCTAACAATAATAAATGATTTTGATATTCCTGTAGTATTTGAAGGATATGGCGAAGGCATGAATGACTTAAGAGAGTTTCAATTTGAAGAATATTTAGATAGACTAATATAAAATGAAACAACTATTTGAATTTTTTCCCTTAATTGTTTTTTTCGCAGTCTATTATAAATCAGATAAAGATCTCTATTTAAGTATTGCTGCTGTAATAGTCGCAACATTTATTTCCCTTATAGCCATCTATTTCAAAGAAAGAAAAATTTCAACAATGATGTTAGTAAGTACAATTATCTTAGTTGTTTTTGGTGGTTTAAGTATTTTTCTAAAAAATGAGATATT
>CACIBB010000023.1:0-3486 GCA_902584795.1 uncultured Alphaproteobacteria bacterium
GTTTGTTGGATGAAATAAAAACTAATACAATAATCGTTGCCAAATATGGCATCATGTTAAAAAATTGACCTGGTAATTTAACACCTATGGCTTGTAAATTCATTTGCATAATTGCAACGCCTCCAAAGATATAAGCACCAACTAATAGTCTCCAAGGCTTCCAAGTAGCAAAAACAACCAAAGCAAGAGCTATCCAGCCCCTGCCAGCAGTCATACCCTCTTGCCACATTGGGGCATAACATATTGAAATATAATAACCTGCTAGAGAACTCATAACACCACCGAAAATAATAGTTAAATATCTGGTTTTTATAACATTATATCCCAAGGCGTATGCTGAGTTATGATTTTCACCAACAGCTCTGACTATGAGGCCAGTTTTTGTTTTTGATAAAAAGTAAGCAACAAAAAAAACTAACAAAAAAGATATCACTATGAAATAGTAAGGATTTAATCCATCTATGGGTGTTCCACCAAATTTTTTACCAAGCATTGCACTTAATCCAATACCAAAAATAGTTAATGCTAATCCAGTCGCTATTTGATTAGTCATAAGATTTAAAACAAAAAAAGCAAATATTCCTGATAAAATTACTCCAGATATTATTGATAAAAATAAGGAATAAAAATAATTACCAGTTATAACTAAAGTGATAAATCCGGTTACCGCTCCCACCAACATTAAACCCTCTAATCCGAGATTGAGGACGCCACTTTTTTCAGTGACCAACTCGCCAATTCCAGCAAAAACAAGAGGTGTTGTCGATATTAAAACTATATTTAAGATGCCAATAATAAGCTCGATACTCATTTGATAAATAACTTATATTTATTTAAAAAATCTGTGCCTAACAAAAAGAATAGAACTAAACCCTGGAATACAAAACCTACTGCAGAGGGAATCTTAAGAAATAATTGTGCATCCTCAGCTCCTAAATATGTTAATGCAATCAGTAAAGAGGATAAAATTATACCAAAAGGGTTCAATCTACCCAAAAATGCAACAATAATTGCAGTAAAACCATAATTAGGAGAAATATCTCTGTACAATAAACCTATGGGTCCTGAAACCTCAAATAGCCCAGCTAATCCTGCGCATGCTCCACTTATTATAAACGTATAAAAAATTAGATTTTTATATTTAAAACCAGCATATTGAGATGCTTTTGAACTTAAGCCAGTAACTTTAAGTTTAAATCCAAATAATGTTTTGTTGTAGATGATATAAGTTATCAAACAAATTATTAATGCAAAATAGACTCCGATGTGAACACGAAGACCATCAATTAATACAGGAAGTCTTCCAGCATCAGGAAAAGGCATCGATTTAGGCAAACCATATCCTGCAGGGTCTTTCCACGGACCAACAACAAAATAATCTAGAATAAAAAGAGCCACATAGGTTAACATCAAACTAGTTAAAATTTCATTTGTATTAAATTTTGTTTTAAGAATAGCAGGTATAGTTGCCCAAAATGCACCTCCTAAAGCACCAAATAAAATCATTAATGGAAGTAAAAAAACACTTGTCGAGTCATTAAATAATAGTCCAATACCACCGCCAAATATTGCTCCCATTGTTAATTGCCCCTCAGCTCCTATATTGTAAATATTGTTTTTGAAACAATACGATAATCCTAAAGCTATAATTGCAAGCGGTGTAGCTTTTACAAATAATTCCGAAATACCGTAAGAATTTGAAATAGGACTAATAAAAAAAATTTTAAAAGACTCAATCGGACTTAAATCCAAAATTAAAAAAATAAATGAGCCAAAAAATAAAGTTAAAGCAACTGCAACTAATGGCGACAAATAAAATATTAAATTTGAGTAATCCTCTCTTAATTGAACTCTAATCAAAAAGACCACCCATGTACTTGCCTAATTTGGTGATATTTATATCCTCTACATTTAAGGGATTTGATAAAGACCCCTCATATAAAACTGATATTTGGTGACATACTTCAAGTAATTCATCTAAATCGTGTGAGATAATAATAATTGATACTCCCTTTTGTGATAATTCTACTATTGTTTTCTTAATAAATGCTTCAGAACCTGCATCTATGCCCCATGTAGGTTGAGATAAAATTAGTAACTCAGGATTCGACATAATTTCTCTTCCAATAATAAATTTTTGAAGATTTCCTCCAGAGAGTTTACCAGCTTTGACATTATAAGAGGGAGTATCAACATTAAAATTTTTTATTACATCACTTGCATAAGAATTAATCTCTTCAAAGTTTATAAAATCACCTTTCTTAAATTCACTTTTATGGTTCATACTTAAAAATATATTTTCAGATAAAGACATCTCAGGTACTGCACTGTGGCCTAATCTCTCTTCTGTAACATATGAAATAGATAAAGATTTTCTTTGAAATGTAGATAGATTATTAATGTTAAAATCTTTAAAAATAATTTCTCCACTAAATTCATAATCGTTTTCATTAAGTAGAATTTCCATTAATTCTTTCTGGCCATTTCCTGCAACTCCAGCTATGCCAAAAATTTGTCCCTTTTTTAAATTTAAATCAATTGTTTTTAAATTAATTGTAAATGGATCTTTAGATTGAGTTGATAAATTTTTAATATTAAAAATATCCTCAGAAAAATTAATGTCGCTGACCTGTTTTGCTTTAGACACCTTATAACCTAACATTTTATATCCTAAAGTTTCAGGATCTTCATTTTGCGTCGAAATTGTGCTTACTACTTTTCCATTTCTCATAATTGTTACATAATCAGACAGATTTATAATTTCTTCTAATTTATGAGATATAAAGATAACTGTTAATCCATCTTTAACTAAATTTTTTATAATTTTAAATAATTTACTAATTTCATCTGGTGTAAGAACAGAAGTTGGTTCGTCCATGATTAGAATTTTTGGGTTATTCAATAGTGATCTAACAATTTCTACGGATTGCCTCTGACCAACTGATAGAGAACTTATAGGAGAATTTAAATTTAAGTTAAAACCGTACTTATCACATATTGTCTTAGATTTATCTTTTAATTTACTTAAAGATATATTTTCGTTCATACCCAGAATTAAATTTTCTGCAACAGTAAGTGACTCAAATAAACTGAAATGCTGAAAAACCATATTTATACCTAAGTTCTTCGCAGTAGATGGTGAATTAATTATTGCTAAATCAGAATTAATTAAAATTTCACCACTATCAGGTTTTACATGACCATATAAAATTTTTACTAATGTTGACTTGCCAGCACCATTTTCACCTAGGATAGCATGAATAGATTGCTCTTTGATATTAAAGGACACATCATCATTTGCTATAACTCCGGGATAGGATTTATAAATATTTTTAAATTCAACTATAGATTGCATAAATATCAATAGATTCCTTTTTTTAAAGATTAAATTGTTTTTTTTAATTTAGGATAAAATTATAAATATAAAGGCTCTGAGTCGTAAGATGACCATAAATACCATGTTACAATAGTCGAATAATTTCGCCA
>CACIBB010000024.1:0-3428 GCA_902584795.1 uncultured Alphaproteobacteria bacterium
CTTTTCCCCCACCTCTTCTTTGAGTTGTTTTTTTGTTACCAGCTCTTGCATTTCCAGTTCCTTTTTGTTTAAACAGTTTTTTTCCTGAGCCAGCAACTTCAGATCTATCAAGGCTGTGATTATTTCCTTGTTTATGGGAATAAATTTTTTGTAATGATAAATGTAAAGCTTTTTCTGATATATTTTTATCTTTCAGTGTAATTTGTTCAAACATTTATTTAAAAACTTTCACTATAGATTTATTTTTTCCAGGAACAGATCCTTTGATAAATATTAATTTTTTATCTTGATCAATTAAAAGTACCTCTAAATTTTTAGTCGTTGTTAATTGATCACCTAAATGACCAGCCATTTTTTTTCCTTTGAAAACCTTACCTGGATTTTGATTTTGACCTGTTGAACCATGAGCTCTGTGAGAGATAGAAACACCGTGTGTTGCTCTCATACCACTGAAATTGTGTCTCTTCATAGCGCCGGCAAAACCTTTACCCGTTGATTTGGACTGTACCGAAACTTTATCACCAACTTTAAATTTAGGATCAATTAAAGAGCCTACTTCTAAAAGTTCCTCGTCAGAATTTATTCTTTGTTCCTTAATTATTTTTTTTGGCTCCAAATTTAATTTATTGAATTCTTTTAATTGAGGTTTATTAAGTTTTTTTGGTTTAAGAAAACCTATAATATTTGCAAGATAACCATCTCTATCAAGAGTTCTATTACCAACAACAGTGCAACTATTGTAATCAAGAACTGTTGCAGAAACTCTAGTGCCTTTTTCATTAACAAATGAAGTTTGGCCAATTTTAGTGCTAATGATCATGGTTAGTTATTTTTTTATTTTTATATCGACATTAACACCAGATGCTAAGTCAAGCTTCATAAGTGCATCAACTGTTTGTGGTGTAGGTTCAATGATATCCATCATCCTAATGTGTGTTCGTAATTCAAACTGCTCCCTACTTTTTTTATCTACATGCGGGGATTTATTTACTGTAACTCTTTCAATTTTAGATGGCATGGGAATTGGTCCAATTACTTTAGCGCCAGTTCTTTTAGCTGTCTGAAGAATATCAATTGAACTTCTATCTAAAATATTATGATCAAACGATTTTAATCTTATTCTAATATTTTGATTTATCATGATTATGCTAGTTTAGATTTAATTTCCTCTTCAACATTTGAAGGTACGACATCATAGTGTGAGAATAACATTGTGTAACTTGCTCTTCCTTGGCTCATTGAGCGTAGATTATTAACATAACCAAACATATTAGCAAGAGGAACTACGGACGATACAACTTTTGCATTACCTCTGTCTTCCATTTTTTCAATTTGACCTCTTCTTGAATTTAAATCACCAATGATATCGCCCATGTAATCTTCTGGGGTAACTACTTCAACTTTCATCATTGGCTCAAGTAATTTTGGTCCAGCTTTTCCAACAGCTTCTCTGAATGCAGCTCTTGAAGCTATCTCAAATGCTAATACAGAAGAGTCAACATCATGAAATGCGCCATCATGAACTTCTGCTTCAAAGTCTATGACATTATAGCCAGCTATGACTCCATTTTGAGCGGCAAAATTAATGCCTTTTTCTACTCCAGGAATATACTCTTTTGGAATATTTCCTCCAACTACAGTGTTAACAAATTTAACACCAGAATTTCTTTCTAATGGTTTGAATTTCATTTTTACTCTTGCAAATTGGCCAGCACCACCAGATTGCTTTTTATGAGTATAATCTACTTCGACATCTTTAGTAATTGTCTCTCTATATGCGACTTGAGGGGCACCAACGTCTGCTTCGACTTTGAATTCTCTTTTCATTCTATCAACCAAAATTTCTAAATGAAGTTCGCCCATTCCTTTAATAATTGTTTGTCCAGACTCTTCGTCTGAAGTAACTCTAAAGCTTGGATCCTCTTGAGCTAACCTTCCCAAGGCTTGACCCATTTTTTCATAGTCAGCTTTTGTTTTAGGTTCAACTGCGACTTCAATAACAGGATCAGGGAATTCCATTTTTTCTAGAATAACTTTTTTTGAAGGATCACATAATGTATCACCAGTGGTGACATTCTTCAAACCAACTAAGGCAACTATATCTCCTGCCTTTGCATCTTTAATTTCTTCTCTGGTGTTTGAGTGCATTAAAAGCATTCTTCCAATTCTTTCTTTTTGATTTTTTGATGAATTAAGTATGGTTGATCCTGAACTTAGGTTTCCACAATAAAGTCTACAAAAAGTTATTTGACCAACAAAAGGATCGGCAGCTACTTTAAATGCCAAGGCCGCAAAAGGTTCTTCAGGAGTATTTGGAATTTGTAATTTATCATCTGAGCCCTCTTTTATTCCTTCAACAAAACCTATATCTTTTGGGGAAGGTAAATAATCTACTACAGCATCAAGTAATGGTTGAACACCTTTATTTTTAAAAGCAGTTCCACACAAAACAGGAACAAATTTAAAATCAATTGTACCTTTTCTAATACAAGCTTTTAAAGTATCAACAGATATTTCTTTTCCCTCTAGATAGTCCTCTAATGCTTTATCATCAGCTTCAACAGCATTTTCTATTAACTCTTCTCTTTTTTTCTTAGCTTCCTCAATTAAATCATCGCTAATTTCAGTGACATCAAATTCTGCACCAAGACTATCGTCTTTCCAAATAATTGATTTAAAATTTACTAGGTCAACAACTCCTTTGAAATCTGCCTCTTTTCCAATTGCCATTTGCAAAACAAGAGGATTAGCTCCCAATCTATCTTTAATAGATTGAACATTCATTTCAAAATCCGCACCAAGTCTATCCATTTTATTACAAAAACAAATCCTTGGAACTTTATATCTATCAGCCTGTCTCCAAACTGTTTCTGATTGTGGCTCAACTCCTGCTACACCGTCAAAGCAAGCAACAGCTCCGTCTAAAACTCTCAATGATCTCTCCACTTCAATTGTGAAATCAACGTGCCCAGGTGTATCAATAATATTTATTCTATGATCTTTCCAAAAACAGGTTGTAGCAGCTGATGTTATTGTTATACCTCTTTCTTGCTCTTGTTCCATCCAATCCATTGTTGCGGCACCATCATGAACTTCACCTATTTTATGAGATTTTCCTGTATAGTATAAAATTCTTTCAGTTGTTGTAGTTTTACCCGCATCAATATGGGCCATAATTCCAATATTTCTGTATTTACTTAGATCCATTTTTACCACCTATAATGAGCGAATGCTCTGTTAGCCTCTGCCATTTTATGTACTTCATCTTTTTTCTTTACAGAATTGCCTTTGTTTTCAAAAGCATCTATTAGTTCATTTGCTAACCTCTCTCTTTGGGTTTTTTCATTTCGTTTTTTTGAATTAGTTAATATCCATTTAAATGCTAAAGCTTGAGCTCTAGTGCTTCTTACTTCCATTGGCACTTGGTA
>CACIBB010000025.1:0-2501 GCA_902584795.1 uncultured Alphaproteobacteria bacterium
AAAGTTTCACCAGTTGCTACAATTGTTAAATCCTCTCCTTTTTTTACCACAATAGATTTTCCAATTTTAAATTCTGTACCTGAAGGATGAATATCCATCATTGGTTTTTTTCCATACCTAATGTAGAGGGGATGATTATATGAAATAGATTGTTTGATTGCTTCAGATGCTTCAAAGTTATCTGCAGGGGCAACTATTGTCATATTATTAACTGCTCTCAACGTAGCAAAATCATGAATCGAGTGATGCGTTGATCCTAACTGTCCATAGCTAATCCCTGCACTAATTCCTATCAACGAGACATTGCGATCAGAATAAGCAACATCATTCTTAATCTGTTCTAAAGATCTAGCAGTTAAAAAACTCGCAGGGGAGACACCATATACAATCTTTCCACCCGCAGCTAAGCCTGATGAAACCCCGACTAAATTCTGTTCTGCTATACCTACTTCTATAATTTGATCAGGTAATTCTTTACCGAATGGAACTAATTTACTCGAACCTCTTGAGTCACTTGTAACAACAATAATATCTTTATTTTTTTTTGCCTCAGCTAGTAGTGTCTCAGAAAAGATTTCTAGGTTAGGTTTACCAATTTTATTCATATGAATTTAGTTTCTCATTTAGCTCTGAGATTGCCCTCCCATATTCATCTTCGCTTGGTACTTTATGGTGCCAATTAATTTGATTTTCAATAAAACTTACACCGGACCCTTTAGTAGTTTTTGCAATTATGACAGTAGGTTTATTTTTTTGAATGGGTATTTCTTTAAACACATTTAATAAGTCAGAAATATTATTTCCATTTGTTGAAATAGTTTCAAAACCAAAAGCCTCAAATTTTTTATCAATCGGCTCGATTGGATTAACTTCTTCTGTTTTTCCTGTAATTTGTAAATCATTCCTATCAATGATTACGATTAAATTATCCAATTGATATTTAGAGGCAGTAGTACAGGCTTCCCACACCGAACCCTCTGATAGCTCTCCATCGCCCAATAAAGAAAAAACTTTATTTGTTTTTTGATCTATTTTTTTAGATAGCGCTAAACCTACAGCAACTGAAAGGCCATGTCCTAAAGCGCCAGTGTTATGCTCAATTCCCAAAATTTTTCTAGTGGGATGTCCAATAAAATGAGAGTTAAAATGATTGAGTTTTTCAAGATCTTTTCTTGAAAAAAAACCTTGATCACAAAGAACCGTGTAAAGAGCCTCAACTGAATGACCTTTACTATGGATATAATGGTTTCGGTCTTTTTCGTTAAAGTTTTTAGGATTTATATCTAAGACCTTATTATATAAGACATTCAAAATGTCGATACATGATAAACTTCCACCAGTGTGACCAGCGCCAGATTTATAAATAATATCTAATATGGTCTTCCTGTATTCTAAAGATTTTATTTTAAGTTGATTTAAGTCCATTATTTATTGAATAGTAAATAGTTTTAGTCTTGGGATAAATGTTTATATAAAGCTTTTTGAGCAATTTTTAAAGCAGCCATAGCATCATGATTTGCTTGAGCTTTTGTTAATGCTTCAATGTCTAAATCATCTAGGGCTTTATCAACAGCTTTTAAAAAATCTATAGCCATATTTGCCATTACCACACTATCTTCTCTAAATGGAAACTGATCTAGTTGCCAAACACCCTCCCAATTATTTTTTCTTAGAACATAAAAAAATTCAAAAAGCTCTATGGGGTGAAGACTGCCAGCTAAAAGATCATCGTCCCATGATCTAAAGTTATCATTAACATCCATTCCAAATAGCCTACCATAATCAATAGCTAATTGAGCCGAGTCAGCAGCTGACTCTCCACCATAAATAGCATGACCAAAATCAAGAAGAAGTCCAATATTAGGAAGACCTATTTTTTCAATACCAAGAATAGTTCTTGAAACAGAGTCATAGCTCATTTTTACCCTTGGCTCTCTTGGTTTATATTCTATTACAAAATTTAAATCAGTATTTTCACTTGCTAAATTTCCCACACCATCCATCGAATTTTTCCATAAGGATTTATGATCAACTTGAAACGGATAGTCCCAACCATCTTGTCCAGGCCAAAGCTTAACATATTTGGCATTAAAAAATCTCACAGCCTCGCAAGCTTGAGTAATTAGTTCATGCGCTCTTTTTCTAATACCCGGATCAGGATTTGTGAACGCTCCCTTTGAGAATTCTCTTGTATAAATTTCAGGAGTAATACCAATCACTTTTAAATTAGCTTTATCGAGAGCATCTTTTATTTGCTCATTCGAGTAACTCCCTCCAAAGTATGGAAAATTTAGATCTACGTATGAAAGGTCTTTTACTTGTCCAGCAAGTTCTATGGCATCGAGTACACTTCTTGGTTCGCCATAACCATCTGTTGCATATCTATCAAGATAGGTGGCAAAATGCCAAATACCTGCACCAAACTCTTGTTTTTTCATGAATTCATTTTCTATTATTTAAATTATTTTAGCTATCAATAATTTTAATTAACTCATTGTTCA
>CACIBB010000026.1:0-2294 GCA_902584795.1 uncultured Alphaproteobacteria bacterium
ATTTTGAAATTCATTTTTTAAGACTCTCAAAGAGGCTTTTAATTCAACTGAATTTTTTTTGTTAATTACTACTGGTTCAATTTTAGCTGTAAGGAAGTTATTACTTGCCTTAACAGCAGACTTTATCTTTACGATTTCTAAACCTTCAGTAAGAACTTTATATGTATTATCCGGTAACTTTAGAAACTGGATAATTTTTGATTTTACTCCATAGGAATAAACATCGTTAACTTGGGGACTATCAGTCGTTGGCTCTTTTTGCGTAAATAAATAAATAATCTTATTGTTGTTATTCATAGCAAAATTAATTGCATCAATAGATTTAGCTCGGCCAACAAACAAAGGTGAGGTTATAGAGGGATAAACAACTAAGTCCCTTAAAGGTAAAATAGGTCCAATGATTTGATTTTCCATACTATTAAAATAGTGAGGAATTTTTAATTTTCACCCACTTTTTTTTTAATTTTTGCTTTTTCTTTATATACGATAATGGGTCTATTTGAGATTACTGACTCTTTACTCAAGACAACCTTATCCACAGAATCTTTGTCAGGAATATCATACATGCAATCTAGAAGTAGCTTTTCCATAATTGACCTTAGGCCTCGTGCTCCAATTTTTTTTTCAACTGCTAATTGAGCAATTTGCTCCCTACCATCTTCAGTTATCTCGAATTCAACCCCTTCAAAAGAAAAAAGAGCCTTATATTGTTTTGATATAGCATTTTTTGGTTTTGTAATAATTTCTTTTAAATCATCCAATGATAATTCATTCAGACTAGCGCTTACAGGAAGCCTTCCTACTAATTCAGGTATTAATCCAAATTTAATCAAATCGTCATTTTCAAGTTGTGAAGTCATTGGTTGGTCCTGATTAATTGATTTATTAAAACCTATCGACTTTTTATTTACTCGATTTTTTATAATTTTATCAATGCCTTCAAATGCGCCTCCACAAACAAACAATATATTTTTTGTCTCAATTTGAAGGAACTCTTGTTGAGGATGTTTTCTTCCACCTTGAGGTGGCACGCTAGCTGTTGTTCCCTCAATTATTTTTAGTAAAGCTTGTTGAACTCCCTCACCAGATACATCTCTTGTTATAGATGGATTTTCACTTTTTCTACCCACTTTATCAATTTCATCAATATATACGATACCCTTTTGAGCCAAAGCTACATCATAATCACATTGCTGAAGTAATCTTAAAATAATATTTTCAACATCTTCACCTACATATCCAGCCTCAGTCAATGTGGTAGCATCAGCAATTGTAAAAGGTACATTTAAAAATTTTGCTAGGGTTTGAGCTAAAAGTGTTTTACCACAACCAGTTGGTCCAATAAGTAATATGTTTGATTTAGAAATTTCTATATCTTTTGAGGGATTTTGAACTCTCTTATAGTGATTGTAAACAGATACAGATAATATTTTTTTTGCATGATCTTGACCAATTATATGATCATCAAGATAATTATAGATCTCACTTGGTTTTGGTATCTCAAATTTTTTCTTTGTGTCAATTTTATCATCTTCAACAAGTATATCCTTACATAAAACCACACACTCATTGCAAATATAGACATTTGGTCCAGCAATTAATTTTTTAACCTCTTCTTGGCTTTTACCACAAAAGGAGCATGATATTTTTTTATCAGAGCTATTAGCAGAGATTATTTTTTCATCAGACATTTTTATTTTTCAATTCTAGTAGTAATTACTTTATCTATCAAACCAAATTTTTGCGCCTCTTCAGGGTCAAAGAATCTATCTCTTTCCATTGCCTTTTCTATTTCACCAATGCTTATTTTGGTATGCTTTTGATATATTTCATTGAGTCTTTTTTTTGTCTTTAATATCTCTTCTGCATGAATTTTAATATCACTTGCTTGTCCTGAAAAACCACCAGATGGTTGATGAATCATTATTTTAGAGTGTGGTAAGGCATACCTGTTGCCCTCTTTTCCTGCAGCGAGTATTAATGAACCTGCAGAGGCAGCTTGACCAATACAAACAGTATGAACAGGGCATTTAATATATTGCATGGTGTCATACATCGCCAATCCAGCTGTGACTAGACCACCAGGTGAGTTTATATAAAGATTAATTGGTTCTTCAGGATTTTCAGACTCTAAAAATAAAAGTTGAGCGCATATCAAAGAGGCAGTTTCATCATTGATAGCACCTGTTAAAAAAATAATTCTTTCTCTGAGTAGTCTGGAGAAAATATCAAAAGACCTCTCTCCTTTTCCTGATTGTTCAATGACTATGGGTACTAGATTCATGATTTTGAGA
>CACIBB010000027.1:0-2258 GCA_902584795.1 uncultured Alphaproteobacteria bacterium
ATTGGCTGCTTTTCTTAAATCATTTGGTGTATTGACCGCCAACACAGAACTATCACCAAAATTTAAAGTTCCAGCATCAAGTGTACATATTTCTGGTAGTAATTCCTCTACATGAGATATTCTTTCCATAATATTAGCCATATCAGTATATGGACCAAAATCCATTGGGTTATCTCCTTCACCTATATCTAAATCACCTCCCATACCGGTTGTTAAATTAATAATTACATCAGTGTCACTCGATCTAATTATTTCAACTACTTCTTTATAAAATTCAAATTTTCGACTAGGTGTTCCATCTTCCTCTCTGACATGAATATGAACTATAGATGCACCTGCTTGAGCAGACTCTATTGCGGATTTTGCTATTTGTTTTGGAGTCTTTGGAAGATCAGGATGTTTTGATGCACTGTCACCGGATCCATTAACAGCACATGTAAGAAATACTTTAGTTTTCATCATTTTTGATAGTATTACACTTAATTAACTATAAAAAAACATATTTCATAGGGTTTTGTTACCTATTGATGAATAAATTGCATATGTACTTTGACTATTTTTTGCTAATATAAACTTTTAATGGGAGGGATAATCTATGAGAATATCTAAAACAATTATTACTTTTATTCTATCCTCTATTCTTTTTACCGCAACATTCAGTAAAGCTAATGCCGAAAAATTATTAGCAGCCATCGCTGACTGGACAGGTGGAGAGATTTCATGTCAAGTAGCTGTAAGCATACTTGAAGATGAGTTAGGATACGAAATTGATAGAATCGTATTTGCCTCAGGAACTGGCTTGTGGGAAGCTATTGCTGCAGGTGATATTGATTTTGCATGTGAGTCATGGCCTAGTTACGCTGAAGCTGATGAGGTTATGTTAAATGGCGACTTAATTCATGGTGGGGAAGTTAAAATGACTTACTCTGGTGATGGAAGTGTAAAATTACTTGGAACTGTTGGTATTACTGGTATGTCAGATTATTATGTTCCAAAATATTGGGCTGATGCAAATCCAGATTTTTCTAGCTATGCTGATTTAAATAAATTCAAAGAAGATTTTGCGACTATGGAGTCTGGTGGTAAAGGTCGATTAATTGGTTGTCCAGTTGCTGGTTGGAACTGTCATGATCAAAAAAGATTAGACCTACTTGGTTTAGACTTTGTTGCTGATGAATTAGGAACTGAAACAGCTGCTCTTGCTGAAGCGCAGGGTATGTACGATAGAGGTGAACCTTTCTTAATGTATCTTTGGGAGCCTCATTGGTTCTTTGGTGTTAACGAATTAGTAGGTGTAAAATTAGCTCCAAATAAAACTTGTGATACCTTTACCGAGGCAAACAATTGGGAAACTTGTGGAGCTGACTCTTGGCCAGCAACAGGTTGGGCTGTTGACTATCCAATGAACTACGGTAATCCTGATACATTTGCTAAACCAGAAAACCAAAAAGCACTTGAATTCTTTGGTAAAATGGCATTATCAAATGCAGATCAAGCAGCGATGCTCGTTAAAGTTCGTGAAGGTGGTGAACTTAATGATGTTGTTGCTGAATGGAAAGCAAACAATAAATCTACTTGGGAGAAATGGTTACCATAATCCTAGGATAATCTAGATTTTTTATTTTATTTATTAGGCCCTGTATATTGCAGGGCCAACCTAATTACTCCGTTGATATACTTTGACAGACTCACTTTATTCAAATCTAATTGAAATTAATTTAGATAATAATAAAACTTTTTTAATATTAGATGATGGATCCGAGATTACTTATAAAAATTTCATAATTCTAGCATCAAAAATTTCTCACAAATTATCAAAATTAGGGTTAAAAGCAGGGAGTCATATTCTTGTAAAGTCTGCTAAATGTAAAGAGACTTTAGCTCTTTATTTATCATCTATTCTTACAGGATCAGTTTTTTTTCCACTTAATACAAGCTATACAGTTAATGAAACAATTTATTTTATAAAGGACTCAAAACCATCTTTTCTCATCTGTGATAAATCAGAAATTGATAGCTTAAAACCAATTTGCGATGAAATTGGCTGTAGAATTTTATCTTTAAATGCAAACGGAGTTGGAGAGATTACTGATGGTTTAGAAAACCTTGATAGTTTTTTTGAACCATCAAAAAGAACATATAATGATTTAGCAGCACTTTTATATACCTCTGGGACTACAGGAAAACCTAAAGGTGCTATGTTAACTGAACAAAATTTAGTTTCAAATGCTCAAGAACTAATAAATTTATGGAATATA
>CACIBB010000028.1:0-2067 GCA_902584795.1 uncultured Alphaproteobacteria bacterium
TAGAGAAACCAAAATTAAATTTATTTTTAGTTAACGTTGGATACCTATTAGTAAATTGCCAAGAATTAGCTGCACCATTTTTTATAGCATTAAAAATTTTTTTTTGATTAAGTTTATTTTTTTTACTAAATAAATATGCCTCTGACATAGAGTATAAAATACCACAAATTAAAATTTGATTAGTAAATTTAGTTAATTGACCTGAACCTAATTTTCCCATATGCGTTGTGCTTTTAGAGTAAGAGGAAATTATTTTTTTTGATTTATTAAAGTTTGCTTCAGTTCCACCAACCATTACTGATAATGAACCCTTTTTGGCACCCTCTTCTCCACCTGTAATAGGTGCATCTAAAAATTTTACTTTTCTTGGTTTAAATAACCTGGAAAGTGTATCGATTTGCCTTAGTGATATGGTTGAGTGGTCAATAATAATTGAATTTTTGTGAAAATTTGAAGTTTTTACAAACTTATAAAAAAAAGAATTAACTGCATTATCATCTTTTAAGCAGGAAATAATAAAATCAAATTTTATATCATTTTTAAAATTATAACTTTCAGCAATAAATTTTTTTTTCCATTTATTTTCAACTGATTTAGTTCTATTAAATACAAATAGTTTTATATTTTTATTTTTGGACAAATATCCAGCCATGTGGAAGCCCATTTTTCCAAGTCCAACAAATAAAATCTTATAAGTTGGCATAAAAAATTATTTTTTTTTCTAATTTTGAATAATCAAAATCCATATTTGGAAGATTTGTTTCAAAATTTAATAGTTTTAAAAAACTCATAGCTGGAAATAAATCCCAAATTTTAGATCCATAGACAGTTAAAAAAGATCTTTCACCTTCTATAGCTTCAATTACATCATAGCCAATTGATCTTGATCTTAATTTTTCTGTGTAAGAAGTAATAATATCTTTAAAATAAATTTTGGCATGTTCACCTAAAAATCCAATTTGATTATAATAATTTTGAGGCTTTATTTGCTTATGGTTTTTAAATATTGAATTGTTATGAGTATGGTAAAAGATATCACCAATAGGATCATATATTATAGCAAATTCACATTTTGTAGATTTTATAAATGATATCATTATTGCAACTTTATTAATACCATTGATAAAATTTCTTGTTCCATCAATTGGATCTACGGTCAAATATTCATTTTTTTTTATTAGTTTAGAATTACTCTCTTCTGATATAATATTAAAAAATCCAATATTTTTAAAATATTCAATCAGTTCATTCTCTATAATTACATCATAACTAGTAACTTTAGAATTATCTTCTTTAGTTGAAACTTCATTTTCACTAAGTTTTCCAATATTTGGAATAATAATGTCTGTAGCAATTTTCTTAAAGTAATTGTGAGTGTCTAAAAAAAAAATTTTATCAATCATCATTTATTATTTTTTCTAAAACATGAGAGTCTTTTCGCGATACACATAAGATTAATATATCGTTATTCAAAGGGATATGATCATCATTTTTTAACTCTAATGACTCACTAGTTAGGGTGCATATGTGATTTATTACTTCAGATTTTTTTATATTTTCATATATCTCATTTTTATATTTAATTTCATAAATTATGAACTCCTCTTTAAAAATAGAATGATAAGATAAAAGAGAGCCTTTAGATATTTTTTCAATTATTCTAGATGTTGTTAACTCTCTTGGATTAATTATAACATCTATGCCCAGATCATTTGCAAAAGATGAGTACGACTCATTATTAATAACTGATATAACTGATTTAGAACCTCTTTTTTTAGCAATTATCGATAATATTGTATTAATTTGATCATTATCTGTGACAGTAATTACTAAATCAGAATTATTCAGTTTAATTTCTTCGTACAAAGTTTGATCGAGGGCATCACCATTAAAGATTGTCGTTTTTTTAAGTAAACCAGCTAAAAAATTACACCTTTCTTTATCTAATTCTAAAATTTTCAAATTAATTTCTTGATCATCTTGTTCAATTAAAGTTGATAAATTTTGACCAATATTTCCACCACCAACAATAAGAACATCTAAAACATAGTCTTTAAAGCCAAAGAA